>NZ_JBWKER010000035.1:0-102132 GCF_056435345.1 Kitasatospora sp. NPDC043950
GGTTACATTCCGAACCCGGAAGCTAAGCCTTACAGCGCCGATGGTACTGCAGGGGGGACCCTGTGGGAGAGTAGGACGCCGCCGAACAATCATTCCGAAAAGACCCCCTCCCGTCCGGGAGGGGGTCTTTTTGCGTTAACCTCTGCCAACACACGAACCAGAGTTTGTCGGAGAGGCGCGATCCGTTGCAGAACCTGACCCTTACCTGGCAGTCCGCCGGGGGCGCCGCGGTCGCTCTCTACGGCGGGGCGTACGCCGCCGCCAGGGTCCGGAAGCCGTCCTTGTCGGCGCTGTTGCGGGAGGCCGGCACGCTGCTGGCACTGTTCGCGCTCTGGCAGCTGGTGGGTCACCTCTCGGTGATGAGCGGGGACCACGCGCTGGACCGGGCGGATTGGATCCACCGCACCGAGTCGGCGATCGGTCTACCGGACGAGGCGTCCTGGCAGGCGGCCGTCACGCCGTACCCGGTGCTGGTGAGGCTCGCGAACTACTACTACGCGGCGATGCACTTCGCGGTGATGCTGGCGGTGCTGCTCTGGGTGTTCGTGCGGCACCGGGAGCGGTACGCGTGGGTGCGGAACACGGTGGTGATCACCACGGCGGTCTGTCTGCTGGTGCAGTTCATCCCGGTGGCGCCGCCCCGGATGCTGCCGCAGCACGGGTTCGTCGACGTGGCCGCCGAGTACGGGCAGTCGGTGTACGGGGGCGCGGTGGGCGGTGTGGTGGTGGCCGACCAGTTGTCGGCGATGCCCTCGGTGCACGTCGCGTGGTGCGTGCTGGCGGCGGTCGCGGTGGTGCGGGTCTCGCGGAGCCCGCTGCGGTGGGCGATGGTGCTGCACCCGGTGCTGACCGTCGCGGTGGTCGTGGTGACCGCGAACCACTTCTGGGCGGACGGCATCGTCGCCGTCGTGATCCTGCTGTTCGCGTACGCCGCCCAGGCCCTGGTGGCACGTCGCCGGGGTCGGGCCTCCGTCGACACGGAGGTCCGACCCCGGCGCGCCACGGCGGATCAGCCGCAGCGGGTCACTTGACGGGCAGGGCGATCCTGCCCCAGGAGCCGTTGCTGAGCGCGGAGGTGGCCCAGTACCAGGCGGTGAGCCCGGAGACGGCCGCGATCCAGCCGGCGAACTTGGCGAGGCCGCTGTAGCCGCCGAAGGCGGCGATGGCGTTCAGCAGCAGGGACAGCGTCAGCAGGCCGTAGACGGCGCGGCTGAACAGGCCCGCGCCCCAGCTGGCGGCGGTCAGGGTGAGGGCGAGCAGGGCCCAGAGCAGGAGGAACAGGCCGGCGGCGTTCTTGCCCGCCCCGCCGGCCGCCGACCAGGTCGCCCAGAAGGCGCCGAGGCTGGTGAAGGCCGTTCCGGTGAAGCCCTCGCCGCCGCGGAGCTGCCACAGGCCCGCGATGAAGAGGGTGACTCCGCCGACCAGGTGGGCGAGGTGTGCCGCGTCCCCGACCCCGGTGCCGCTCAGGACGCCGGTGGAGAGCAGGCCGTAGGCGAGCAGTGTGAGGCCGAGTGCGAGGTAGCCGAGGTTACCCGCGTCGGCTCCGGTGGAGCGGGCGTTCGTTGCCCCGGTAGCTTCGTTGCTCACCGGAGGCTCCTTTCACTTTGGGCGCGCGCAGGGCGCAGTCAACGCAGTGGTGTGGTCCGATGAGGTGGATGCGCGCGACCGCGCCGAGGGCGCACGGCTGGAGCGTGCGCGGGCTGCGGTCAGAAGTGATGGGCCGGCGGAAGAGCCGCCGGTCGTGTCCCCGCCGGGGGATTCCCCGGTGAGATCGGTGTACCCGGCCGTACTCGCTTGTACCCTTGTGAATATAACAATTTGTGACGATGTCAGTTGTGGAACGCTCAGGGCCGACCGGGACGCCGGGGGCTGACCGAGAGGCGGCGTCGGCTCACGAGGTGCGCTGGGTCGGCACCCGCAGGGTCAGGATGGCCATGTCGTCGGACGGCGGTTCCGGGGCGAAGCGCTCGACGGCGCGCTGCACCCGCATCGCGACCGCCCCGGCGGTCAGGCCGGTACAGCCCGTGAGCACCTCGGCGAGGCCGTCGTCGCCCAGCATCCGGCTGCCCTCGCGGCGTTCGGTGACGCCGTCGGTGACGCACAGCAGGACCTCGCCGGGGGAGAGCACCAGGCGCTCGGCGGTGAGGTCGAGGTCCTCCATGACGCCGAGCAGCGGCTGCGGGGTGGCGGCCCGGTCGACCTGGCCGTCGGTGCGCAGCCGGAGCGGCAGCGGGTGGCCGGCGCAGACCAGGGACAGCTCGGTGCTGCCGTCCGGGCGGGGCGTCAGCTCGCCGTAGAGCAGGGTGAGGAAGCGGCTGCGCGAACCCTCGTCCAGGATGGCCGCGTTGAGGCGGCGGAGCACCTGCGGTGCGTCCAGGCCCTCGCGGGCGAGCAGGCGCAGCGAGTGCCGGGCGAGGCCGGTGACCGAGGCGGCCTCGGGGCCGGTGCCGCAGACGTCGCCGATCGCGAAGCCGTAGGTGCCCTCGCGGATGGTGAACAGGTCGTAGAAGTCGCCGCCGACCTCGTTGCCCTCACCGGCGGCCTGGTAGTAGACGTCGACCTCGACGCCCGGGATCTCGGGCAGGTCCGGCGGGAGCAGGCTGCGTTGCAGGGCCTGGCTGGTGGCGGTGCGCTCGGAGTAGAGGCGGGAGTTGTCGAGTGCGAGGGCGGCCCGGCGGGAGAGGTCCTCGGCGAGTTCGAGGATCTCCTGGCGGAACCGGACGCCGGCCGGGACGCCGAGCGCGAGCAGCCCGATGACCCGGTTGCGGGCGGTCAGCGGCAGGACGACGGTCTCGCCGAGCAGTCCGGCGAGTTCGGGGCTGTCGGTGAGGCCGCCGGCGGCGGCGGTCTCGGCGGGCGCTGACCAGAAGCGGACGCCGTGGGTCGGACCGGCGTCGGGGGCCGGGGTCTTGTCGAGCAGGTCGCGCAGCGGGTCGATCCGGTCCTCGTCCTCGTGCAGGACGAAGGCGAGGCCAGCCGCGGCGCGGTGGTCGCCCTTGGTGTAGACGGCGCACCAGGAGGCGAGGGTGGGGACGGCCATCTGGGCCATCAGGGCGAGGGTCTGCTCGTGTTCGAGGGTGCCGGCGAGCAGGTCGGAGGCCTCGACGAGGAAGGACAGCGAGCCCCGGCGGAGTCGTTCGAGCTCGGTCAGCCGGGTGCTCTCGACGGCGAGGGCGACCCGGTCGGCGGCGAACTGCAGCCGCAGGGCGTCCTCGTTGTCGTAGCGGCCGGGCGCGGCGGTGGCGATGCCGAGCGAGCCGATCAGCCGGCCCTCGACCTTGAGCGGGACGGTGACCAGGGAACGCATGCCGCTGCCGGTGAGCAGGGGCAGGCCGGTCGGGCGGGCGGTGAGGTCCTCGTGGACGGAGGGCAGCCGGGCGGAGTCGTAGCGGCTGCCGGTGTCGACCGGGAAGCGGGTGTGCCGACGGTGTCCGGAGGTGAAGCCGGTGGCGGCGCGGACCTCGAACTCGGTCTCGTCGTCGGTGGTCAGCAGCAGGTACGCGGCGTCGGCGTCGAGCAGGTCGCGGGCGCGTTCGACGGTGCGCTGGAGCAGGGTGTCGAGGTCGTCGGTGGCGACCGGGCCAGCCAGCAGGTCGAGTCGGGGGCCGGTCGGGTCGGAGCGCTCGCCGGGCAGGGCGCGGGCGGGGGAGCGGAGCACCGCGCGGTCGGGTTCGAGGACGAGCAGGCAGAGGGTGGAGGGGACGCCCTCGGTGTCGCGCACGCGGACCTGGACGCCGTACACCTCGACCTCGTGGCCGTCCGCGCGGCGGACGCCGTAGCTGCCCTCCCAGCGGGCCAGTCGCAGGGTGTCGGCGAGGCCGAGGCCGCGGCCGGCGGACTGCGGCCAGACGGCGAGGTCGGCCCAGGGGCGGCCGAGGACGGTGGTGGCGGGGTACTGGAAGAGCGCCTCGGCGTCCGGGTTCCAGGCGAGGACGCGGCCGTCCTCGTCGAGCTGGACGACGGCGACGTGCACCGGGCCGGGGCCGCTGGGCAGGTCGCTGCCGGGGGTCGCGGGGACGGCGTAGCGGGTGCCGGCCACGGGGGCGGGCAGGGCGAGCCGGAACCAGACGGTCTTGCGCCCGGCCGCGTACTCGACGCCCCAGCGCTCGGCGAGGGCGGAGCACATCAGCAGGCCGCGGCCGCCCTCGCCGTCGGGGTCGGCGTAGCGGTCGGAGGAGGTGACGGGGCCGTCGCCGAGGGAGGGCAGGCCGCGTTCGGGGTGGTGGTCGGTGACTTCGATCCGGACGGTGCCCTCCTCGCGCAGGCAGCACACCTCGGCGGCGGTGCCGGCGTGGACGACGGCGTTGGTGACCAGTTCGCTGACCAGGACGACGGCGTCGTCGACGACCTCGGGCAGACCCCAGCCGAGCAGCGCGTCCCGTACGAAGCCCCGGGCGGCGGCTGCGGACCGGCCGTCGGGGGCGAAGGTGGCGGCTGCGCGCGCGGTGACCACGTTGCCACTTCTCCTCTGCTGCTCTGGCCTTGACTGTCCGGGGCGTGGCGCCGACTCCCGGTGCGTGCCGCCGGGGTGGCGGCGCTGGGTCGGGTCATGGCCCGGTGCAGCGCTCCACCCTACTTTCCGCTTGGTTCCCCGTGGGGGCGGGGCGTTGAAACAGGCACCTGAGAGTGATTCTGCCCACCTGTTTCGGACGGTCGGCTACCAACCGGGCGCAACCGGCCGTATACCCGGCGCCGGTGCTGCCAGACTGGGGGGTCCGCGACGGCCGGTCGGAGCAGTACGGTCGATGCGGGTGCCGGTGTGCCGCGTGGGGCGCCGGTACGCAGCCCGACCGGGCCGGTGCCCCGGTGCGTGCCGTACCGGCACGGACGGTCACCGGAAAGTTCACGATGTGGGAGGGGCCCGTTGAGTTCGGCCACCAAGGACGCAACCGGTACGACGCCGCCCGTTCCGCGCGGTGGGCGGTCCGGGACCGCGCCGCGGAACGCGGCCGGCCGGCGAGTGAGCCACAACCGGGGGGCGGAGCCGGCCGAACTGCGGAAGCTGTTGGCCGCGCTGACCGCGATGCGGGACGGCAACTTCCGCCGCCGGCTGACGGTTCCGGGGGACGGGCCGCTGGCGGAGATCGCCGCGGTGTTCAACGAGGTCGCCGAGCGCAATCAGCACCTGACCGGAGAACTGGCCCGGGTGCGGCGGGCGGTGGGCCGCGAGGGCCGGCTGAACGAGCGGCTGGAGACCGGCGCGGGCGAGGGCGCCTGGATGGCGGCCGTCGACAACTGCAACGCGCTGATCGACGATCTGGCCCGTCCGATGGCCGAGGTGGGCCGGGTGCTCTCGTCGATCGCCGAGGGCGACCTGGACCAGAAGATGGAGCTGCGCTCGCTGCACAGCAACGGGGTGAGCCACCCGCTGCGCGGCGAGTACCTCAAGATCGGCCGGACCGTCAACGGGCTGGTGGACCAGCTCTCGGAGTTCACCGACGAGGTGACCCGGGTGGCCCGCGAGGTGGGTACCGAGGGCAAGCTGGGCGGCCAGGCCAAGGTCCGCAGTGTGTCCGGCAGTTGGAAGGACCTGGCGGATTCGGTCAACACCATGGCCGGCCGGCTGACCGCGCAGGTGCGCAACATCGCCCAGGTGACCACCGCGGTGGCCAAGGGCGACCTGTCCCGCAAGGTCACCGTCGAGGTGGCCGGCGAGATGCTGGAGCTGAAGAACACCGTCAACACGATGGTGGACCAGCTGAACGGGTTCGCCGCCCAGGTCACCGGGGTGGCCAGGGACGTGGGCACCGAGGGCCGGCTCGGCGGCCAGGCGCAGGTGCCGGGCGTGGCCGGGGTCTGGCGGGACCTGACCGACTCGGTGAACTTCATGGCCGACAACCTGACCGGCCAGGTGCGCAACATCGCCCAGGTGACCACGGCGGTGGCGCGCGGGGACCTCTCGCAGAAGATCGAGGTGGACGCGCGCGGCGAGATGCTGGAGCTGAAGAACACCATCAACACGATGGTCGACCAGCTCTCCGGCTTCGCCGAACAGGTGACCAGGGTGGCCCGCCAGGTGGGCACCGAGGGGCGGCTCGGTGGCCAGGCGCAGGTGCCCGGGGCGGCCGGGGTGTGGCGCGACCTGACCGACAACGTCAACTTCATGGCGAACAACCTCACCGATCAGGTGCGCAACATCGCGCAGGTGACGACCGCGGTCGCCAAGGGCGACCTGTCGCAGAAGATCCAGGTGGACGCGCGCGGGGAGATCCTGGAGCTGAAGAACACCATCAACACGATGGTGGACCAGCTGGGCGCCTTCGCCGACGAGGTCACCAGGGTGGCCCGGGACGTCGGCACCGAGGGCATCCTCGGCGGTCAGGCGAGCGTGCCCGGGGTGTCCGGGACGTGGAAGGACCTGACCAACAGCGTCAACCTGATGGCCAACAACCTGACCAGCCAGGTCCGCAACATCGCCGAGGTGACCACGGCGGTGGCGCGCGGCGACGTGTCGAAGAAGATCACCGTCGACGCCCGGGGCGAGATCCTGGAGCTGGTGACGACCGTCAACACCATGGTCGACCAGCTGTCGGCGTTCGCCGACGAGGTGACCCGGGTCGCCCGCGAGGTGGGCACCGAGGGGATCCTGGGCGGCCAGGCGCGGGTGCGCGGGGTGTCGGGGATCTGGAAGGACCTGACCGACAACGTCAACTTCATGGCCTCCAACCTGACCGGGCAGGTCCGCAACATCGCCGAGGTCGCCACCGCGGTGGCCCGCGGCGACCTGTCCAAGAAGATCACCATCGAGGCGCAGGGCGAGGTCGCCGCCCTCGCCGGGACCTTGAACACCATGGTCGACCAGCTCTCCTCCTTCGCGGTGGAGGTGACCAGGGTGGCCCGCGAGGTCGGCACCGACGGCACCCTGGGCGGTCAGGCGAGCGTGCCGGGCGTGGCCGGCATCTGGAAGGACCTGACCGACAACGTCAACCTGATGGCCAACAACCTCACCGGCCAGGTCCGCAACATCGCGCTGGTGATCACGGCGGTGGCCCGCGGCGACCTCTCGCAGAAGATCGACGTCGACGCGCGCGGCGAGATCCTCCAGCTCAAGACCAGCATCAACACCATGGTCGACCAGCTGTCGGCGTTCGCCGACGAGGTCACCCGGGTCGCCCGCGAGGTGGGCACCGACGGGCGGCTCGGCGGTCAGGCCCGGGTACCCGGCGTGGACGGCACCTGGCAGGACCTCACCGAATCGGTGAACGAACTGGCCAACAACCTGACCCGGCAGGTGCGCGCGATCGCCCAGGTCGCCACCGCCGTGACCAGGGGCGACCTGAGCCTGCGGATCGACGTGGACGCCGCGGGGGAGCTCGACGAGCTCAAGGACAACATCAACCAGATGATCGCCAACCTGCGCGAGACCACCCGCACCAACCAGGAGCAGGACTGGCTCAAGACCAACCTGGCGCGGATCTCCGGCCTGCTCCAGGGCCGCCGGGACCTGGAGGCCGTCGCCTCGCTGATCATGACCGAGCTGACCCCGGTGGTCTCCGCCCAGCACGGCGCCTTCTTCCTCGCCCAGCCGGCCGGCCGCACCGCCGAGCTGATCACCGAGGACGACGACGAGAACGACACCGTCCTGCGGCTGATCGGCAGTTACGGCTACCAGCGGCGCGCGATGCCGACCACCTTCCGGCCCGGCGAGTCGCTGATCGGGCAGGCCGCGGTGGAGAAGCGGGCGATCATCCTCAAGGAGGCGCCGCCCGGATACCTCAAGATCGCCTCCGGCCTCGGCGAGGCCTCGCCGGCCCACATCGTGGTGCTGCCGGTGCTGTTCGAGGGCCGGCTGCTGGGCGTGATCGAGCTGGCCACCTTCAGCTCCTTCACCACCGTCGCGCTGGACTTCCTCAACCAGATCGCCGACCTGATCGGCGTCACCGTCAACACCATCAGCGTCAACACCAAGACCGAGGGCCTGCTGCTGGAGTCCCAGCGGCTCACCGCCGAACTCTCGATGCGATCCGCCGAGTTGGAGGCGCGCCAGGAGGAACTGGAGCGCACCAACGAGGAGTTGCAGGAGAAGGCCGAGCAACTCGCCCAGCAGAACCGCGACATCGAGATCAAGAACAGCGAGATCGAGGAGGCCCGGCAGGTCCTGGAGGAGCGCGCCGAGCAGCTCGCCCTGGCCTCCCGGTACAAGAGCGAGTTCCTCGCCAACATGTCGCACGAGCTGCGCACCCCGCTCAACTCGCTGCTGATCCTGGCCAAGCTGCTCTCCGACAACAACGAGGGCAACCTCTCGCCCAAGCAGGTCGAGTTCGCCGACACCATCCACGGCGCCGGATCCGACCTGCTCCAGCTGATCAACGACATCCTCGACCTCTCCAAGGTCGAGGCCGGCAAGATGGACGTCCGCCCGGCCCGGATCGCCCTGGTCCAGCTGGTCGACTACGTCGAGGCCACCTTCCAGCCGGTCGCGCTGGACAAGAACCTGGACTTCGCCGTCCGGGTCTCGCCCGCCCTGCCGGTCACCCTGCACACCGACGAGCAGCGGCTCCAGCAGGTGCTGCGCAACCTGATCTCCAACGCCGTCAAGTTCACCGACGCCGGCGCGGTCGACTTCTCGATCTCCCCGGCCGGCGCGGAGGTCCCGCAGCACGTGCGCGAGCGGCTGCTGGAGTCCGGCTCGATCAAGGACCCGGACGACGAACTGATCGCCTTCGCGGTCTCCGACACCGGCATCGGCATCCCCGGCAACAAGCTGCGGGAGATCTTCGAGGCGTTCAAGCAGGCCGACGGCACCACCAGCCGCAAGTACGGCGGCACCGGGCTCGGCCTGTCGATCAGCCGCGAGATCGCGCGGCTGCTGGGCGGCGAGATCCACGCCGAGAGCGAGCTGGGCAAGGGCTCCACGTTCACGCTCTACCTGCCGCTGCGCACCGAGGCCCCGGACCCGACCCAGGTCGAGCGCCCGGTCGTGTCGAGCGTCCCGGCGCTGCGCGCCTCCGTCGGCGTGACCCCGATCGGGGTGCCCGTGCCGGTCGGCGAGAACCCGGCCGACCACTGGGCCCAGGAGGTCCGCGAGCTGGCCGAGGAGCGCCGCCGCGGCGCGGTGGAGCGCCGGCGCAGCGCCTCCCTGGAAGCCGCCGCCGGGACCCGCCCGGTGGAGCCCGCGCCGCCCCGCCCCAGCCGCAGCGACGTGCGTTTCGACGGCCAGCAGGTGCTGATCGTGGACGACGACGTCCGCAACGTGTTCGCCCTCACCAGCGTGCTGGAACAGCACGGCCTGACCGTCCTGTACGCCGAGAACGGGCGCGAGGGCATCGAGATGCTGGAGCAGCACGAGAACGTGGCGCTGGTCCTGATGGACATCATGATGCCGGAGATGGACGGCTACGCGACCACCGAGGCGATCCGCCGGATGCCCCAGTTCGCCGGCCTGCCGATCATCGCGCTGACCGCCAAGGCGATGAAGGGCGACCGCGAGAAGTCGCTGGAGGCGGGCGCCACCGACCACATCACCAAGCCGGTGGAGACCGACCACCTGCTGGCGGTGATGCGCGAGTGGCTGCGGGCGGACCGCGCGTAGCGCCAGGGGAGGGCGCGAACTCCGGGGCGGGCTCCGGAGTTCGCGCCGTCCGGTGGGCCGGTTTGCTGGCGGTCGGGCCCGGGAACCGGGTAGGGTCACCGATCGTTGCGAACAGTGACCGGACGGCGACACATTGCTGAGCGTGCGCCGGAGCACTGGGCGCGCGCCGCTCCGGATCGGGTCACGACGGAGCGATGTGCCGGGCGAGGGGGTGCGGCTAGCATGACCGGGGTAGCGGTGGGCAGTACGCGAGTGCCATCACCGGGCGGCAGGCAGGCGACAGGAGGGCGAGCCCTGATGCAGAAGGCGAAGATCCTCCTGGTCGACGACCGACCGGAGAACCTGCTGGCGCTGGAGGCGATCCTCTCCGCGCTGGACCAGACGCTGGTGCGCGCCGTCTCCGGCGAGGAGGCGCTCAAGGCGCTGCTCACCGACGACTTCGCGGTGATCCTGCTGGACGTCCAGATGCCCGGGATGGACGGCTTCGAGACGGCCGCCCACATCAAGCGCCGCGAGCGCACCCGGGACATCCCGATCATCTTCCTGACCGCGATCAACCACGGCCCGCACCACACCTTCCGCGGCTACGCGGCCGGCGCCGTGGACTACATCTCCAAGCCGTTCGACCCGTGGGTGCTGCGCGCCAAGGTCTCGGTCTTCGTCGACCTGTACGTGAAGAACTGCCAGCTGAAGGAGCAGGCCGCGCTGCTGCGGCTGCAACTGGAGGCGGGCGGCGGCGAGCCGCCCCTCGGCGGGGCGCTGCTGGGCGAGCTGTCCGCGCGGCTGGCGGCGGTCGAGGAGCAGGCGGAGGCGCTGGGCAAGCAGTTGGACGGCGTCGAGGACGCCGGGGTGGCGGCCACCGCGGCGCACCTGGAGCGCAAGCTGGCGGGGCTGCGCCGGGCCCTGGACGCGCTCCGGCCGGGAACCGCGTAACCGATCGTCGGGGTTCACTCCTGCGGGTGAATTTCCGACGCGGCCGGGTGAAACCGGGTCAGCGTGACGGTGTGTCTGCGACACGTCCCCGAGCCCCGGCTCGGGCACATGTGCACTGGTGGCCCACCCCGGTAGGCTGCTGACCCATGGCCACTCGTACGCCCGGAAGCGCGGCACGCAACCCGAGTCCGGGACCGTCCAAGAAGGCCGCGGCGAAGGCCCCGGGCAAGCCGCCCGCGAAGAAGGCGGCGGCCAAGAAGGCGGCCCCGGCGAAGAGGGCGGCGGCCAAACCGGCCCCGCCGTCCCCGCCGCCGCCCAAGCCGATACTCTTCCGGGCCGTCCGGGCCGTCTGGCTCGGCGTGGCGAACAGCATCGCCGCGATCTTCCGGGGCTTCGGCGACGGGGCCAAGAACCTCCACCCCGCCCACCGCAAGGACGGGCTGGGCCTGCTGCTGTTCGCACTCGCGCTGGTGACTGCCGCCGGCACCTGGTTCAGCCCGCAGGGCTGGCTGGGCGAGGCGGCCACCGCCGTGGTGTCCGGGCTGTTCGGGCGGCTCGACGTGCTGGTGCCGTTCCTGCTGGCCGGGATCGCGGTCCGGCTCTGGCGCCACCCGGAGCTGCCGGAGGCCAACGGCCGGATCATGATCGGCCTGAGCGCGCTGCTGGTCGGCGTCCTCGGCCTGGTGCACATCGGCTGCGGCGCGCCCATGATGGGCAGCGGCGCCTCGCGGATACGGGCGGCCGGCGGGATCATCGGCTGGGCCGTGTCCACCCCGATGATGGCCGCCGCCGGGCCGGCGCTGGCCGTGCCGCTGCTCCTGCTGCTGTCCTTCTTCGGCCTGCTGGTGGTCACCGCCACCCCGGTCAACCGCATCCCCGAGCGGCTGCGGTCGGCCGGCGTGCGGCTCGGCGTGGTGGAGCCCGGGCCGGAGGACGAGCTGCGCGAGGGGCGTACGCCGGAGCGCGACCTGTCCACCGAGCCGCCCGAGGACGCGGACCCCTCCGCGCTGCCGTTCACCGTGGGCAGCGAGGACCCGGGCGACGAGGTGGCGGCCCGCCGTCGGCGCCGCCGCCGCAAGCCGGCGGACGACGAGGACCAGCCCGATGCCGTCCGGGTGTCCCTGGACAAGGAGCCGCTGGACCCGTACGCCACCCGCGACCTCGCCGCCGGCGCCGCCGCCGACCTGGACGGGGCACTCGTCTACGGCGTGCCCGCCTCCTCGGCGGTGGCGAACATGATGCACCAGGTGCAGGACCGCACCGTCCCGCCGGAGGAGGCCGCCGTCCCGGCCGCCCGCAGCGCGGGCCCGGGCGCGCCCGAGGAGCACGGCCCGGCGCCGGTGCGGATGGAGCAGCTCCAGCTGGCCGGCGACGTCACCTACGCGCTGCCCCCGCTCGACCTGCTGGAGCGCGGCGGCCCGGCCAAGGCCCGCAGCGCCCTCAACGACGAGGTGGTGGCCCAGCTCAGCAGCACCTTCACCGAGTTCAAGGTGGACGCCAGGGTCACCGGTTTCACCCGGGGCCCGACGGTGACCCGCTACGAGGTCGAGCTCGGCCCGGCCGTCAAGGTGGAGCGGATCACCGCGCTCGCCAAGAACATCGCGTACGCGGTGGCCAGCGCCGACGTGCGGATCATCAGCCCGATCCCGGGCAAGTCCGCGGTCGGCATCGAGATCCCCAACCGGGACCGCGAGATGGTCAACCTCGGCGACCTGCTGCGCTCGCGCACGGCCGCCGAGGACACCCACCCGATGGTCGTCGGCATGGGCAAGGACGTCGAGGGCCAGACCGTGATGGCCAACCTCGCCAAGATGCCGCACATCCTGGTGGCCGGCGCGACCGGCGCGGGCAAGTCGTCCTGCATCAACTGCCTGATCACCTCGATCCTGGCCCGGGCCACCCCGGACGAGGTGCGGATGGTGCTGGTCGACCCCAAGCGGGTCGAACTGACCGCGTACGAGGGCATCCCGCACCTGATCACGCCGATCATCACCAATCCGAAGAAGGCCGCCGAGGCCCTCCAGTGGGTGGTCCGCGAGATGGACCTGCGCTACGACGACCTCGCGGCGTTCGGCTTCCGGCACGTGGACGACTTCAACGCGGCGGTGAAGGCCGGCACGGTCACCCCGCCGCCGGGCAGCGAGCGCGAGCTGACCCCGTACCCGTACCTGCTGGTGATCGTCGACGAGCTGGCCGACCTGATGATGGTGGCGCCGCGCGACGTCGAGGACTCGGTGGTCCGGATCACCCAGCTGGCCCGCGCGGCCGGCATCCACCTGGTGCTGGCCACCCAGCGGCCCTCGGTGGACGTGGTCACCGGTCTGATCAAGGCCAACGTGCCGTCCCGGCTGGCCTTCGCGACCTCCGCGATGGCCGACTCCCGGGTCATCCTGGACCAGCCCGGCGCGGAGAAGCTGATCGGCAAGGGCGACGCGCTGTTCCTGCCGATGGGCGCCGGCAAGCCGATCCGCCTCCAGGGCGCGTTCGTCACCGAGGCGGAGATCGCCGCGGTGGTGCAGCACTGCAAGGACCAGCTGACCGCCGTCTACCGGGACGACGTGACGGTCGGCGGCGGGGCCAAGAAGGAGATCGACGAGGAGATCGGCGACGACCTGGACCTGCTGATCCAGGCGGCCGAGTTGGTGGTCTCCACCCAGTTCGGCTCGACCTCGATGCTCCAGCGCAAGCTCCGGGTCGGCTTCGCCAAGGCGGGGCGGCTGATGGACCTGATGGAGTCGCGCGGGATCGTCGGGCCGAGCGAGGGTTCCAAGGCCCGCGACGTCTTGGTGAAGCCGGACGAGCTGGACGGGGTGCTGGTCGGCCTGCGCGGTTGACGACCCGCGCCCGCGGCGAGTGTTCACTCGTTCGGAGGAGGGTAGGCGCGTGCAGGGGAACCGAACGTCCGTACGCCGCGTCACAGGCCGGAAAGCGAACCCCCCGGGTTCCCCGTGCGGGCCCGCTGACGGCCGTTCAGCGGGGAGCCGGGCCCCCGTCGGGGCGGGCGCGCGCATTCGGGCCTGTTCCGCTTGAGAAACGATCCGCCCGCGCCCCTAGACTGTTCCCCAGCAGGTGGCCATCCGCTCGAAAGGCGTGCCCCGTGACCATCGGCAAGTCCCCCGACCGCGAGAACGCCCCGTCGTCCGTCGAGTCGACCGACGACGCGGTGCAGGCGGCCGATGCCCCGAGCATCGGCCGGGTGCTGTCCACCGCCCGGATCGAGGCCGGGCTCACGGTGGACCAGGTGAGTACGGCGACCCGGGTCCGGGTGCCGATCGTCCATGCCATCGAGGAGGACGACTTCGGCCGCTGCGGCGGCGACTTCTACGCCCGCGGGCACATCCGCGCGATCGCCCGCGAGGTCGGCGTCGACGGCGAGGCCCTGATCGCCCGGTACGACGCCGCGCACGGCGGCTCGCCCGCCTCCAAGCGGCCGACCCAGCTGATCGACAGCGGCCCGATCAAGGTGCCCGGCCGCGGCCGGCCGAACTGGGCGGCGGCCATGGTCGCCGCGATCGTCGTGGTGGTCGTCCTGATCGGCTTCAACCTGGTCAGCGGCAAGGACGGCCACACCGGCACCGGCTCCGCCAGCGCGCCGCTGCCCAGCGGCTCCGGCACCGGCTCGGTCGCCTCCGTGCCCTCGCCCACCGTGCAGCCGCCGGCGCCCGTGCCGAGTGCGGCCGCGATCGCCGCCGTCCCGGCCGACAAGGTCACCGTGAAGCTGGTCGCCGAGGGCAGCACCAGCTGGGTGTCCGCGGTGGACGGCAGCGGGAAGTCGCTGTTCCAGAACAACATCAGCGACGGCCAGGACCAGACCTTCACCGACGCCAAGCAGATCAAGCTGGTGCTCGGAAACGGCGGGGCCGTGCACGCGTACGTCAACGGCAAGGACCTCGGCCTCCTCGGCAAGGACGGCCAGGTGGTGCACGTCACGTACACCCCCGGCGATCCGCAGGCGGGCTGACCACAGGCCTGCGGAGGCCCTGGAGAGCGGCCCTGCGGCCTGGCGAAGATCTGGTAATCCGAGGCGCGCGGCCTCCGGGGCGAACGGCACCGGAGGCCGCGCGTTAATCTTGGCCCTATGCCTGAACGCCGTACTGTCGCCCTTGTCACGCTCGGATGTGCCCGCAACGAGGTGGACTCCGAGGAACTCGCCGGGCGACTGGAAGCCGACGGCTGGTTGCTCGTCGACGACGCCGCCGAAGCGGACGTCGCCGTCGTCAACACCTGCGGCTTCGTCGAGGCCGCCAAGAAGGACTCCGTGGACGCCCTGCTGGAGGCCAACGACCTCAAGGGGCACGGCCGCACCCAGGCCGTCGTCGCGGTCGGCTGCATGGCCGAGCGGTACGGCAAGGAGCTCGCCGACGCCCTGCCCGAGGCCGACGGCGTGCTCGGCTTCGACGACTACTCCGACATCTCCGACCGCCTCCAGACCATCCTCTCCGGCGGCCACCACGCCCCGCACCTCCCGCGCGACCGCCGCAAGCTGCTGCCGATCAGCCCGGCCGAGCGGCAGTCCGCCGCCGAGGCCGTCGCGCTGCCCGGCCACGGCGCTGCCGAGACCCCGGCCGAGCCGATCGCCGACCTGCCCGAGGGCCTCGCCCCGGCCTCCGGCCCGCGCACCCTGCGCAAGCGGCTCGACGACAACCCGGTCGCCTCGGTCAAGCTCGCCTCCGGTTGCGACCGGCGGTGCTCCTTCTGCGCCATCCCGGCGTTCCGCGGCTCCTTCATCTCCCGCCGCCCCTCCGACGTGCTGCACGAGGCCCAGTGGCTGGCCGAGCAGGGCGTGCGCGAGGTCGTCCTGGTGAGCGAGAACAACACCTCGTACGGCAAGGACCTCGGCGACATCCGGCTGCTGGAGACGCTGCTCGGCGAGATCTCCGCGCTCGAGGGCGTCGAGCGGGTCCGGGTCTCCTACCTGCAGCCCGCCGAGATGCGCCCCGGGCTGATCGACGCGATGACCGGGACCACGGACGTGGTGCCCTACTTCGACCTGTCCTTCCAGCACTCGGCGCCCGCCGTGCTGCGCCGGATGCGCCGCTTCGGCTCCACCGACCAGTTCCTGGACCTGCTGAAGACCATCCGCGACCGGGCCCCGCAGGCCGGCGCCCGGTCCAACTTCATCGTCGGCTTCCCCGGCGAGACCGAGGCGGACTTCGCCGAGCTGGAGCGCTTCGTCACGCACGCCGGGCTGGACGCGATCGGCGTCTTCGGCTACTCCGACGAGGACGGCACCGAGGCCGCGACCTACGACGGCAAGCTGTCCGAGGACGTGATCGCCGACCGGCTGAACCGGCTCAGCCGGCTGGCCGAGGAGATGACCGCCCAGCGGGCCGAGCAGCGCGTCGGCACCGAGGTCGAGGTCCTGATCGAGTCCATCGAGGACGGCGTGGTCGAGGGCCGGGCCGCCCACCAGGCCCCCGAGACCGACGGCCTGACCACCCTCACCGGCGTCGAGGACCCGCAGATCGGCCAGTTCCACCGGGCCAAGGTGGTCGCCAGCGAGGGCGTCGACCTGATCGCCGAGGCGCTGGAGCCGGTCCGGGTCCGTCAGGCCCCGGGAGCCGGGGAATGACCAAGGGGCCCGGCGCCCCGGCCGCGGCCCATCCGGGCAGACCGCCGGCCGCGGTGCCGCCGGCGCCGGCTGTCTGGAACATCGCCAACATGCTCACGATGCTCCGGCTGCTGCTGGTGCCGGTCTTCGTGTCGCTGCTGTTCGCCGACGGCGGGCACGACCCCAAGTGGCGCTCGGTCGCCTGGGCGTCGTTCGCCATCGCGATGATCACCGACCTGTTCGACGGCGAGCTGGCCCGGCGCAAGGGCCTGGTCACCGACTTCGGGAAGATCGCCGACCCGATCGCCGACAAGGCGATCATGGGCTCGGCGCTGATCGGCCTCTCGCTGCTCGGCGACCTGCCCTGGTGGGTCACCGCGGTGATCCTGGCCCGCGAACTCGGCATCACCCTGATGCGTTTCTGGGTGATCCGCTACGGCGTCATCCCGGCCAGCCGGGGCGGCAAGATCAAGACGCTGACCCAGGGCATCGCGGTCGGCATGTACGTGCTGGAGCTGACCGGCTGGCTGGCCACCGCCCGGGCCGTGCTGATGGCCCTGGCGGTACTGCTGACCATCGGCACCGCGCTGGACTACGTCGGACAGGCGCTGCGCATGCGCCGCGAGGGACTGGCCGCGGAGCGCGCGGGCCGGTGAGTGACGGGGGAGACCGGGTGACGGACCACGAGCTGGCGGTACGGGCGCACGAGGCGCTGCGCTCCAGGGGCGGCACGCTGGCCGTCGCCGAGTCGCTGACCGGAGGGCTGCTCGCGGCCGCCCTGGTCGACGTCCCCGGGGCGTCCGCGACCTTCCGGGGCTCGGTCACGGCGTACGCCACCGAGCTGAAGGCCTCGGTGCTCGGCGTGGACGAGGGGCTCCTGGCGGTGTATGGGCCGGTCCACCCGGTGGTGGCGGGGCAGATGGCCGAGGGCGTGTGCCGGCTGCTGGGGGCCACGTACGGGATCGCGACGACCGGGGTGGCCGGGCCGGACCCGCAGGACGGGCAGCCGGTGGGCACCGTACACCTGGCGGTCGCCGGTCCGGAGGGAACTCTGGTCAGTTCGCCCCGGCTGTCGGGCGGGCGTGCCAGAATCCGTCACGGGGCGGTGACCGCCGCTCTGGAGCTGTTCGTCGAGCGGCTACGGGCCGCTACGCCCACGACCTGAACCCCGCGGGGCCCGCACCCGGGCGTCCCGCAGCCCGTGTGGAGGCGCCGCGGAGGCGTGGTGGAGCCCCGATCGCGGCGATCTCCACCGAACCGCGATCTGCCGATCCGGTCCGCGGGCATGGCACAGCTGGAGGATCGTGTTACATCCAACGGCCTGGTTGGGCAGAAACCAGGTGGCGAACGAGTTGCGTGACGGTGGCCGGGCGGCCCACGGCGGGTACCACGAGGGGCCCGCGGACCCGGGAACGACACCGGAACGAGGAGGGGGACAGCCTTGCAGCCCAGAGTGAACACGACCAGGGTCCCCGCACGCGATGCGGGCAAGGCGGTACGGTGGGGTCGTGACATCTCGATCCGCAGTCCGAGGAGGGAGGCACCGATGATCCTGCTTCGTCGCCTACTGGGCGATGTACTGCGTCGGCAGCGCCAGCGCCAGGGCCGCACACTCCGCGAGGTGTCGGCGGCAGCCAGGGTTTCGCTCGGTTACCTCTCCGAGGTCGAGCGGGGACAGAAGGAGGCCTCCTCGGAGCTGCTCTCCGCCATCTGCGACGCGCTCGACGTCCGGATGTCCGAGGTCATGCGCGAGGTCAGCGACGAACTGTCGCTCGCCGAACTTGCGGCGATGGCCACCCTCTCCGAAGGTGATCTGCTGAGGCCGGTACTCGAACCGGTTCCGCTGCCCGCCCCCGGCACCGACCGGGCGAACATGTCGCCCAAGGCCGCCGCGATGGACGTGGTCGCCGCCTGAACCCGGCCTCGACTCCCGGGCTCCTGGTGCCCGGGGCGAGCGAAGGAGGGCGGTCGTGCGCAGAGCCGCGACGGCGTGCACGGAGGCTCGAATACGGCTGCGGCGACTGATGCCGTGGCCGGCCCGCCGGGTCCTGGTGATCCTGACGGCAGGGCTGGTCTGGTGGCTGCCGGCGGTCCGGGGACAGTTGGCCGACGGCGCCGCGCTGGGGTTGCTCGCGGCCGGCGGCTGGGGACTCGGCCTGATCCCGGTCCACGCCGACCGGGACGCCACCGGGCCGGAGCGGCGCCCATCGGCGGCCGTGGCCCGGGTGGAGGCGCAACCGCCGACGGTCGGCTGAGCCACTCGAACGGGTGATACGAGCGAACGAAGGCCGCGGGGCACCGGATGCCCCGCGGCCTTCGGTGTCGGCGGACCTCAGGAGGACCGCAGGCGCAGGCCGCGCGGGGTGGCGTGGAAACCGGCCTCCTCCAGCGCGGCGCCCAGCGCCGAGCCGAGGGCAGGCTCGCCGTTCGCCCGCTCGACCGTGACGCTGCCGAGCGCACCCTCGCGGACCGCGGCCGCCAGCGCGCCCACCGCCAGCGCCCGGGTGGCGCCGTCCTCCGGCCAGGCCAGCAGTGACTTGCCGCCCCGCTCGACGTACAGCGCCAACTCGCCGTCCACCAGCACCACCAGGGCGCCCGCCTTGCGGCCCGGGCGGTGCGCCCGGGCCTCCTTGGCTCCGGGGGCCGTCGGCGGCTCCGGCCAGGGCAGCGCGGAGCCGTAGGCGTTCGCCGGATCGGCGGCGGCCAGCACCAGCACCTGCGGCGGCTCGGTGGCCGGGGCGGCCGGCCACTCGGCGGCCCGGGCCCGCTCCAGTCGTCCGTTGACCGAGCGCAGCCGGTCGGCCGCGCCCTCCATGGCGAACTGGGCGCCGCCCAGCCCCTCGACGAAGTAGCCCCGGCGGGCCCGGCCGCGCTCCTCCATCGCGGCGAGCACCCGGTACACCCCGGCGAAGCCGCCCGGCACCCGCTCGGCGGCCACCGCGCCCCGGGTGACCAGGCCGTGCCGGTCCAGCAGGCTCTGCGCCTGGGTGGTGGCCCGGACCGTCGGGTCGGTGGTGAAGGCGGGCAGCAGTGACCAGCGCCCGGCCACCGTCGGCGGGCCGCTGCGCAGCGCGCCGCCGACCCGGCCGAAGGCGCGGCCGGCGCCGCCGTAGCGGCCGCGCGGGGTCGCCCGGGGCGCGCGGTGGGCGGTGGCACCGGCCGTCCGGCCGGAGCCGAGCAGGGCGCGCAGCGGGGCGAGGGTGTCGTTGGTGACGTACCCGGCCCAGACGAGGTCCCAGAGCGCCTCGACGACCTCCGGCTCCGGGGTCTCCTCCGGCAATTGCTGGACCAGCTGGCGGAAGAACAGGCCGTAGCCGCCGGCCAGTGCCGCCATCAGCGCGCTGTGCACGGGGGTGAGCGCGGGCGGGACGGGCTCGGGGCGCAGCAGGTGGGCGTGCTCGGCCAGGTGCAGGCTGAGCCAGCCGTCCTTGCCGGGCAGTGCGCCGGCCCCGCACCAGCCGATCTCGCCGGCCGCCGTCAACTCGTCCAGCAGGCCGGGGGAGTAGTCGGTGAGCCGGGCCGGGAGGATCAGCTTCTCCAGGGCGGAGGCGGGCAGGGCGGTGCCCTGGAGCTGTTCGACCACCCGCAGCAGGCCGTCCGGGCCGCGCAGTCGGTGGCCGGCCAGGTGCTGCCACTGCGGGAGGAACGCGGCCAGGGCGCGCGGTGGGACGGGTTCGACCTCCTGGCGCAGGGCGGCCAACGAGCGGCGGCGCAGCCGGCGCAGGACCTCGGCGTCGCACCACTCGGTGGTGGTGTGGTCGGGAGGGGTGGTGTGGAGCGCCTCCGGCGAAGGGTGTTGGCGGGCGACGGGTGGGCGGAACTGGCCCTGGACCAGTCGGCCGGCGGCGGTGAGCCGGTGCAGGGTGCCGGTGACGACGGCGGTGCCGAGGCCGAAGCGGGCGGCCGCCTCGGCGGCGGCGAACGGGCCGTGGGTGCGGGCGTGGCGGGCGAGCAGGTCTCCCAGCGGATCCTTGACCGGCTCGGTGAAGGCCTCGGGGACGCCGACCGGCAGCGGGGTGCCGAGCGCGTCGCGCAGCCGCCCGGCGTCCTCGACGGCGGACCAGCGCCGCTCGCCGGCGATCCGGACCTGGATCACCCGGCGGGCGGCCTCCAACTCCAGTGCCCAGAGCGGCTCGGCGCCGCGGGCCGCCAGCTCGGCCTCGGTGAGCGGGCCGAGCAGGCGCAGCGCGTCGGCGACGCCCTCGGCGTCCTTGATCCGGCGCTCGGGGGTGAGGCGCTGGAGCTCGGCCTCCAACTCGGCGATGACCTGCGGGTCGAGCAGTTCGCTCAGCTCGGCCTGGCCGAGGAGTTCGGACAGCAGCCGGGAGTCGAGCGAGAGGGCGGCGGCGCGGCGCTCGGCGAGCGGGGAGTCCCCCTCGTAGAGGAACTGGGCGACGTAGCCGAACAGGAGGGAGCGGGCGAAGGGCGAGGGCTCGGGGGTGGTGACCTCGACCAGGCGGACGGCGCGGGATTCGAGGTCGCCCATCAGCTCGACCAGGCCCGGCACGTCGAAGACGTCCTGGAGGCACTCGCGGACGGCCTCCAGGACGATCGGGAACGAGCCGTACTCGGAGGCGACTTCGAGCAGTTGGGCGGCGCGCTGGCGCTGCTGCCAGAGCGGGGTGCGGCGGCCGGGGCTGCGGCGCGGGAGCAGCAGGGCACGGCCGGCGCACTCGCGGAAGCGGGAGGCGAACAGGGCGGAGCCGCCGACCTGGTCGGTGACCAGCTGCTCGATCTCGGCGGCGTCGAACAGGGCGGCGTCGGCGCCGACCGGGGCCTCGTCCGAACCGGACCGCTCCGAAGGGCTGTTGAAGTCGAAGTCGGTGGCGAGGAGGTCGGCGTCCGGCAGGCGCAGCACGATGCCGTCGTCGGCGTGCATGACCTGGGGGTCGAGGCCGTGCTTCTCGCGCAGCCGGGCGCCGAGCGCGAGCGCCCAGGGGGCGTGCACCTGGGCGCCGAAGGGGGAGTGGATGACGATCCGCCAGTCGCCGAGCTCGTCCCGGAAGCGCTCGACGACGATGGTGCGGTCGTCCGGGAGGTGGCCGGTGGCGGCGCGCTGCTGGGCGAGGTAGTCGAGCAGGTTGGCGGCGGCCCAGTCGTCCAGGCCGGCCCGGTGCAGCCGGGCGGTGGCGGCCTCGGGCGTCAGGGCGCCCAGCTCGCGGGTGAACGCGCCGAGGGCGCGGCCGAGTTCGAGTGGGCGGCCGAGGGTGTCGCCCTTCCAGAACGGGAGCCGGCCGGGCACGCCGGGGGCGGGGGTGACCAGCACCTTGTCGTGGGTGATCTCCTGGATCCGCCAGGAAGTGGTGCCGAGGGTGAACACGTCGCCGACGCGGGACTCGTAGACCATCTCCTCGTCGAGCTCTCCGACCCGGCCGCCGCCCTTCTTGCCCGTCTTCGAATCGGACCCGGTGGCGCCGGCGATGAAGACGCCGAACAGGCCGCGGTCGGGGATGGTGCCGCCGGAGGTGACGGCGAGCCGCTGGGCGCCGGGCCGGCCGGTCACGGTGCCGGCCACCCGGTCCCAGACCACCCGGGGGCGCAACTCGGCGAAGGCGTCCGAGGGGTAGCGGCCGGCCAGCATGTCGAGCACGGCTTCGAAGGCGGACTGCGGGAGGGTGGCGAAGGGCGCGGCGCGGCGGACCACGGTGAGCAGGTCGTCCACCGGCCAGGCGTCCAGCGCCGTCATCGCGACCAGTTGCTGGGCGAGCACGTCCAGCGGGTTGCGCGGGACGCGCAGCGCTTCGATCCGGCCGGCCCGCATCCGCTCGGTGACCACGGCGGACTGCACCAGGTCCCCGCGGTACTTGGGGAAGAAGACGCCGGTGGAGACGGCGCCGACCTGGTGGCCGGCCCGGCCGACCCGTTGCAGGCCGGAGGCGACCGAGGGCGGGGACTCGACCTGGACGACCAGTTCGACGGCGCCCATGTCGATGCCCAGTTCCAGGCTGGAGGTGGCGACCACGGCGGGCAGCCGGCCAGCCTTCAACTCCTCCTCGACCAGCGCCCGCTGCTCCTTGGAGACCGAGCCGTGGTGGGCGCGCGCGATGACCGGCGGGGCGCCCTTGGCGACGCCGGACTCGGCCATCAGCTGGGCGGGGGAGTGCGCCTCGGGCAGCCGCTCACCGGTGGCCCGTTCGAGGGCGATCTCGTTCAGCCGGTTGCACAGGCGCTCGGCGAGGCGGCGGGAGTTGGCGAAGACGATGGTCGAGCGGTGCGCCTGGACCAGGTCGACGATCCGCTCCTCGACGTGCGGCCAGATCGACGCCTGCCGCTGCGGGTCGGCGTCGGAGGAGGCGCCGGTGGCCGGGGCCGCGGGCAGGTCGTCCAGGTCGGGGACGGGGACGACCACCGACAGGTCGAACTCCTTGGCGGCGGCGGGCTGGACGACGACGGCGCCGCGCTGCGGGCTGAGGTAGCGGGCCACCTCCTCGACCGGGCGGACGGTCGCGGACAGGCCGATCCGGCGGGCCGGGCGCTCCAGCAGTTCGTCCAGCCGCTCCAGGCTGAGCGCGAGGTGGGCGCCGCGCTTGGTGCCGGCGACGGCGTGCACCTCGTCGAGGATCACCGTGTCGACGCCGCGCAGTGCCTCCCGGGAGGCGGAGGTGAGCAGCAGGAACAGCGACTCGGGGGTGGTGATCAGAATGTCCGGCGGGTGGGTGGCGAAGCGGCGGCGGTCGGCGGCGGGGGTGTCGCCGGAGCGGGTGGCGACCTGGACCTCCGGCTCGGGCAGGCCGAGCCGGACGGCGGCCTGGCGCAGGCCGGTCAGCGGGGCACGCAGGTTGCGCTCGACGTCCACCGCGAGGGCCTTGAGCGGCGACACGTACAGGACCCGGCAGCGGCGCTTGGGGTCCGCCGGGGGCGGGGTGCTGCTCAGCCGGTCCAGGGCGGAGAGGAAGGCGGCGAGCGTCTTGCCGGAGCCGGTGGGGGCGACCACCAGGACGTCGGTGTCCTGCCGGATGGCGCGCCAGGCCTCGGCCTGGGCGGTGGTGGGGGCGGAGAAGGCGCCGGTGAACCAGGCCCGGGTGGTCGGGGCGAATCCGGCCAGGGGGTCGTCGTTCGGCGGGGTCGGGTGCGGGGGCGCCATGCCCCCATGGTGCCGGGTGGCACCGACAACCGGGGTGGGGGAGCGGAGGTCGCACGGGTGTGGTGAGCCCGGGTGTAGTTAAAGGAGCAAAAAGGCAAATCCGCTCATATGGTGATGAATCAGGCCAGTGATCCACCCCCGACCCACCGGACCGACGAGCGGAGACCGTGCGATGGCGCAGGTGAACCCGTCCGGCAGTCCCGCCCGTGCCGCCCGCCGCCGCGTCCGCGGGCCCGCCCGGGCGCTGCTCGCGATGCTGCTCACCGCACTCGTGGTCGGCGGCGCCGTCCCGTACGTGTCCGGATCCGGCCGGCCCTACCTCAGCTACCTGGTGCTCGCCGGGCAGGAGGACGCCGCCGGGGCCGCCCTGGCCGGGGCCGAGAGCCGGGCGGCGGGCGGGCAGGTGGTCCAGGAGTACCCGCAGATCGGGGCCGTCCTGGCGTACGCCACCGGCGGCTTCGCGGGCACGCTGCGGGCCCGGCCCGGGATCGCCGCCGTCGGCACCACCCGGACCGAACCGGTGGTCGCCCCGCCCCGCCTGCTGGACGGCGCCGGGGACTTCGCCGCCGGTACCGACCGCGCCGACCGCGCCGGCCGCAGCAGCACCGATCAGGCCCGTCGCGACAGCGATCACGCCCGTCGCAGCAGCACCGACAGGGCCCGTCGCGACAGCACCGACCGGCAGGACGGCGGCACCGTCACGGTGCCAGACCCGGGCGAGGGCGACCCGTGGAACCTCGCCATGCTCGGCGGCGCCGGCGCCCGGGCCGGCGACGCCTCCACCGGGATCCGCGGTCCCGCCGGCGCGCCGACCGCCGACGCGCTGCACAAGGTGCTCGTCGCGGTGCTCGACTCCGGCGTCGACGACACCCACCCGGACCTGCGCGCCGCCGTCGACCCGAAGGCCTCCGTCTCCTGCGCCGACGGCCGGCCCGACGCCCGCTCCGGCTCCTGGCGGCCCGACCCCGGGGTCAGCGAGAGCGGCCACGGCACCCACGTCGCCGGGATCGTCGGCGCCACCCGGGACGGCCACGGCGTCACCGGGGTCGCGCCGGGCGTGCGGATCGCCGCCGTCCGGCTGCTCGGACCGCTCGGCCAGTACTACGCCGAGAACATCGTGTGCGGCATGCTCTGGGCCGCCGACCACGGCGCCAAGGCGATCAACAACAGCTACTTCGCCGACCCGTGGAAGTACAACTGCCCGGAGGACCAGGACCAGGCCGCGCTGATCGCCGCCGTCGGCCGGGCCTCCGCCTACGCCCAGCGCAAGGGCGCCGTCGTGGTCGCCTCGGCGGGCAACGACGGGCAGGACCTCGGTGCCGCCCGGACGGACGAACGCAGCCCCAACGACCGGGTCTCCGGCCCGGCCCGCTCCCGCTACCTGGGCACCGAGTGCATCCGGCTGCCCGGCGAACTGCCCGGCGTCGTCACCGTCACCGCCGTCAACCGGGACGGCCGCCCGTCCGGCTACTCGAACTACGGCCGCGGCCGGGTCTCGCTGGCCGCCCCCGGCGGCGACCCGGACAGCGGGCCGCAGGGCGCGGTCGTCTCCGACTGGCCGGGCGGGCAGTACGCGGCACTGGCCGGCACCTCGATGGCGGCGGCGCACGTCACCGGCGTGGTCGCGGTGGCCGCCGCCCTGCACCCGGACTACGGCTCCGCCCCGCTCGCCGCCCTGCTCGCCGGCACCGCGGCGGCCGCCTGCCCGCCCGGGCCGTACGCCTGCGGGGCCCGGCAGTACTTCGGTGCCGGGCTGCTCGCGCTGCCGCGCTGAGGCGGGCGGAAAACCGGGTGACGCCGCCCGGGCCGGCGGGTGAGGATCGGGGCGTGACCGTCTTCCTCACCACCGAGCGGCTGGTGCTGCGCCGCTTCACCGCAGCGGACGTCGACCACCTGGTCGAACTGGACGGCGACCCGGAGGTGATGCGCCACCTCACCGGCGGGCGGCCGACCGCGCGGGAGCGGGTCGAGGGCGAACTGCTGCCGCTGTACCTCGCGCACCACCGGCGGTACGGAGACCTCGGCTGGTGGGCGGCCGAGGAGCGGGACGGCGGGGCCTTCCTGGGCTGGTTCGAGTTCCGGCCGACGCGGGACGGCGACCGCTCCGAGGTCGAGCTGGGGTACCGGCTGCGCCGGGCCGCCTGGGGGCTCGGGTACGCGACCGAGGGGGCGCGGGCGCTGGTCCGCCGCGGCTTCACCGAACTGGGCGTGCGGCGGGTGGTGGCGTACACGATGACGGTCAACGCGGGCTCGCGGCGGGTCATGGAGAAGACCGGGCTGTCGTTCGTCCGCACCTTCCACGAGGACTACCCGGAGGCGATCCCCGGCAGCGAGCACGGTGAGGTCGAGTACGCGCTGACGGCCGGGCAGTGGCGGGCCCGGAGCGGGGCCGCGCGGTCCGGGATACTGGAGCCATGAGGCTGACGGAGTTCTGGCGACGGATGCACGCGCACTTCGGGGAGGCGTACGCGGAGTCCTTCGCCTCCGACCACGTGATGAGCGAACTCGGCGGGCGGACGGTGCGGCAGGCGCTGGAGGCGGGCTGGGAGGCCAAGGACGTCTGGCGGGTGGTCTGCGAGACCCAGGGCGTCTCCGGCGTGCTGCGCTGACCACCGCCCGCCCGCGGGACCGACCCCGCCCCGGCGGGGTGCCCGGTGCTCGGGCGGTTCCGGGGGATGGGTGAGACTGTCGGAGTGACAAGCAGCGCAGAAGCACAGAATTCGGACAGGACGGCGCGGGTCGCCGACGAGGCTCCGGGCCCGCCGCCCGAACCGCGGCTGCCGGAGGGCGCGGCCGGCGGCCTCTGGGGTGGCGGGATGCCGCGCTGGCTGCCCCGGGCGATGGTGCTGGCCCTGGTGCTGGTCGGGCTGTTCCAGCTCGCCGACTGGGCCTTCCACCAGCTGATCGACCTCTTCGTGATGCTGCTGGTGGCCTTCTTCCTCTCGCTGGCGCTGGAGCCGGCCGTCGACCGGATGGCGGCGCGCGGGGTGCGTCGCGGGATCGGCACCTTCCTGGTGTTCGTCGCGGTGGGGATCGCGGTGATCGGGTTCCTCGCGGCGCTCGGCACGCTGCTGGTCGATCAGGTCGCGAAGATCGCCGGGGACCTGCCGCACCTGGTCGACAACCTGATCAACTGGGTGAACCGGACGTTCCATCAGGACCTGTCGCTGGGCGAGCTGCAGAAGAAGCTGCTCAAGGACTCCGGCGCGATCGAGAGCTACGCCCAGCAGGCCGCCGACAACGTCTGGGGCCTCTCCTCCACCGTGATCGGCGGGCTCTTCCAGGCCTTCACGGTCGGGCTGTTCACCTTCTACTTCACCGCCGAGGGCCCGCGGGTCCGCCGGACGGTCTGCTCGATGCTGCCGCCCGCCAAGCAGGGCGAGGTGCTGCGGGCCTGGGAGATCGCACTCGCCAAGACCGGCGGCTACCTGTACTCCCGGGCGCTGCTCGCGGTGGTCTCCGCGATCGGGCACTGGGTGATGTTCGCGCTGCTCGACCTGCCGTACGCGGCCGCGCTGGCGGTCTGGGTCGGCGTCATGTCGCAGTTCGTGCCGACCATCGGGACGTACCTGGCCGGCGCGCTGCCGGTGCTGGTGGCGCTCACCGTGCAGCCGGTGGACGCGCTCTGGGTGCTGATCTTCGTGGTGGTCTACCAGCAGGTCGAGAACTACCTGCTGCACCCGAGGATCACCGCGCGGACGGTGGACGTGCACCCGGCGGTCGCGTTCGGCGCGGTGATCGCGGGCGCGGCGCTGCTCGGCGCGGTGGGCGCGCTGATCGCCATCCCGGCGGCGGCCACCTTGCAGGGCTTCGTCGGGACGTACGTGCGGCGGTACGAGGTGGCCACCGACCCGCGGATCGACCGGGGCGAGCAGCGGCGGGCCCGGCGGGAGCTGCGCCGGGAGGCGGCGCGGCGGCTGCGGCGGATGGTCGGCGGCGACGGGAGGTGACCCGGCCGGCGGTGGCGGTACCGTTCGGACGTGCGAGGCTTGAATCGAACAGTTGTTCTCTATACTCTCCGGCGAGGAGTTTTCCACAGGCGGAGCCGGGTCGGGCTCGTTTGTCAGTGGGACGCGCTAGCGTCGAGGACGATGAAGCGCACAGCACAGAACCCGAGGGTGGAAGCCATGGCAGGTACGGACCGCGAGAAGGCCCTTGAGAACGCACTCGCTCAGATCGAGCGGCAGTTCGGCAAGGGCTCGGTGATGCGCCTGGGCGAGAAGGCCAACGAGCCGATCGACGTGATCCCCACCGGGTCCACCGCCCTGGACGTCGCCCTCGGTGTCGGCGGTATCCCGCGCGGCCGGGTGGTCGAGATCTACGGCCCCGAGTCCTCCGGCAAGACCACCCTGACCCTCCACCTGGCGGCCAACGCCCAGCGGGCCGGCGGCACGGTCGCCTTCGTCGACGCGGAGCACGCGCTCGATCCCGAGTACGCCAAGAAGCTCGGCGTGGACACCGACGCCCTGCTGGTCAGCCAGCCGGACACCGGTGAGCAGGCGCTGGAGATCACCGACATGCTGATCCGCTCCGGCGCGGTCGACCTGATCATCATCGACTCGGTCGCGGCGCTCGTCCCGCGCGCGGAGATCGAGGGCGAGATGGGTGACTCGCACGTCGGTCTGCAGGCCCGGCTGATGAGCCAGGCGCTGCGCAAGATCGCCGGTGCGCTGAACCAGTCGGGCACCACGGCGGTGTTCATCAACCAGCTGCGCGAGAAGATCGGCGTCATGTTCGGCTCGCCGGAGACCACGACCGGTGGCCGGGCGCTGAAGTTCTACGCCTCCGTCCGGCTGGACATCCGCCGGATCGAGACCCTGAAGGACGGCACCGAGGCGGTCGGCAACCGCACCCGCGTCAAGGTGGTCAAGAACAAGGTCGCCGCGCCGTTCAAGCAGGCCGAGTTCGACATCCTCTACGGCGTCGGCATCAGCCGCGAGGGCGGCCTGATCGACATGGGCGTCGAGCACGGCTTCATCCGCAAGTCCGGCGCCTGGTACACCTACGAGGGCGACCAGCTCGGCCAGGGCAAGGAGAACGCCCGCAACTTCCTGCGGGACAACCCGCAGCTCGCCGACGAGATCGAGCGGAAGATCAAGGGCAAGCTCGGCATCGGCCCGAAGACCGAGGAGCCGGCAGAGGGCGAGGCCGCGGCCGCTGCCGCCGACGGCGCCGCGAAGCCGATCACCGCGACCGCCGCCAAGACGGCCGCGGCGAAGAAGACGGCGGCGGCCGCCAAGGCCTGAACCGTTGACGCAGCACGACGCAGTGGGTGAGGGCGGACCGGCGGGTCCGGACGGCGACGACTACGGGCCGCCGGACTGGTTCGCCGCCGTGGCGGGGGAGCCGGAGCCGCCGTTCGAGGCGACGCCCCGGGCGCGGTCGCAGTCCCGGAAGGGGCGGCGGCGGGAGCGGTCCTCCGCCGCACAGTGGGCATCCGGTCCGGAGCCGGAGTTCGACCGGGCGCCGGCCCGGGCGGTGCGCGGCGCGGCGCCCGGGCCGGCTCCGGCGGAGCCGACGGTGGACGAGCTCGGGCTCGTCTCCGCCTCCGAACTGCCCACCGGCCGCCGCAGGCGGCGATCGGCACTGGCGGCCGAGGAGTTCGACGAGGCCGGCTCCGCGACGGCGGGCAGCGGCCGGGGCGAGGCCGGGGCGGTCGGTCACGGGGGTGTGACCGCCCCGGCCCCGCGCACCGGTGCCGGGGCGCGTCGTGGGCGGCGCACTGCGGCCGGGCGCTCCGCCGGGCACGCCTCGGACGAGGCGGGCGCTCCGGGTGACGAGCGAGACCCCTCCGCCCGTACCGGCCGAACCGCGCGGAAGCGGGCCGGGGCCGAGGAGACGGCCGATCCCGAGGGCCGTGCCCGCGACATCTGCCTGCGGCTGCTCACCGGCGCCGCCAAGAGCCGCAAACAGCTCGCCGACGCCCTGCGCAAGCGGGAGATCCCGGACGACGTCGCCGACGAGGTGCTCACCCGGCTCGAAGAGGTCGGGCTGATCGACGACGCGGCCTTCGCCGCGGCCTGGGTGGAGTCCCGGCACGCCGTCCGGGGGCTGTCCCGGCGGGCGCTGGCCCAGGAACTGCGCACCAAGGGCGTGACCGCGGACCTGGTCGAACAGGCCGTCGCCCAGCTCGACCACGACGACGAGACCGAGGCCGCCCGGGCGCTGGTGGACCGCAAGCTGCGGTCCACCCGGGGGCTGGACCCGCAGGTCCGGATACGGCGGCTGGTCGGCGTGCTGGCCCGGCGCGGCTACTCCGAGGGGCTGGCGTTCCGGGTGGTGCGGAGCGCGCTGGACGAGGAGGAGCCGGGCGAACCGTCGGGAACCGGGAGGGACTAGTGGCCGTCCGGTAGCTATTGCGTACGCTTCTTGGTCCAGTCCAGGTCGAGTCTTGACCGTTTCGTGACCCGCGCCTAGCCTCGCACTCAGTGCGGGGGCGCTTCCGGACGGCGGTCCACGCCGGGCGGCGGACAGCGGTGACGGGGAGTGGGCGGCATGAGGATCTCTGCGGGCACCGGATCGGACGCCTCCCTGCTGCTCCTCGCCGGGTCGGCCGGCGCCGTCCTGCTGCTCCTCGCCGTCCTGGTCGGGTTGCTGGCCAAGCGGCTCCGGGCCGCCCAGCGGCGCGCCGGCGTCGAGGCCGAGCGCGTTCGCGGCTGGGCCGAGCAGCAGACCTCCCGGCAGCGGGCCGAACTCGACCGGCGTGAGGAGCAGTTGGCCGAGGAGCTGCGCCGGGTCCGGACCAGGGAGGACGAACTCGCCGCGCGCTCCGCCGAGCTGGAGCGCGCCCGGGGCGAGGCCGAGGCGCTGGTGACCCGCCGGGTGGCGGTGCTGGAGCGGGCCGGCGGACTCTCCGCCGAGCAGGCCCGCGCCGAACTCCTGCGCGAGGCCGCGACCACGGCCCGGCGGGAGGCCGCGGTCACGGTCCGGGAGCTCGAGCGCGAGGCCAGGGAGGAGGGCGAGCGCCGGGCCCGGGGCATCCTCGCCGGGGCGATCCAGCGGCTGGCGACGGTGCAGACCGCCGAGACGGCGGTCACCGTCTTCCGGCTGCCGAGCGAGGACATGAAGGGCCGGATCATCGGCCGCGAAGGCCGCAACATCCGTGCCTTCGAGGCGGTCACCGGCGTCAACCTGATCATCGACGACACCCCCGCGACGGTGCAGCTCTCCTGCTTCGACCCGGTCCGCCGGGAGACCGCCCGGCTCACCCTGGAACAACTGGTCGAGGACGGCCGGATCCACCCGACCCGGATCGAGCACGTCCACGAGCGCAGCCGCGAGGAGGTCGAGCAGTGCTGCGTCCGGGCCGGTGAGGACGCCCTGCTGGACGCCCGGGTCGGCGGGATGCACCCCGAACTCGTCCGCACCCTGGGCAGTCTGCGCTACCGGGTCTCGTACGGGCAGAACGTGCTCGGGCACCTGCTGGAGTCCGCGCACCTGGCCGGGATGATGGCCGCCGAGCTCGGGGTGGCCCCGGAGCCGGTACGGCGGTCGGCACTGCTGCACGACATCGGCAAGGCGCTCACCCACGAGGTCGAGGGCAGCCACGCGGCGGTCGGCGCGGACTTCGCCCGCCGGCACGGGGAGTCCCCGGAGGTGGTGCACGCGATCGCCGCGCACCACGGCGAGGTGGAGCCGCGCACCGTGGAGGCCGTGCTCACGCAGGCCGCGGACGCCTGTTCGGGCGGGCGGCCCGGGGCGCGCAAGGAGTCGCTGGAGGTGTACGTGCGGCGGCTGGCGCGGCTGGAGGAGATCGCCCGCGCGCACGAGGGCGTGGCCGAGGTGTATGCGATGCAGGCGGGGCGCGAGGTACGGGTGATGGTGCGGCCGGAGGAGGTGGACGACCTCGGGGCGCAGCTGATCGCCCGCGAGGTCGCCCGGCAGGTCGCCGAGGAGCTGACCTATCCCGGCCAGATCCGGGTGACGGTGGTCCGGGAGAGCCGGGCCATCGCGGTGGCGAGTTAGGCCCTGCCCGGCCCTGCCAGGCCCTGTCCGGCGCACGCCCGGGGCGCGCGCCAGGGCCCTACGCGCGGGGTGAGTCCACCTGCCGGGGCGCCTGGCGGACGGCGGGCTCCGGCGCGGGGTCCTGGTCGGGCTCGGCTTCGGGTGCGCCGGCGAGCGGGGCCGGCCCGCCCCGGGCGCGGTCGGCGAGCGCCAGCAGGTCTTCGGCGGCGGCGCCCTGGGTGGCGCCGACCAGGTGCCCGTCCGGCCGGATCAGCAGCACGGTGTGCGGCCCGGCCTCCGGGTACTCCTCGGTGACCAGCACTTCGGCGGGCACCGGCAGCGCGGCGGCGACCTCGGCGAGCCGGGGCATCAGGCCGGCGCCCAGCCAGTGCTCGGCGGACCAGACGGCGGTGCCGGGGGCGACCAGCAGCAGCAGGAAGGTGACGCCGAGCCGGGCGTGCAGGTGGTCCGGGGTGCCGTCGGCGGCGAGCACCGGCAGGTCCGGGACGAGCACGCCGGGGGCAGTGGCCGGCAGCAGTTCGCTGAGCGAGGTGGTGCCGCGGGCGCCGCGCTGGACCGGCACCCGGCCGGGGACGCCCGAGGGCGCGGCCGGGTAGGCGGGCGCGCCGCCGAAGCGGCCGGTGCCGAGCTGTCCGTCGGCGAGCAGCGGTGCGTGCTTGCGGAAGCCGCCGACCAGCAGCGAGCGCCGGGTCTGCTGCCAGCCGCGCAGCGGGCGTAGCAGCGGCATGGACTGGTCGACGGCGCGCAGCCGGGCGCCGACCGCGCCGCGCCGTTCGGCCTCGTAGCCGTCCAGCAGGGAGCCTCCGGGTTGTGGGCCGCCGGAGTGGAGGTGCCAGGCGAGGGAGAGCCGCCAGGCGAGGTTGTCGGCGTCGCGCAGCCCGTCGGCCAGGTTCTGCATGCCGAGCGCGCCGTGCAGGTGGGCGGCGTCGCCGGCGAGGAAGCAGCGGCCGCTGCGGAACCGGGCGGCGAGGCGCTGCTGGGCGGTGTGGTCGGCGGCGGCGAGCAGGTCGAAGCGGGGGAGTTCGCCGCACCAGCCGGTGAGGGTGGCGGTGACCCGGGTGAGCAGGGTGTCGCCGGTGACGACGCCGGGCCAGGTGGCGTGCGGGTCGACGGTTTCGGTGGGGGCGGGCCGCCCGGGGGGCAGCCGCCAGTCGAGCCGCCAGACGCCGTCCGGCAGCGGGCGTGCGGAGGCCTCGCGGTCGCCGCGCCACGGGGGCTCGCGGTGCAGCCGGGCCTCGTGGAAGGGCAGGTCGACCCGGACGGTGGCGATGGCGTTGCGGTCGACGGCGGGGCGGCCGGGGAAGCGGATCTTCAGGAGCTTGCGGACGGCGGATCTGGCGCCGTCGCAGCCGACCAGGTGGCTGCCGCGCCACCAGGTGCTGGAGCCGTCCTGGGTGCCGTGGGTGCGGACGCTGACGCCGTCGCGGTCCTGTTCCAGTTCGACGACCCGGCTCAGCGGGACCAGCCGGACCAGCGGGGTGCCGGTGAGGGCGTCGCGCAGGCCGCGCTGGAGGCGGTGCTGGGGCAGGTGGAAGGCGGGGGAGTCGGTGAGGTCGATCCGCAGCACCTCCTGGCGGCGGCGCCAGACGGTGAAGGAGTCCCAGAGGGCGGAGTCCGAGACGGCCCGCGGGTAGCCGATCCGGGTGAGGAAGGCGGCGGTGTCGGCCCCGAGGACGACGCTGCGCGGGCCCTCGGGGCAGAGCCCGGAGCCCTCGTCCAGGACGATGGTCGGCACCTCGTGCCGGGCGAGGGCGAGGGCCAGGGCCAGACCGACCGGTCCGGCCCCGACCACGATCACCGGGTCCATGTGGTGACCTCCGGGCACGAACCGGCCGATGGGCCGGCGTCAGTTACCGCTGCCGCATATGCCGCGTGGATGCTCCCGGGAGGTGTCACGAAGAGCAATGCAACAGTTCACCTGCGTGTGCGTCAAGCAGCAGCTGAAGTGCGCCGGTTCGCGCCGCGACGGCCGCGCGCTTCGATCCACCGGGCGAGGGCGGTCAGCAGCAGGCACATGGCGATGTAGATCGGACCGATCACCAGCACCACGGGGATGTAGGGGAAGCCCGCGGCGTTGATCGGCTGGCTGGCGATCGCCTTGCCGACGAACAGCAGCTCGTGGAAGGTGATGACGAAGCCGAGCGAGGTGTCCTTCAGGGTGACGACCAGCTGGCCGATCATCGAGGGCAGCATCGAGCGGATCGCCTGCGGCACCAGGATGCCGGCCATCACCTGGGTCTTGCGCATGCCGAGCGCGTAGGCCGCCTCGGCCTGGCCGCGCGGGACGGCGTTGACGCCGCTGCGGATGATCTCGGCCTGCACCGAGCCGTTGTAGAGGGTGAGGCCGAGCACCAGCGCCCACATCGGCTCCTTCGCGAAGAACGCGTAGTAGAGCGCGACGATCAGGATCAGCAGTGGCATCGCCCGGAAGAACTGGACGAAGCCGACGGCCGCCCAGCGGACCGGCTTGTGGTCGGAGAGCTGCCCGGCGGCGAGCAGGCCGCCCAGGGCGAGCGAGAACAGTGCGGCCAGGCCGAAGGCCTCCAGGGTGGAGAGCAGGCCGTCCACGATGCGCTGCTGGACGGTGTTGTACTGGAACGCGTCCCACATCTGCGGGTCGAACTGGCCGTTGTCGGAGAGCGCGGCGAAGACGTACCAGAGCAGGGCGGCGACACCGATCAGCGCCAGCACCCCGAACAGCCGGTACCGGGTGCGGGCCCGCGGGCCGGGGGCGTCGTAGAGGACGCTGGCCGTGGGGGTGCGGGTGAAGAGGTTGCTCATCGGGCCACCGCCAGTCGGGATTCCAGGACGCGGAACAGCGTGGCGACCGTGGCACTGATCACCAGGTAGGCACAGGCCACCCAGAAGAAGATCCCGAAGATCGCGTAGCCGCGCTCGGAGAGGGTCTGCTGCACGCTGTACAGCTCGCTGACGCTGAACGCGCCGGCGATCGCCGAGTTCCTCGGCAGCGCGATGAACACGCTGCTCAGCGGGGCCAGGACGGTCCGGGTGGCCTGCGGCAGGATGACCAGGGTGAGGGTCTGGCCGAAGCTCATGCCGAGGCTGCGGGCCGCCTCGGCCTGGCCGAGCGGCACGGTGTTGATGCCCGAGCGGATCACCTCGCAGACGAACGAGGCGGTGTAGCCGCCGAGCGCCAGCACCGCGAAGGTGAGGTGGCCGAAGTGCACCCCGAGCGGCGGCAGGCCGAAGGTGACGGCGAAGAACAGCAGGGTCAGCGGGGTGTTGCGGAACAGCGTGACCCAGGCGGTGCCGAAGGCACGCAGGACCGGCACCGGGGAGACCCGGAAGGCCGCCAGCAGGGTGCCCAGCAGCAGGGCGAGCAGGGCGCTGAGCGCGCTCAGCTCGATCGTCTGCAGGAAGCCGTCGCGGAACAACGCGAAGTTGTCCTGCTCGAACAGGAACCCCATCCGGCGGCCCTCCTCTCATCAGATGGTCAGGACGGATGGTCGGGCGTGGACCGGATCAGTAGCGTTCGAGGGCCGGCACGGCCGGCGCGGCGGAGCCGGACGCGCCCAGGGTCGCGTCGTAGGCCTTCTTCCAGTCGCCGTTGTCCTCGTGGGCCTTGAGCGCGTCGCTGATGGCGTTGCGCAGGACCGCGTCGTCCTTGTTGAGACCGACGCCGTAGTTCTCCTTGGTGAACGGCTTGCCGACCACCTTGAGCTTGGGGGCGTACTTGGAGGCGTAGCCCTTGAGGATCGCGTCGTCGGTGGTGACCGCGTCGACCTCGCCGGACAGCAGCTTCTCGACGCAGGCCGAGTAGGTGTCGAACTGCGTGATCTTCGGGTTGTACTGCTGGATGTTCTTGATCGAGGTGGAGCCGGTGGCGGTGCAGATGTTCTTGCCGCCGACGCTCTCCGGGCCGGTGATCGAGGTGTTGTCGGCCTTCACCAGGAAGTCCTGGCCGGCGATGTAGTACGGGCCGGCGAAGGAGACCGTCTTCTTGCGCTCGTCGTTGATGCTGTAGGTGCCGACGTAGAAGTCGATCTGGCCCTTGGCGATGGCCGGCTCGCGCTGCGAGGAGACCAGCGTCTGCCACTTGATCTGCTGCGGGCTGAAGCCGAGGTCGGCGGCGATCATCTTGGCGATCTCGATGTCGAAGCCGCTGCGGTCGCCGCTGGCGACGTCCTCGAAGCCCAGGAACGGCTGGTCGGCCTTGGCGCCGATGATCAGCTGACCGCGCTTCTTCGCCTCGGCGAGGATCGCCGAGTCGATCTTGACGTCGGTCTTGACCGTGTAGGTGGGCAGCGCCGGGGCGTTGCCGCTGCTCGCGGCGGTGGCGCCGGGGGTGCCGTCCTTGCCACAGGCGGCGGTGGCGGTGAGCGCGACGGCACAGAGCGCGACGGCGAGGGTGCGACGAGTCCTCATGAGGGTTGTTCTCCTGGGAGCTGGGCCACGGCTAACCGGGCTCTGGCGTCTGGAAGGTGCGTGCGCGGGCAGGGCCGCCCGGCGTCCTTGCCGGCGGCGGTCCCGCGTGGTCTCGAAGCGTCAGTGGTGGAGGATCTTCGAGAGGAAGTCCTTGGCACGGTCGGAACGCGGCGCGGTGAAGAAGGCGTCCGGGGTGTTCTGCTCGACGATCCGGCCGTCGGCCATGAACAGCACGCGGTTGGCGGCGGAGCGGGCGAAACCCATCTCGTGGGTGACCACGACCATCGTCATGCCGTCGGCGGCCAGCTGGCGCATGACCTCCAGCACCTCGTTGACCATCTCCGGGTCGAGGGCCGAGGTGGGCTCGTCGAAGAGCATCACCTTGGGCTTCATCGCCAGCGCCCGGGCGATCGCCACGCGCTGCTGCTGGCCGCCGGAGAGCTGGGCGGGGAACTTGTCCGCCTGTGCGCCGACACCGACCCGCTCCAGCAGTTCGCGGGCGGTCTTCTCGGCCTGCGCCCGGGCGATCCCGCGCACCTTGACCTGGCCGATGACGACGTTCTCCAGCACCGTCTTGTGCGCGAACAGGTTGAAGCTCTGGAACACCATGCCGACCTCGGCGCGCAGCCGGGCCAGCTCCTTGCCCTCGGCGGGCAGCGGGCGGCCGTCGATGGTGATCGTGCCGGAGTCGATGGTCTCCAGCCGGTTGATCGTCCGGCAGAGCGTCGACTTGCCGGAGCCGGACGGCCCGATCAGGACCACGACCTCGCCCTGGACGATCTTCAGGTCGATGTCCTGGAGGACGTGCAGCGCTCCGTAGTGCTTGTTCACGCTGCTCAGCACGACCAGGGGGGCGGCTGCAGGGGTGGAGTCCTCGACCGGATTCTCGGCCATCGCGCCTGCTCCCTCGTGTCGGCCCGTGAAAGTCTGAACTCCCTTGGGCGGCAATGGTGGTACGAAATCCGGGAGCCGCGACCGGCGGAGCCGCAGCCCCCGGTGGGCCGACCATAGGAGTGATGACGACGTGCCGTCAGCCGATCTGAGCGGAACTTGAGGATCACGAAACGGCCACACGCTGCTCGCGGGCTGTTCGCCGGGTCGCCAACGGGGCATGTGAAAGCGGGCGTCCGCGCCGGCGCGCCCCGCCCCGTGGCAGCCGTCGGGCGACCGAGCCTGGCGCCGGGCCGCCCACTGGCTCATACTGCGCAGGACCGGGGCCCGACCGGGCGGTCCCGGTGATCAGGTGGGGGAAGGAGGAGAACAGGATGCGACTGCTGCTCGTCGAGGACGACGAACGCGTGGCCGCCGCGCTGGTCGTGGTACTGGGCCGGCACGGCTTCCAGGTCCGGCACGCCCGCAGCGGGCACGAGGCGCTGGACGCCCTGGTGCCGGACGGGAACGACCCGTACCGGGTGGTGCTGCTCGACCTCGGGCTGCCCGACCGCGACGGCTTCGAGGTGTGCAGCCGGATCAGGGCCGGCAGCGGCGTCCCGGTGATCATGGTCACCGCCCGCGCCGACATCCGCTCCCGGATCCACGGCCTCAACCTGGGCGCCGACGACTACGTCACCAAGCCCTACGACATGGGCGAGCTGCTCGCCCGCATCCACGCGGTGGCCCGCCGCGGCGCCGCCCCCGCCTCGGTGGCGGTGCCCGCGCCCGACGCCGTCCCGCAGCAGCGCGGCCCGCTGGAGTCCCGCGGCATCCGGATCGACCGGGAGCGCCGCCGGGTCAGCGTGGACGGCCGGGACGTGCCGCTCACCCGCAAGGAGTTCGACCTGCTCGCCCTGCTCGCCCAGAGCCCCGGCGTGGTCTACCGGCGCGAGCAGATCTTCAGCGAGGTCTGGCGCAGCGGCTGGGAGGGCAACGGGCGCACCCTGGAGGTGCACATCGGCTCGCTGCGCAACAAGCTCGCGCTGCCCGGCCTGGTCGAGGCCGTCCGCGGCGTCGGCTACCGCCTGATCCCGGAGTCCCCGGCGCCCGCCGCGGACCCGGCCCCGCCCGCCCCCGCGGAGCGCTGACCGCACGTGCGCACCCGCCTGCTCGGCATCCTGATCGCCCTCATGCTCTGCGTCCTGGCCGCCCTGGGGCTGCCGCTCGCGGCGGCGGTCGCGGCGGCCGAGCAGAGCAAGGTGGTCGTCGACCGGCTCGACGACGCCGCCCGCTTCGCCCAGGACCTGCCCACCTCCGGCCCCTCGGCGGTGGAGTCCGCGCTCAAGGGCGACCCGGAGCCCGCCCCCGGCGACGTCAGCCGCCGGCACGCGATCGACGCCGAGGTCCGCCGCTACCACGACCTGTACGGCGTGCGGCTGGGCATCTTCCAGCGCGACGGCGTGCCGATCGCCGCCGCCCCCGCCGACTGGCGGGTGCCCCCCGGGGGCTGGGGCGCGCAGGCCTTCCAGGAGGCGCTGGACGGGCGGCGCAGCCACAACCCGCCCCAGGTCTGGCCGTGGACCGACGACCGCACCCTGACCGTCGCCACCCCGGTGGTGCGCGACGGCGACGTGGTCGCGGTGGTGCTCAGCGAGTCCCCCACCGGGGCGCTGCGCACCCGGATCCTGCACAGCTGGCTGGTGATCGGCGCCGGCGAGGCCGCCGCGATGATCGTCGCGGTGCTGCTGGCCGGTCGGCTCACCGAGTGGGTGCTGCGCCCGGTCCGCACCCTCGACCGGGCCACCCACGACATCGCCACCGGCCGGATGGCCGCCCGGGTCGCGCCCGGCGGCGGCCCGCCCGAGCTGCAGCGGCTGGCCCGCTCGTTCAACGAGATGGCCGACCACGTGGTGCTCGCCATGGACCAGCAGAAGGCCTTCGTCGCGGACGCCTCGCACCAGCTGCGCAACCCGCTGGCGGCCCTGCTGCTGCGGGTCGAGGTGCTCGGCCTGGAACTGCCCGAGGGGCACGAGGAGGAGCTCGGCGGCGTCCGGGAGGAGGGCGTCCGGCTGGCCCGGGTGCTGGACGACCTGCTGGGCCTGGCCACCGCCGAGCACGCCCGCCCCGAACCCGAGCAGACCGATCTCGCCGCGCTCACCCTGGCCCGGGTCGACGCCTGGCGGCCGGTCGCCGAGCAGCGCGGGATCGAGCTGCGCTGGGAGGGCCCGGCGCTCGCCGTCGGCATGGCGGACCCGATCGGCTTCGGCTCCGCCCTGGACGCCGTGCTGGACAACGCGCTCAAGTTCGGCCCGGCCGGCAGCGGGGTGCGGCTGAGGGTCTCGGTGCGCCGGGACGAGGTCGCGGTGACCGTCACGGACGCCGGGCCCGGCCTCGCCGAGGACGAGCTGCCCCGCGCCGGGGACCGCTTCTGGCGCAGCCCGCGGCACCAGAACGTGGACGGCTCCGGGCTCGGCCTGTCGATCGCCCGCACCCTGCTGGCGGCGGGCGGCGGTTCGCTCGCCTTCGCCCCGGTCCAGCCGACCGGGCTCGCGGTGACGCTGGCGGTGCCGCGGCCGGAGAAGCGGTAGCCCGTACGGGCCCACGGCGCCCGTGCGGCGTCAGGGCTTCCGGGCTTCAGGGCTTCACCTTCAGGGCTCCACCTTCAGGGCTCCACCTTCAGGGCTTCACCGAGCGGTAGTAGCGGGCCGCGCCCTCGTGCAGCGGGAGCGGGTCGGTGTAGACGGCGGTGCGCAGGTCGACCAGCTGGGCGGCGTGCACCTGAGCGCCGATCTGGTCGCGGCTGTCGATCACCGCCCGGGTCATGCCCTCGACCAGGCCCGGGTCCACGTCGTCCCGGGTGATCAGCAGGTTGGGCACGGCCACGGTGGAGACGGCGTCCTTGGGGTCGGCGTTCGGGTAGGTGCCCTTGGGCATGGTGGCCGCCCGGTAGGCGTCGGTGCCGCCGCCCTCCATCTTGTGGATGGCCCCGGCGAGGTCCCCCAGCGGCACGACCCGCATCCGCATGTGGTCGGACAGGTCGGTGAGGGCGCTGGTCGGCAGCCCGCCGGACCAGAAGAAGGCGTCGAGCTTGTTCTCCCGCAGCTGGTCGGCGGCGTCCCCGACGCCCGCCGACACCGGGACGATGTCGTGGTCCGGGTCCAGGCCGGCCGCGGCCAGCAGCCGCCTGGTCACCAGGTTCACCCCGGACTGCGGCAGGCCCACGCCGACCCGCAGCCCCTTGAGGTCGGCCGTGCGGTGCACCGTCGAGGAGGACGGGACGATCAGCTGGAGGTAGTCGTCGTACAGCCGTGCGATCGCCCGCAGCCGGTCCTTGCCCGGGCCCTGGTAGTCGGCGACGGCGTCGGCGGTGGCGATCGCGAAGTCGTCCTGGCCGCTGGTCACCCGGGCCAGGTTGTCGATCGAGCCCTCGGTGTTGTCCAGGGCCAGCCGCACCCCCGGCATGGCCTTGGCGACGTGGGCCTCCAGCAGCTGCCCGTACCGGTCGTAGACACCGCGCTGCACGCCGGTCGCGAAGCGCGTCTCGCCGCGCGGGTAGCCGGGCGAGCGGCCCGCCGACAGCCACCAGCCGCCCAGCCCCGCGACCAGCAGCACCAGCACCAGCACCGTCCGCCACAGCGGGCTGCGGGCCGCGGTGCGGACGGCGGCGCCGAGACGGGACGGGGTGGTGGGGGTCATGCAGGGATACTGCCAGGCGCTCCGCCGGAACGGGAGGGGAAACGGTGGGGGAAAAGCGCTTCGCGGCTGCCCGTACCCTGGTCTGGTGAGCGGTGAGAGCGGATTGAAGAGCTACAAGGTCGTCACGTACGGCTGCCAGATGAACGTCCACGACTCCGAGCGGCTGTCCGGCCTGCTGGAGGACGCGGGTTACGTCAAGGCCGGGCAGGACGGCGACCCGGACCTGGTCGTGTTCAACACCTGCGCGGTGCGGGAGAACGCCGACAACAAGCTGTACGGCAACCTCGGGCAGCTGGCGCCGGTCAAGAGCCGCCACAAGGGCATGCAGATCGCCGTCGGCGGCTGCCTCGCCCAGAAGGACCGCGACACCATCGTCCGCAAGGCCCCCTGGGTCGACGTGGTGTTCGGCACCCACAACATCGGCCACCTGCCGGCGCTGCTGGAGCGGGCCGCGGTCGAGCGCAAGGCCCAGGTCGAGATCCTGGAGTCGCTGGAGACCTTCCCCTCCACCCTGCCGACCCGCCGCGAGTCCGCGTACGCCGCGTGGGTCGCCATCTCCGTCGGCTGCAACAACACCTGCACCTTCTGCATCGTCCCCGCGCTGCGCGGCAAGGAGGAGGACCGCCGCCCCGGCGACGTCCTCGCCGAGATCGAGGCGCTGGTGGACGAGGGCGTCATCGAGGTGACCCTGCTCGGCCAGAACGTCAACGCCTACGGCTCCGACCTGGGCGACCGCGAGGCCTTCTCCAAGCTGCTGCGCGCCGCCGGCCAGATCGAGGGCCTGGAGCGGATCCGCTTCACCTCGCCGCACCCGCGCGACTTCACCGACGACGTGATCGCCGCGATGGCCGAGACGCCGAACGTGATGCACCAGCTGCACATGCCGCTGCAGTCCGGCTCCGACACCGTCCTCAAGGCGATGCGCCGCTCCTACCGCCAGGAGCGCTTCCTCGGGATCATCCGGAAGGTCCGCGAGGCGATGCCGGACGCGGCCATCTCCACCGACATCATCGTGGGCTTCCCCGGCGAGACCGAGGAGGACTTCGAGCAGACGATGCACACCGTCCGCGAGGCCCGCTTCACCAACGCCTTCACCTTCCAGTACTCCAAGCGCCCCGGCACCCCGGCCGCCGAGATGGCGGACCAGGTGCCGAAGGCCGTCGTGCAGGCCCGCTACGACCGGCTGATCGCCCTCCAGGAGGAGATCTCCTGGGAGGAGAACAAGAAGCAGGTCGGCCGCACCCTGGAGATCCTGGTCGCCGAGGGCGAGGGCAAGAAGGACGACAAGACCGACCGGCTCTCCGGCCGCGCCCCCGACAACCGGCTGGTGCACTTCACCAGGCCGACGGAGCCGGTGCGCCCGGGCGACCTGGTGACCGTCGAGATCACCTACGCCGCCCCGCACCACCTGCTCGCCGAGGGCCCGTCGCTCGCGGTGCGCCGCACCCGGGCCGGCGACGCCTGGGAGAAGCGCCAGGCCAAGCCCGCGGCCAAGCCGGCCGGGGTGATGCTCGGCCTGCCGGGCATCGGTGCCCCGGCCGCGCTGCCCCTGGCCGCTCCGGCGGGCGGGGCCTGCTGCGGCGACTGACGGCCCGCTCCTCGAACGGGTCCCGCTCCTCGAACGGCGGCCCGCTCCTCCACCGGCGGCCCGGCGGGACTTCGAGTCCGGCCGGGCCGCCGTCGCCGTTTGGCTAGAGTGATCCGCATGCTGGTAGCCGCCGCCGTGTGCCCCTGTCCGCCGCTGCTCGTCCCCGAGGTCGCCGCCGGGGCGGCCGCCGAACTGGACCCGCTGCGGGCCGCCTGCGACGAGGCCCTCGCGGCGCTGATCGCGGCCGGACCGCAGCTGGTCGTGGTGGTCGGCGCCGGCCCGGAGGCCGAGGTGTGGACCGAGGGCGGGGCCGGCTCCTTCCACCGCTACGGGGTGCCGCTGGTCGCCAAGCTGCCCGGCGGCCGGGTCGAGGGGCCGGAGCTGGCGCCCTCGCTGACGGTCGGCGCCTGGCTGCTGGAGCGCGCCGGGGTGACGCTGCCGACGCACGCCTGCGCGGTGCCCGCCGACGCGCCCGCCGACCGGATGCTCGGGCTCGGCCAGGGCCTGGCCCAGCTGGCCGACCGGGTCGGCCTGCTGGTGGTGGGCGACGGCAGCGCCTGCCGCTCGGTGAAGGCGCCCGGCTACCTGGACGAGCGCGCCGAGGGCTTCGACGCCGCCCTGGCCGCCGCGCTGGGCTCAGCCGACCTGCCCGCGCTCGCCGCTTTGGACGCCGGGCTGGCCGCCGAGCTCAAGGCCGAGGGCCGGGCGCCCTGGCAGGTGCTGGCCGGCGCCGCGGAGGGCGCCGGCCTCACCGCGCGGCTCGGCTACCAGGACGCCCCGTACGGGGTCGGCTACGTCGTGGCGTCCTGGAGCTGATCGGAGCGCGGGGCGTCAGGCCCGCGGCGCCTGGCCGTTGCCGCCGGCCGGCCCCTCCTCGCCCGGCTTCGGCTTGTGGGCGAAGTCGTCCACCGCGCCCTTGGCCTTGCTGGCGCCGTGCTCGATCTTCTCGCTGTACTTGCCCTTGGTCGCCTTGTCGATCGCGCCGCCGGCCTTGTCCACCGCGTGCTCGATCTGCTCGCTGTGCTTGCCGGCGAGCTCACTGGCCTTGCCCTTGAGCTCTTCGGCCTTGCCCTTGAGGTTGTCCATCAGACCCATGGCGATCTCACCCTTTCGTCCCTGTCTCCTGCCCAACGTCCGTCACCGCCGAACCGTTCGCAAACCGGCTCAACTGCGGAAACGGCGGAGATGGCCGGAGACGGCTGGACACAGTCACATCGTCGCGCAGTCGGGGCCGACGGGCAGCCCGGTCACCGGTGCGGCGGCGGTTTTGCGAGACTGGAGCGGTGAGCAGCTCCCGTACCGACCAGTCCCGCGCCGCCCAGCCCCGAGTGGTCTGCATCGTCGGCGCGACCGCCGCCGGCAAGTCCGACCTGGCCGTCGCCATCGCCCGCAGCCTCGGCGGCGAGGTGATCAACACCGACTCGATGCAGCTGTACCGGGGCATGGACATCGGCACCGCCAAGCTCACCCCCGCCGAGCGCGGCGGCGTGCCGCACCACCTGCTGGACGTCTGGGACGTCACCGAGGCCGCCAGCGTCGCCGAGTACCAGCGGCTGGCCCGGGCCGAGATCGACCGGCTGCTCGCGGCCGGGCGCACGCCCGTCCTGGTCGGCGGCTCCGGGCTGTACGTCCGGGCGGCGATCGACGAGATGGAGTTCCCCGGCACCGACCCGGCGGTCCGGGCCCGGCTGGAGGCCGAGCTGGAGGAGGCCGGCCCGCTCGCGCTGCACCGGCGGCTGGCCGAGCTGGACCCGGCGGCCGCGGAGGCGATCCTGACCGGCAACGGGCGGCGGATCGTCCGCGCGCTGGAGGTCATCGAGATCACCGGGCAGCCGTTCACCGCGAACCTGCCCGGCAACACCGCCGTCTACGACGCGGTGCAGATCGGGGTCGCGGTGCCGCGCCCCGAACTGGACGAGCGGATCACGCTGAGGGTCGACCTGATGTGGCGGGCCGGACTGCTGGACGAGGTGCGCGCGCTGGAGCGGGTCGGGCTGCGGGAGGGGCGGACGGCCTCCCGGGCGCTCGGCTACCAGCAGGTGCTGGACCACTTCGCCGGCGAGTGCACCGAGGACGAGGCACGGGCGGAGACCGTCCGGGCCACCAAGCGCTTCGCCCGCCGTCAGGAGTCCTGGTTCCGCCGCGACGGCCGGATCAACTGGCTGTCCCGGCCGGCCGGCACCGACCCCGTCGAGCTGCTGGAACGCTCCCTGGAGCTGATCGACCGTCAGGAGCGTCCGGCCGGGTAGGCGGGTTCCGGCCAATCCGGCGGTGCACCTGCGCGCGCAGGTGGCCGTGCAGGACGAACCGGCGGTCACGGCCCGATCACGTGATGGCCACGGATCACCCGTCGACGCCGGTCAGGCCCGGAACGCCCGTCTGGACATGCCATCATCGAAGGCGTAGGGGTCGGCCGCGCGGGCCGACCGTGCCCGACCGCGAGTCCGCTCGTGTCGAACTGTCAGGGGAGGCCGCGTGTCGACGGGTACCGGCCCCGAACCCGGCCAGAGCGGGAGTGTCACCGCACCGGCCGACGAGTCGACGATGGGTGACCTCCCCGTGCTGACCGGCCTGGAGGCGCCCACCTCCTACGCGGTCGCACTGCCGGCCCTGGACACCCGCACCCCGGCGGGCGCGGTGCACGAGCGGGAGATCCGACCGCTGCGCCGGCTCCGCTGGTGGCAGACCCTGCCGATCGCCCTGCTGGGCATCCTCGGCTCGCTGATGTTCGCCTTCCCGCTCGCCTTCGGCTCGGCCGGCGCGCGCGCCACCATGGTCGGCATGCTCGGGCTGCTGCTCACCGCCGCCTCGGTCGGCTGGGGGGCGATGGCCGCCCGGCACGCCGGGTACAAGTGGCCGGGCCTGCCGCGCCGCGGCTCCGGGCAGCGGGCCGGCTGGAAGGCGATCGCGCTCTACACCCTGATCGCGCTGGTGGCCTGTGCGCTGGCCGTCTGGCGGGTCGCCTACCTGCGCTGATCCGTGGGCTGCCGGTGTCGCCCCCCCTGCTGCCCCGCGCCGATCCACCGGTCGGACCGCCCGGGTGGCCGGTGCGCCCGTTCAGTACCATCGGGAGGGTGAGCGCATCCTCCCCGCAGCCGGTCGGCGTCCCCTTCTTCAAGGGGCACGGCACCCAGAACGACTTCGTCATCGTCCCGGACCCGGACGGCGCGCTGGAGATCGGCCCCGCGGCCGTCGCCGCGCTGTGCGACCGGCGGGCCGGCATCGGCGGGGACGGGCTGCTGCGCGTGGTGCGCTCCGCCGCCGAGCCGGCCGCCGCGGACCAGGCCGACCGGGCCGAGTGGTTCATGGACTACCGCAACTCCGACGGCAGCATCGCCGAGATGTGCGGCAACGGCGTGCGGGTCTTCGCCCGCTACCTGGTCGAGGCCGGCCTGGCCGAGCCCGGCGAGTTCGCGGTCGCCACCCGCGCCGGGGTGCGGACGGTGCGGGTCGCCGAGGACGCCGGGGACGGGACGCCCGGCGAGGTCACCGTCGACATGGGCCGGGCCCGGCTGCCCGGGCCGGACGGCGTCGAGGTCGCGGTCGGCGCGCGGCGCTGGCCCGCGCTGAACGTCAACATGGGTAATCCGCACGCGGTGGCCTTCGTGGACAGCCTCGACCACGCCGGGGACCTGCTGTCCGCGCCGCTGACCAGCCCCGAAGGGGCCTACCCGGAAGGCGTGAACGTCGAGTTCGTGGTGGACCGCGGGCCGCGGCACGTCGCCATGCGGGTGTACGAGCGCGGCTCCGGCGAGACCCGCTCCTGCGGGACCGGCACCTGCGCCGTCGCGGTGGCCGCCATCCGCCGGGACGGCGTCGACCCGGCGGTCACCGGCGAGCCGGCCACCTACACCGTGGACGTGCCGGGCGGCCGACTGGTCATCACCGAGCACCCGGACGGCCGGATCGAGAAGACCGGCCCGGCGGTCATCGTGGCCGCCGGCGAGATCGACGCCCGCTGGTGGGCCGAACTGGGGCGGGTCTGACACGCCTGGGGCGCGGCTCGGACAGCTGACGGCCCGGTTTGCCCATTTCGCGCGGCGGTGAATCCGCCCGTTCGAGTGACGCGTGTCGCGGACGGGAAGCAAGGCATCGCGGAACGTGCTCTGCTCGGTAGCATGGACCACCGGGAAGGCGCCCCTCGGCGGGGTGGCGGCCGGTGATCGCTGCCGGAGGTGCGCCGATGACCATCGAAGCCGGGCAGTCCCTGACGGGGCAGCCGACGTCCGCACGGCAAGCCGGGGCCAGGCGGCCCTTGGGGGAGCTCGGCCGGGCCGCGCTCGGCCGGGCCGGGCGGGCCGCCCTGCTGGCCACCGGCCGGCCGCCCGTCCCGGACGCCCTCGAACCGCTCGTCCGAGTCCACCGCGAGCACCATCCGCAGGCCGACCTCGGCCTGCTCGCCCGGGCCTACCGGCTCGCCGAGGCCAGCCACCGGGGCCAGAAGCGCAAGAGCGGCGGGCCGTACATCACCCACCCGCTCGCCGTCACCATGATCCTGGCCCAACTCGGCGCCGGGACAACCACCTTGGTCGCCTCGCTGCTCCACGACACCGTCGAGGACACCGAATTGACGCTCGATCAGGTGAGTGCCGGCTTCGGGCCCGAAGTTGCCTACCTGGTCGACGGGGTGACGAAACTGGAGAAGGTCGACTTCGGCGCCGCCGCCGAGGCCGAGACCTTCCGCAAGATGCTGGTCGCCACCGGCGACGACGTCCGGGTGATGGTGATCAAGCTCGCCGACCGGCTGCACAACATGCGCACCATCCGGCACATGAAACCGGCCAGCCAGGTGCGGATCGCCAAGGTCACCCGGGACGTGCTGATCCCGCTGGCCGAACGGCTCGGCATCCAGGTGCTCAAGGCGGAGCTGGAGGACATCGTCTTCGCCACCCTGCACCCCGAGGAGCACGCCCGCACCCGGGCCCTGATGGCCGGTCACGAGGGCGAGCCGGACACCCTGCTGGCCCCCTTCGCCCGGCTGCTGGCCCGCCAGCTGTCCGAGACCGGGGTGGCCGCCGAGGTCACCGTCCGGCCCCGGCACTGCGTGTCGCTGCACCGGGTGCTGCTCAAGCGGGCCGCCGCGCCCGGCCCGGACGGGCGGCCGCAGGGGCCGCAGCCCGCCGACTTCGGGCGGCTGCTGGTGGTCGTCGAGGAGAACGCCGACTGCTACGCCGTGCTCGGCGAGCTGCACACCTGCTGGACGCCGCTGCCCGGCGAGTTCAAGGACTTCGTCGCCGCCCCCAAGTTCAACCTCTACCAGTCGCTGCACACCGCCGTGGCGCTCAGCGGCGGCACGGTCGTCGAGGTGCTGGTGCGCACCCGGCGGATGCACGAGGTCGCCGAGACCGGGGTGGTCGCGCTCGGCGACCCGGAGCCGGCCGGCGCCGTCCAGGACGCCGACGAACTCGACCGCACCGACCCGGCCCGGCCCGGCTGGCTCAGCCGGCTGCTGGAGTGGCAGCAGGAGACGCCCGACCCGGACGCCTTCTGGTCCGCGCTCACCGCCGACCTGGCCGGCGACCGCGAGATCACCGTCGTGACGGAGAGCGGCGAAACGCTTCAGCTGAGGGCCGGCGCCACCTGCGTGGACGCCGCCTACCTGCTCGGCGAGGAGACCGGCCACCGGTGTATCGGAGCCCGGGTCAACGGCCGGCTCACCGCGCTCTCCACCGTCTTGCAGGACGGCGACCTGCTCGCCGTGCTCACCGAGGCCGTGCCCACCGGAACCGTGCTCACCGAGGACGGGCCGCGCCCCGCCGAACCCTCCGGGCCCGCGCCCGAGTGGCTCGCGCACGCCCGGACCCCGGCCGCCCGGCTGGCCATCGAACGCTGGCTCGCCGACCACCCGGCCCGGCTCCCGGCGGTGCGCACCGGCCCCTCCAGCGGCCAGCCCGTCCCGCCCGCGCACCGCACCACCGAGCGCCGGCCGGCCCCGGTCGCGGTGGCCGGCCGGCCCGGGGCGCCGGTCCGGCTGGCCCGCTGCTGCACGCCCGTGCCGCCGGACGAGGTGGCCGGCTACCCGATCCGCGGCGGAGCCGTCGCCGTGCACCGCACCGGCTGCCCGGCCGGGGAGCGGATGCGCGCGGCCGGGCGCGCCGAGCTGGAGGTCCGCTGGCGGCCGGAGGGAACCCCGGCGGCCGGCCACCGGGCCACCCTGCGGGCCGAGGCGCTCAACCGGCCCCGGCTGCTCGCCGACCTCACCGCGGCCATCTCCGCCGAGGACGTCGGCATCGTCTCGGCCGAGGTCGAACCGCCGCAGGAGCTGCGGGTCCGGCACACCTACACCGTCGAACTGCCCGAGCCGGCCGCGCTGCCCGCGCTGATGCGGGCGATGCTCAAGGTCTCCGGGGTGTACGACGTCAGCCGGCCGCAGGCCCCGGACACCGGCGGGGCCCGCCACTCCGGGGAAAATGGGGATGACCGGTCCGCGCCGGGCGTGGGACCATCATGGGGAATTCACGGCCGGTCCACGGCGTTCTCAGGGCACAGGAGCCCCGATGGCACCCGAGGACCTGAGGGGTAGCTCACCTCGCCCGGCGGTAACCGGGGCGGCAGCTGGGCAGACTCCGGGTGGGACCGCACAGGGCGGTCCCCACAGGCCATCCGCACCAGCGACCAAAGGACAGAATGACCTCCACGTCCGACACCCGCGACCACGCCGACGCCCCGCGCCGCCTGAACGGTCTGCGGGCGGAAGCCCTCATGGACGAGGACCTCGCGGCCATCGACGAGGACCGCGGCCACCACTACGACGGCGACCAGTACGACCGCAGCGAGCGTGCCGCCCTGCGCCGCGTCGCCGGCCTCTCCACCGAACTCGAAGACGTCACCGAGGTCGAGTACCGCCAGCTCCGCCTGGAGCGCGTGGTGCTCGTCGGCGTCTGGACGGACGGCACCCTGGAGGAGGCGGAGAACTCGATGGCCGAGCTCGCCGCCCTCGCCGAGACGGCCGGCTCCCAGGTGCTGGACGGCGTGATCCAGCGCCGCGACAAGCCCGACGCGGCCACCTACATCGGCTCCGGCAAGGCGAAGGAACTGCGCGACATCGTGGCGGCCACCGGCGCCGACACCGTGGTCTGCGACGGTGAGCTCACCCCCGGCCAGCTGATCCACCTGGAGGACGTGGTCAAGGTCAAGGTCGTCGACCGGACGGCCCTGATCCTGGACATCTTCGCCCAGCACGCCAAGTCCCGGGAGGGCAAGGCGCAGGTCTCGCTCGCGCAGATGCAGTACATGCTGCCGCGCCTGCGCGGCTGGGGTCAGTCGCTGTCCCGGCAGATGGGTGGTGGCGGCTCCGCCTCGTCCGGCGGCGGCATGGCGACCCGTGGTCCCGGTGAGACCAAGATCGAGACCGACCGGCGCCGGATCCGCGAGAAGATGGCGAAGCTCCGCCGCGAGATCGCCGAGATGAAGAAGGGCCGCGACACCAAGCGCCAGGAGCGCAAGCGCCACCAGGTGCCGTCGGTGGCCATCGCCGGGTACACCAACGCCGGCAAGTCGTCCCTGCTCAACCGGCTCACCGGGGCGGGCGTCCTGGTGGAGAACTCCCTGTTCGCCACCCTGGACCCGACCGTCCGCCGGGCCCAGACCCCGAGCGGGCGGCTCTACACCCTGGCCGACACCGTCGGCTTCGTCCGGCACCTGCCGCACCACCTGGTCGAGGCCTTCCGCTCGACCATGGAGGAGGTCGCCGACGCGGACCTCATCCTGCACGTGGTCGACGGCTCGCACCCCGAGCCGGAGACGCAGCTGGCCGCCGTCCGCGAGGTCATCGTCTCGGTCGACGCGCAGAACGTGCCGGAGATCGTGGTGATCAACAAGGCGGACGCCGCCGACCCGCACGTGCTGCAGCGCCTGCTGCTCCGCGAGCCGCACGCCATCGTGGTGTCGGCCCGCAGCGGCGAGGGCATCGAGGAGCTGCTGAAGCTCATCGACGACGAGCTGCCGCGCCCGGCGATCGAGGTGCGGGCCCTGGTGCCCTACACCCAGGGCGGGCTGGTCTCCCGGGTGCACGCCGAGGGCGAGCTGCTCGGCACCGAGCACACCGGCGAGGGCACGCTGCTGCACGCCAAGGTGCCGGCCGAGCTGGCCGCCGAGCTGGAGCGCTACGCGGTGGCGCTGCAGGTCTGAGGCGACGGGCCGACGAAGGGCCCCCGGACGCGACCGTGATGCCGTTGGGCATCGCGCGAACGTGCGGGGGCCCTTCGCGTGCGCGAGCGTGCGGGGGCCGTGCGGGGGCTTGTCCGGGCGTCCGAGCGTGCGGGCGTGCGGGCTACTTCACGTTCTTGGCGAAGTAGTCGAAGGCCTGCTTCGCCTGGTCCTGGAGCGACGGGCCGGCCAGGTACCCGGGCGGGTTGCGGCTGCCGATCGCGGTGACGCTGATCAGGTTGGGCTTGCCGTCCTTGGTGATGAACCAGCCGCCGCCGCTGGAGCCGCCGGTCACGGTGCAGCCGGTGACGTACATCGGCGGGCGGCTCCGGTCGGGGGAGAGCCTGGCCGGCGGGACCGGGGACTCGCAGCGGGAGAGCTCCAGGCCGTCGGACGGCCGATCGGTCGGGTAGCCGTACGCGGTCGCCGAGCCGATCTGCTCGCGCGGGGCGTTGAACCAGACCGGGACCGAGCCGCCGACCGCCTCCTCCAGCGACGCGCCGGAGCCGCCCTCGCCGCGCACCCGGATGATCCCGTAGTCGTACTGGTGGTGGGCGCCGACGCCGCCCTCCCCGAGCCAGGTCGGCGACACCAGCGCGCGCACCGCCACCCACCGGCCGTACGGGGCCGCCTGCTGCTCGGTGAGCGGTTTGCCGCGGGCCGCCTGGCCGTCCCGGTTGAAGCCGGGCACGAAGGTGATGTTCCGCAGCCAGCCGCCACCCTTGCCGTCGTGCAGGCAGTGCGCGGCGGTGTAGACGAGGTTGCTGCGGCCCGGGTTGGCCGGGTCGGAGACCACCGTCGCGGAGCAGACCGCGTCGCCCTGGGGCGTGGTGACGAAGAGCCGGCCGACCACGGCGGTGGCCGGGCCGTACGGGTGCGGCTGCGGCGTGGCCGCGACGGCCGCGGGCGGGGCGTCCGGCCGGCCGCCGTCCGGTGCGGCGGTGAGCGGGTACTCCGGGGTGGGCCGGCCCTTGGCGGCGGCCATCCGGGTGGTCGACCAGAAGCCCGGGGCCACCTCGTTGGCGAAGCCGCTGCCGGAGACGAACCGGGCCCAGTCCTCCACCTTCCAGCCCGTCAGGTCGCCCAGGCTGGTGGGCGCCGAGGTGGGGAGGGCGGGCGGTGGCGCGGCCGCCGCGGCGCCGGAGTCGTCCGGCCCGCAGGCGGTCGCGGCGAGCGCGAGCACGGCGAGCACCGCGGCGCCGGTCGGTCCGGATCGGCGCCGCGGTCCGCGGCCGGTGTGCTTCGGCATGCTGCATCGTCCCCCGGGGGCGGCCTCCGCCGCCCGTACGGCTTGGTCCGGTCCGACCGGAAAGGGCCTACGGCTTCTTGGAGATCCAGTCCAGCGCCTGCTTGGCGACCGTCTCCAGGTACGGGCCGCTCAGCGAGGTGTGGTCCTCGGTGCCGATGGACGTGTTGCTGACCAGGGCGGTCTTCCCGTCCGGCATGGTGGCGAACCAGCCGCCGCCGCTGGAGCCCTGGGTCATGTTGCAGCCGATGGTGAGCATCGACGGGCGCTTGGCGTCGAACGACAGCCGGGTCGGCTTGCCGCCGTCGCACCTGTACAGCTCCTGGCCGTCGAACGGCTTGTAGAGCGGGTAGCCGACCGCCGCGACGGACACCTTGTCGCGCGGGGCGTCGAACCAGACCGGGACGGCCGAACCGACCGTCTCCTCCAGCGACTTGCCGGAGTCGTTCTGGTTGTGCACCCGCATGACGGCGAAGTCGTACTGGTTCGCGGCGTCACCGGTGCCGCCGCCCTCGACCATCCACTGCGGCGAGGTGGTGACCAGGTCGGCCCACCAGGTGCCCAGCGGGGCCAGTTCGGACAGCGGGGCCTTCTTGCCGCCGCTGGAGGCGCCCGAGTTGTTGTAGGCGGGAACGAAGACCAGGTCCTTGAAGAAGTCGCCGCCCTTGCCCGCGTGCACGCAGTGGCCGGCCGTCCAGACCAGATTGCTCCTGCCCGGGTGCTGCGGGTCGGTGATCACCGTCGCCGAGCAGTTGCCCCGGCCGCCCTGGGCACTGAAGAACACCTTCCCGGACGGCTGCTTGGTGTACGGGCGGGGCACCGGCACGGCCTTGACCACCGGCGGGTCCGGGTCCGTCACGCCGTTGTCGGCGGCCGGCTTGGCGGTGGGCGGAGCCGGATCGGCGGGCTTGGAGTCGCCCATCTTGTCCGGGTTCCAGAAGTCCTTCACCACCGGGTTGTTGAAGACGTGCTTGGACGCCCACGAGTCCCAGTCCTCGAACTTCCACTTCTTCAGGTCGTCCCAGGACTTCGGCAGGCCCTCCAGCAGACTGGTCGGGATGCCCGACGGGAGGGTGATCCCGCCGATCACGCCGCCCCCCGGGGCGGCGGTGCCGGACGCGGGCGGCGGCGCGGCGCTGCCGCCCCCGTCGCCCGCCGGGCCGTCCGGCCCGCAGGCGCTCGCCGCGAGCAGCGCCCCCGTGACGAGGGCGACGGCCATGGCTGACCGGTGGATCGATGGCATGTGTGCGCTTCCCCCTGTGCTCGATCGGGCTGTCGTGCGGCGACTCGCCGCTGTGGAGTCTTCCACCGGTCACCAGGACGGCGGCGGTCGCCCCCCGGGTTGCGGCCCCGACCGGAGGTCACCGATCCGTGACGTGGCCGCCGACGGCCCGTCGGCCCAGCAGGGCCCCGCGCGCCGGACGCGGACAATCCCCGATCTTCACCCGGACGAGTGAGTCAACCTTGTGATCACCCGTCAGGGATAGGTAACCCTTACCTGACGCGACGGTGCGAGCGCCCGCCGATCCTCTCCACCACCCGTGCGTCCGCACCCCCACGCGCCCCAAGGAGCAGCCTTGAGCACCGCCCTCACCGGAGCCCCGCCCGCCCCGCTGCTGCCCGCGGACCGGCCGGCCGAGCCCGATCCGCTGCTGCACCCGGACCCCGCCGTCGCCGCCGAACAGGCCGCACTGGAAGCCCTGCTGCGCTGCTGGACACGCGAGACCGGCGCCCGCCCCGGCCCCGACGGTCGGCTGCGGATCGCCGTCCTCGGTGGCGCCGCCCGGCTCTCCGCCCCCGTCCGCTACTGGTCGCCCGGCGGCTGGCACCGGTTCGGCCCCGCCGTCCTCTCCGCCGGGGAGGGCACCGCCGACGCCCCCGTGGACGCCGTCACCACCGCCGCGCTGCTCGCCGCCGCGGCCGCCGACCGCCCCGACCCCGGGCAGGTCGCCGACCTCGCCGCCCGGGTCGCCGACTCGGTCGTCCGCACCGCCGACATCCTCGCCCACCGCCGCACCGCCGCCCCCGCCGGCGGCCCCGAACGCTCGCACTTCCTCGCCGCCGAACAGTCCCTGCTGCTCGGCCACCCGCTGCACCCCACCCCGAAGAGCCGCGACGGCCTCGGCCCGGCCCAGAGCGCCGCCTACTCGCCCGAACTGCACGGCTCCTTCCAACTCCACTGGTACGCGGTCCACCGCGACCTGCTCGCCGCCGGCTCCGCCCTCACCGAGAGCGCCGACCGGATCACCGCGGACCTGCTCGGGGACCATGCCGCCCTGCCGCCCGGCACCGCCGCCCTGCCGCTGCACCCCTGGCAGGCCCGCGAACTCGCCCACCGCCCGGCCGTCGCCGCCCTGCTCGCCGACGGGCTGCTGCACGACCTCGGCCCGGCCGGCGAACCCTGGCACCCCACCTCCTCGGTGCGCACCGTCTACCGCCCCGGCACCCCCTGGATGCTCAAGCTCTCGCTCGGCCTGCGGATCACCAACTCCCGCCGGGAGAACCTGCGCAAGGAACTCCACCGCGGCCTGGAGGTGCACCGGCTGCTGGAGAGCGGCCTGGCCGCCGAATGGCACCGCGCCCACCCCGGCTTCGACATCGTCCGCGACCCGGCCTGGATCGGCGTCGACCACCCCGCCCTCGGTGACCCGGGCGGCCTGGACACCGTGCTGCGTGCCCAGCCCTTCGCCCCCGCCGACCGCGCGCTGTGCGTCGCCGGGCTGGTCGCCGAACAGCCGCTCGGCACCGGCGACACCGTGCCGTCCCGGCTCGGCGACACCCTGCGGGCGCTCGCCGTCCGCTGCGGCCGTCCGCTGCGGACCGTCGCCGCCGAATGGTTCCTGCGCTACCTGGACGCCGTCGTGCTGCCCGTCCTCTGGCTGGACGGCACGGCCGGCATCGCCCTGGAGGCGCACCAGCAGAACAGCCTCGTCCTGCTCGACGCCGACGGCTGGCCCAGCGGAGGCCGCTACCGCGACAACCAGGGCTACTACTACCGGGAGAGCGCCGCCGACCGGCTCACCGCGCGGCTGCCCGGGCTCGGCGAGCACAGCGACACCTTCCTGCCCGACGAGGTGATCGACCACCACTTCGCCTACTACCTCGGCATCAACCACGTCCTCGGCCTGGTCGGCGCCTTCGGCAGCCAGGGGCTCGCCGACGAGACCGTGCTGCTGGCCGGGCTGCGCCGCTTCCTGGCCGGCCCGCGGGCCGCCGCCACCGGCTCGGCGCTGCCCGGGCTGCTGCTCGACGCGCCCACCCTGCCGTGCAAGGCCAACCTGCTCACCCGGATCAACGGCCTGGACGAACTGGTCGGCCCGGTCGCCACCCAGTCCGTCTACGTGGACATCCCCAACCCGCTGGCGGGCGCATGAGCCTGCTCGACGACCCGCCGGGATGGGGCGCGATCCCCACCCCGGCCGGCGAGTTCCGGCTCAGCCCGGTCCGGCTGCCCGCCGACCTGGGCCTGCTCGCCGGGTGGATGAACGATCCCGAGATCGCCGCGTTCTGGCAGCTCGCCGGGCCGCCCGACGCCACCGAACGGCACCTCCGGGCCCAACTCGACGGCGACGGCCGCAGCGTGCCCTGCCTCGGCCTGCTCGACGGCGCCCCGACGAGCTACTGGGAGGTCTACCGCGCCGACCTCGACCCGCTCGCCCGGCACTACCCGGCCCGGCCGCACGACACCGGCGTCCACCTCCTGCTCGGCCCCGCCGAGAGCCGCGGCCGGGGCCTCGGCGCCGTCCTGCTGGCCGCCCTCGCCGAGCGGATCCTGCGGCAACGGCCCCGCTGCGAACGGGTCGTCGCCGAACCGGACGTCCGCAACCGGCGCTCCGTCCGGGCCTTCGAACGGGCCGGATTCCGGCTGGACACCGAACTCGACCTGCCCGACAAGCGCGCCGCCCTGATGGTCCGTGCCCGCGTCCCCTTCGTCGCCTAGGACACCCCCGTGGACACCCCAGCACCCCAGCCGCCGTACGACCTGCTCGGCGTCGGCATCGGCCCCTTCAACCTCTCGCTCGCCGCGCTCGCCGCGCCCGTCCCCGGCCTGCGCACGCTCTTCTGCGACCAGCGCCCGGAGTTCCGCTGGCACCCCGGCATGCTGGTGGACGGGGCCCGGATGCAGGTGCCGTTCCTCGCCGACCTGGTCTCCCTCGTCGACCCGACCAACCCGTGGTCCTTCCTCAACTACCTGCGCGACCAGGACCGGCTCTTCCCGTTCTACTTCGCCGAGCGCTTCCAACTGCCCCGCCGCGAGTACGACCACTACTGCCGGTGGGCCGCCGAACGGCTCGCCAACTGCCGCTTCGGCACCGAGGTCACCGCCCTGCACTGGGAAGCCCCGCACTTCCGGGCCGAGCTGACCGACACCGCGACCGGGCGGCGGACCGAGGTGCACGCCCGCAACCTCGCCCTCGGCGTCGGCACCCGGCCCGTCCTGCCCGAGGCCTTCACCGCCCTCGACGGTCACCCGCGCGCCTTCCACTCCGCCGACTACCTGGACCGCCGCGGCGACCTCGTCGGCGTCCGGGACATCACCGTGGTCGGCAGCGGGCAGTCCGGCGCCGAGGTCTTCCTCGACCTGCTCCGCCGCCACGACGGCGACGGCGTCCGGCTGCGCTGGCTCACCCGGACCAGGGCGCTCGCGCCGATGGAGTACTCCAAGCTCGGCCTGGAGCACTTCACCCCCGACTACACCCGCTACTTCCACAGCCTGCCCGAACCCGTCCGGGACACCCTGGTCGCCGCCCAGTGGCAACTCCACAAGGCCGCCAGCGCCGAAACCCTCGCCGAGATCCACGACCACCTCTACGAACGCACCATCGGCCGCCCGATCGACACCGCCCCGGTCGACATCACCCCCGGCACCGCCGTCACCGAAGCCCGCCCCGGCCCCTGCGGCGGCCTCGAACTGCACTGCCGGCACGGCGACTCCGGCGCCGAACACGTCCTGCGCACCGACGCCGTGGTGCTCGCCACCGGCTACCGGGCCGCCCGGCCGGCCGCGCTCGAACCGCTCGCCCGGCTGATCGACTGGGACCGGGGCGGGCGCTACCGGGTCGACCTCGACCACCGGGTCGCCACCCGGCCCGAACTCACCGGCGGCCTCTACGTCCAGAACGCCGAACTGCACACCCACGGCGTCGGCGCCCCCGACCTGGGACTCGGCGCCCACCGGGCCGCCGTGATCCTCAACGCCGTCACCGGCCGGACCGTCCACCGGCTGCCCGCCCGCACCGCCTGGACCGGCTTCGCGCCGCCCGGGACCGCCCCCGCCGCGGGCGCTGCCGCCGCTGCCGCCGCTGCCGCCGAGGGCACCCCCACCGAGAGCACCCCCACCGTCCCCCGTCCCCAGGAGCTGACCCGTGCCGCAACCGTCGGCCGCTGAACCGCCGTTGTACCTGCCCCCGCACCTGACCGCCGGGCACTGGCGGCGGGCCGGGCGCGCCCTGCTGGCCAAGATGCTCGGCGAGTTCGCCTACGAGGAACTGCTCACGCCCGTCCGCGCCGCCGCCGACGGCGAGTACCTGCTCTGGCTGCCCGAGGCCGAGTACCGCTTCACCGCCCGCCGCGGCGCGTACGGAAGCTGGCGGGTCGACCCGGAGTCGGTCCGCTGCTCCGACCCGGACGGCCTCGACCCGCTGCGCTTCCTCCCGCACGCCCGGCACGCCCTCGGCCTGCGCGGCGAGACCACCGGCCACCTGATCCGCGAACTCACCGCCACCCTGACCGCCGACGCGCACCAGCTCGCCACCGCGCTCACCGCCGCCGAACTCGCCGACCTCGACCACCCCGCCCTGGAGGGCCGCCAGGACGGCCACCCCTGGATCGTCCCCAACAAGGGCCGGATCGGCTTCTCCGCCACCGACGCCGCCCGCTGGGCCCCGGAGGCCCGCACCCCGCGCCCGCTGCCCTGGATCGCCGTCCACCGCCGGCTCGCCGAGTACCGCGGCGTGCCCGGCCTGGAGCGGCCCGAGCAGCTGTACGCCCGCGAACTCGACGACCCGGACGCGCTGCGCGCCGCCCTCGGCCCGGCCGCCGACGACTACCTGCTGCTGCCCGTCCACCCCTGGCAGTGGGACGAGACGATCGTCCCGCTGTTCGCACCCTGGATCGCCTCCGGCGAGATCGTCCCGCTGCCCTCCGACGGCGACCCACGGCTGCCCCAGCAGTCCATCCGCTCCTTCTTCAACACCGCCCACCCCGAGCGCTGCACCGTCAAACTGCCGCTGTCCGTCCTCAACACCCTGGTCTGGCGCGGCCTGCCCACCGAACGCACCCTCGCCGCGCCCGCCGTCACCGCCTGGATCCACGGTCTGCGCGACGCCGACCCGTACCTGCGCGACGAGTGCCGGGTGATCCTGCTCGGCGAGATCGCCTCCGTCACCGTCGACCACCCGCTCTACCGAGAGCTGCCCGAGGCGCCCTACCAGTACAAGGAACTCCTCGGCGCGATCTGGCGCGAACCCCTCGGCCCCTTCCTGGCCGGCGGCGAACGCGCCCGCACCCTGGCCGCCCTGCTGCAGACCGGCTCCGACGGCCGGGCGCTCGCCGCCGAACTGATCGCCCGCTCCGGGCTCACTCCCGCCGCCTGGACCGGCCGGCTGTTCGGCGCGGTGCTGCCGCCGCTGCTGCACTTCCTCTACCGGTACGGGCTGGTCTTCTCCCCGCACGGCGAGAACGCCATCGTCGTCTTCGACGAGCACGACGCGCCGACCAGGCTCGCGGTCAAGGACTTCGTCGACGACGTCAACCTCAGCGACCAGGACCTGCCCGAACTGCGCGACCTGCCCGCCGAGGTCGACGACGTCCTGCTGCGGGACGGCCCTCAGGGGCTCTGCCAGTTCCTCCACTCCGGGCTGTTCATCGGCGTCCTGCGCTACCTCGCCCCGCTGCTGGAGGCGCAGACCGGGCTGCCCGAGGCCGAGTTCTGGGCCCTGCTGCGGGCCGAGATCCGCCGCTACCAGGACCGCTTCCCCGGCCTGGGCGAGCGCTTCGAGCTGTTCGACCTGTTCCGGCCGCGGATCGACCGGCTCTGCCTCAACCGCAACCGGCTGCTGCTCGACGGCTACCAGGACCGCCCGCACCGCCCGCACGCCGCCCGGTACGGGACCGTCCCCAACGCCCTGGTGACCCTGGAGGCGGATCTTCCCGGGCGACGGAGCCGGATTGTCACCCCCGCCCCGTAGGCTGGGAGGGTCATGACGAACGACTCCGAAACCCAGCTCCCCGGCGAGACCGAGCTCCCTGGCGAGGACGGCGGCGCCGCCGCCGACGTCGAGGAAGCCGTCGCCGTCCCGCGCTCCCGCATCCCCGACCTGCTGCACGCCGCGGTGGCGGCCGTCGGCGGCGTCGAGCGCCCCGGTCAGGTCCGGATGGCCGAGGCCGTCGCCGATGCCGTCGACAACGCCGAGCACCTGCTCGTCCAGGCTGGCACCGGCACCGGGAAGTCCCTCGCCTACCTGGTGCCCGCGCTCGCCCACGGGGACCGCGTGGTGGTCGCCACCGCCACCCTGGCGCTGCAACGCCAGCTCGTCGAACGGGACTTGCCGCGCACGGTCGAGGCGCTGCACCCGGTGCTGCGCCGCCGCCCGCTGTTCGCGATGCTCAAGGGCCGCTCCAACTACCTGTGCCTGCACCGGGCCAACGAGGGCACCCCGAGCGACGAGGGCGAGGGCCTGTTCGACGCGGCCGAGGCGCTCGGCGGGCCCGCCAGCAAGCTCGGGCAGGACGTGCTGCGGCTGCGCGAGTGGGCCGACGAGACCGACACCGGGGACCGGGACGACCTCAGCCCCGGCGTCTCCGACAAGGCCTGGGCCCAGCTGGCGGTCACCTCCAAGGAGTGCCTGGGCGCCACCCGCTGCGCATACGGGCAGGAGTGCTTCGCCGAGAAGGCCCGGGAGCGGGCCAAGCTGGCCGACGTCGTGGTCACCAACCACGCGATGCTCGCGATCGACGCGATCGAGGGCGCGCCGGTGCTGCCCGAGCACGGGCTGCTGATCGTCGACGAGGCGCACGAGCTGGTCAACCGGGTCACCGGCGCGGCCACCGCCGAACTGACCGTCGGCGCGGTCAACCGGGCGGTCAAGCGCGCCGCCCGGCTCGCCAACGAGAAGGCCGTGGACGCCTTGCAGGCCGCCGCCGAGAACTACCACGGCCTGATGGAGACCGCCCAGCCCGGCCGGGTCGAGGAACTGCCCGAGTACCTGGCGTACGCGGTCACCTCGATCCGGGACGCCGCCCGCCAGGTGATCAGCTCGCTCGGCGAGACCCGCGACAAGGGGCTCAGCGACGAGGACGCCGTCCGCAAGCAGGCGATGGCCTCCGCCGAGTCGCTGCACGAGACCGCCGAGCGGCTGCTGGAGGACTCCGAGTACGACGTGGTCTGGATCGAGCGCAGCGACCGCTTCGGCATGGGCACCGGCTCGCTGCGGGTCGCGCCGCTCAGCGTCTCCGGGCTGCTGCGCGAGGGCCTCTACAAGGAGCGCTCGGTGGTGCTCACCTCGGCCACCCTCAAGCTCGGCGGGGACTTCAACGGCGTCGCCGCCTCCGTCGGCCTGCCCTCGGACTCCCGGCTGCCGGACCAGCGCACCCCCGGGGACAATCCTTCGGCCGGTTCCGGGTTCGGCGAGGACGCGGTGCCGCACTGGCGCGGCATCGACGTCGGCTCGCCGTTCAAGTACCCCAAGCAGGGCATCCTGTACGTCGCCCGGCACCTCGCAGATCCCGGCCGCGATCCCGAACGGCCGGACATGCTGGACGAGTTGGCGGAGCTGATCGGCGCGGCCGGCGGGCGCACGCTGGGCCTGTTCTCCTCGATGCGCGGCGCCCAGACGGCCGCCGAGGCGCTGCGGGAGCGGCTGGACAACCGGATCCTGCTCCAGGGGGAGGACACCCTGGGCGAGTTGATCCGGGAGTTCGCCTCGGACGCGTCCACCTGCCTGTTCGGCACGCTCTCGCTCTGGCAGGGCGTGGACGTGCCCGGCTCGGCCTGCCAGCTGGTCGTGATGGACCGCATCCCGTTCCCCCGGCCGGACGACCCGCTGATGAGCGCCCGCCAGAAGGACGTCGAACAGCGTGGCGGGAACGGCTTCATGGCCGTCGCGGCGACGCACGCGGCGCTGCTGATGGCGCAGGGCGCCGGCCGGCTGGTGCGCGCGGCCGAGGACCGGGGCGTGGTCGCGGTGCTCGACCCGCGGGTGGAGACCAAGCGGTACGGGAGCTTCTTCCGCTCCTCGATGCCGGAGTTCTGGTACACCACGGACCGCAACCAGGTGCGCCGCTCGCTGGCGGCGATCGACGCCTCGGCGCCGCCGGTCAAGCCGGTGGTGAAGCGGGGCTGAGCGGTGCGGTGATCCGGGGTTCCGTCCAGCCCGCCCCCGGGGCCGAGGCGGGGCCCGGAAGCCCCGGAGACGCCGGAGGGGCTCCCCGCGACCGCGCGGTGGAGCCCCTTCCCGCTGGGTGCGCGCGAGGCGTCAGAGGCGGCGCAGGACCGCGACCACCTTGCCCAGGATGGTGGCGTTGTCGCCGTTGATCGGCTCGTACGCCGGGTTGTGCGGCATCAGCCAGATCCGGCCGTCCTCGCGCTTGAGCCGCTTGACCGTGGCCTCGCCGTCGATCATCGCGGCCACGATGTCGCCGTTCTCGGCGACCGGCTGCCGGCGCACGGTGACCCAGTCGCCGTCGCAGATGGCCGCCTCGATCATCGAGTCGCCGCGCACGGTGAGCGCGAACAGCTCGCCCTCGCCGACCAGCTGGCGGGGCAGCGGGAAGACGTCCTCGACCGTCTGCTCGGCCAGGATCGGGCCGCCGGCGGCGATCCGGCCGACCAGCGGCACGTACGAGGTGGACGGCCGGCCGGCCGTCTCGGCGGTGTTCGGGCGGGCCACCTCGACGCCGCGGACCTCGTAGGCGCGCGGGCGGTGCGGGTCGCGGCGCAGGAAGCCCTTGCGCTCCAGGGCCATCAGCTGGTGGGCGACCGAGGAGGTGCTGGACAGGCCGACGGCCTGGCCGATCTCGCGCATGGACGGCGGGTAGCCGCGGCGCTGGACGGAGTCCCGGATGACCTCGATCACGCGGCGCTGGCGCTCGGTGAGACCGGCCTCGTCGGTGCGGATGCCGGGGGGGCGGCCGGGCAGCGCGCGGGTGGGCGCCTGGTGGGCGTCGTCGAGCGCGGGGGAGTGTTCGATCGGCTGGTCGGGAACGCGGCCCGTGCTGGAAAGGGCCGGGCCGGAGAGGCGCTGGTCTTCGCTACGGTCCATGCTGATGTCCACGCTCTGCTGATTCGTGGTGCGCTGCCCCACCTTGAACTGGGAGTGTTCCTGCACCGGGATGGTGTTGCTTTCGATGGTGTTCACGGCGGCCCCTCTCGACGGCTGTCCTCTCCCCTTTTCCAGCCCAACGCCCCTCCTATCGAAAGGTTGCGCCAAACACACGTTCGAGTGAATTATTCGAGAGTTGGCTGACTCGATCAAGGCTTTGCTGTACATCAAGGTTGTGCATCGAGTAAATGTTCGATCGGATCTCGACTTCGGCAGTCTAATCGGTGCCGACACGCCAGGGGTGGCGCTTCCCCCGGAGACCTACATCTAGTGGCTACAGTCCTCTCCGTGCCCAGTACTAGTGGTTGCGGCGCATGATCAGCTTGCCGAGGCCGGGGTCGCATCGCATAGACTCAACAGGTCCGCACGTCCTGCCAGGGAGGGATCCTCAGGTGCACTGCCCCTTCTGCCGGCACTCCGACAGCCGTGTTGTCGACAGCCGGACCAATGAGGACGGCAGCTCGATCCGCCGTCGTCGGCAGTGCCCGGACTGCGGCCGCCGCTTCACCACCGTGGAGACGGCCGCGCTGATGGTCATCAAGCGCAGCGGGGTCACCGAACCCTTCTCCCGGGAGAAGGTCATCACCGGCGTCCGCAAGGCCTGTCAGGGCCGCCCGGTCACCGAGGACGCCCTCGCCCAGCTCGGCCAGCGGGTCGAGGAGTGCGTGCGCGCCACCGGCAACGCCGAGCTGACCACCCACGACGTCGGGCTGGCCATACTCGGCCCGCTCAAGGAGCTCGACGTGGTCGCCTTCCTGCGCTTCGCCAGCGTGTACCAGGCGTACGACGGACTGGAAGACTTCGAGGCCGCCATCGCGGAACTCCGCGCCGAACGGCCCGTCCCCGAGGCGGACGGCACCTGCGTGCCCGTCGCCGCCGCCGCGCCCTAGGAGGCGCCGGCACCCGGCCCCCTGGCGGGCCTTGCTGCACCACGGGTCCCACGGGGCCCACGCATGCCCGAAAAAAGGGCACAGAACACAACAAACCGTGCGCAAGCAGGCGAGGTCTCCGCCTGCCCGCACACCGGAAGAACGAACCAGCGGTGCCCGGACTTTTCGGGGCACCTCGGGCGTTTGCCCAGGAGGAGGAAGAAGTGACAGACACCACGAGCGGTTCCGCACGCGGGTCGAAGTCCGACAAGACCACGGCCAAGGGCGGCGGCAAGGCGCCCAAGGGCGGTCTGCGGATCGGGCGCATCTACACCACTCCTGGCGTGCACCCGTACGACGAGGTGCGCTGGGAGCGCCGCGACGTCGTCATGACCAACTGGCGCGACGGGTCCATCAACTTCGAGCAGCGCGGCGTCGAGTTCCCCGACTTCTGGTCGGTCAACGCCGTCAACATCGTCACGTCCAAGTACTTCCGCGGCGCCGTCGGCACTCCCCAGCGCGAGTGGAGCCTCAAGCAGATCATCGACCGCGTGGTGCTCACCTACCGCGCCGCCGGCGAGAAGCACGGCTACTTCGCCACCAAGGACGACGCCGAGATCTTCGAGCACGAGCTGACGCACGCCCTCCTCCACCAGGTGTTCAGCTTCAACTCGCCGGTCTGGTTCAACGTCGGCACCAAGCAGCCCCAGCAGGTCAGCGCCTGCTTCATCCTGTCCGTCGACGACTCCATGGAGTCGATCCTCGACTGGTACAAGGAAGAGGGCATGATCTTCAAGGGCGGCTCCGGCGCCGGCCTCAACCTCTCCCGCATCCGCTCCTCGAAGGAACTGCTGTCCTCCGGCGGCAACGCCTCCGGCCCGGTCTCCTTCATGCGCGGCGCCGACGCCTCCGCCGGCACCATCAAGTCCGGCGGCGCCACCCGCCGCGCGGCGAAGATGGTCGTGCTCGACGTCGACCACCCCGACGTCGAGGCCTTCATCGAGACCAAGGTGAAGGAGGAGGAGAAGATCCGCGCCCTGCGCGACGCCGGCTTCGACATGGACCTCGGTGGCGACGACATCACCTCCGTCCAGTACCAGAACGCCAACAACTCCGTCCGCGTCTCCGACGAATTCATGACCGCCGTCGAGAACGGCACCGAATTCGGCCTGCGCGCCCGGATGACCGGCGAGGTCATCGAGACCGTCGACGCCAAGGAGCTGTTCCGCAAGATGGCCGAGGCCGCCTGGGCCTGCGCCGACCCCGGAATCCAGTACGACTCCACCATCAACCACTGGCACACCTGCCCGGAGTCCGGCCGCATCAACGCGTCCAACCCCTGCTCCGAGTACATGCACCTGGACAACTCCAGCTGCAACCTCGCCTCGCTGAACCTGATGAAGTTCCTGCGCGATGACGACTCCTTCGACGCGGAGACCTTCGCCAAGGTCGTCGAGCTGGTCATCACCGCGATGGACATCTCCATCTGCTTCGCCGACTTCCCCACCGAGAAGATCGGCGAGACCACCCGCGCCTACCGCCAGCTCGGCGTCGGTTACGCCAACCTCGGCGCCCTGCTGATGGCCACCGGCCACGCCTACGACAGCGAGGGCGGCCGCGCCCTGGCCGGCGCCATCACCTCGCTGATGACCGGCACCGCCTACCGCCGCGGCGCCGAACTCGCCGGCGTCGTCGGCCCGTACGACGGCTACGCCCGCAACGCCGCCCCGCACCAGCTGGTCATGAAGCAGCACGCGGACGCCTCGCTCGCCGCCGTCTCGCTCGACGACCTGGACGCCCCGGTCTGGGCCGTGGCCAACGACACCTGGCAGGACGTCCTGCGGATCGGCGCGCAGAACGGTTTCCGCAACGCCCAGGCCTCGGTGCTCGCCCCCACCGGCACCATCGGCCTGATGATGGACTGCGACACCACCGGCGTCGAGCCGGACCTGGCGCTCGTCAAGTTCAAGAAGCTCGTCGGCGGCGGCTCGATGCAGATCGTCAACGGCACCGTGCCGCGCGCCCTCAAGCGCCTCGGCTACCAGGACGAGCAGATCGAGGCGGTCGTCGCCCACATCGCCGAGCACGGCAACGTGGTGGACGCCCCGGGCCTCAAGGCCGAGCACTACGAGGTCTTCGACTGCGCGATGGGCGAGCGGGTCATCTCGGCCATGGGCCACGTCCGGATGATGGCCGCGATCCAGCCCTGGATCTCCGGTGCGATCTCCAAGACCGTGAACATGCCGGCCTCCGCGACCATCGAGGACATCGAGGAGATCTACTTCGAGGCGTGGAAGATGGGCGTCAAGGCGCTCGCCATCTACCGCGAAAACTCGAAGGTCGGCCAGCCGCTCTCGGCCAAGAAGAAGGACTCCGAGGCCAAGGCCGAGGAGGCCCCGGCCGCCGCGGTCGAGAAGGTCGTCGAGTACCGCCCGGTCCGCAAGCGCCTGCCCAAGGGCCGCCCGGGCATCACCACCTCCTTCACGGTCGGTGGCGCCGAGGGCTACATGACCGCCAACTCCTACCCGGACGACGGCCTCGGCGAGGTCTTCCTCAAGATGTCCAAGCAGGGCTCGACCCTCGCGGGCATGATGGACGCCTTTTCCATCGCCGTCTCGGTCGGCCTGCAGTACGGCGTGCCGCTGGAGACCTACGTCTCGAAGTTCACCAACATGCGCTTCGAGCCGGCCGGTCTGACCGACGACCCGGACGTGCGGATGGCGCAGTCGATCGTCGACTACATCTTCCGTCGCCTGGCGCTCGACTTCCTGCCGTTCGAGACCCGTTCGGCGCTCGGCATCCACTCCGTCGAGGAGCGCCAGCGCCACCTGGACACGGGCTCCTACGAGCCGCTGGAGGCCGAGGAGCTCGACACCGAGTCGCTCGCCCAGTCGGCGCCGGTGGTCGCCACCCCGGCCCCCGCCGTCGAGGCGCCCAAGGCCCCCAAGGCCTCCCCGGCACAGGCCCACAACTCCACGGAGCTGATCGAGATCCAGCTCGGCCTCAACGCCGACGCCCCGCTCTGCTTCTCCTGCGGAACCAAGATGCGCCGCGCCGGCAGCTGCTACCTCTGCGAGGGCTGCGGCTCCACCAGCGGCTGCAGCTGACAGCCGGTACCGACCCCGCACGGGTGAGCCACCGCTGAGGCGGGGCGAGGACTTCACGTCCTCGCCCCGCCTCTTCTCGTTTGTCCGGGCACTTCGCGGACGCCGATGTCACGGATGGGGGCGGTGGGCGGTCGGTAGGGGTGACGGCGTTCGGCGGGAGGAGTGGTGTGGTGATGGGGACGGTGTTGGTGACCGGGGCGACGGGGGTTCTGGGACGGGAGGTGGTGCGGCTGCTGGTCGCGCGCGGGGTGGCGGTGCGGGGGTTGAGCCGGCGGGTGCGGAGCGGGGGCGCGGGGGTCGAGTGGGTGGTCGGGGACCTGGTGACCGGGGAGGGGGTCGCCGGGGCGGTGGCAGGGGTCGAGGTGGTGGTGGACTGCGCGACCACGGTGGGGCGGAAGGACGTGGCCGCGGTCCGGACGCTGGTGGCGGAGGCCGGGAGGGCGGGGGTGCGGCACCTGCTGTACGTGTCGATCGTCGGGGTCGACCGGGTGCCGATCCCGTACTACCGGGCGAAGCTCGCCTGTGAGCGGGTGGTGCGGGAGTCGGGGCTGGGGTGGACGGTGCTGCGGGCGACGCAGTTCCACGACCTGTTGCTGAGGATCTTCGACGTGTCGGCGCGGCTGCCGGTGTTCCCGGTGCCGGGCGGGGCGTGGGTCCAGCCGGTGGACGTGCGGGAGGTGGCCGTGCGGGTGGCGGAGCTGGTGCGGGAGGGGCCGGCCGGGTACGCGCCGGAGGTGGGCGGGCCGCGGGTGCGGCCGTACCGGGAGCTGGCCGAGGCCTACCTGCGGGCGTCGGGTCGGCGGCGGGTGCTGCTGCCGGTGCGGGTGCCGGGGGCCTCGGGGCGGGCGCTGCGGGCGGGCGGGAACCTCACCCCGGAGCGGAAGGTGGGCCGGGGGACCTTCGAGGAGGTGCTGGCGGAGCGGTTCGGCGACCACTGATGTCAACCAGGGTTGACATCGCCGCAACTGTCAACCACAGTTGACACCATGAGTGAGAGCGGAGAACTCGCGGCCGCGGCGAGCAGCCGTGACCCCGCGGTCGGGCTCCGGGCGGTCCGCGCGCTGCGCGACCTGGCGGACCGCCTGGAAGGCCTGCAGGTGGGCAACGCCCGGTCGCGGGGCTGGTCCTGGCAGGACATCGCGGTTTGCCTCGGGGTCACCAGGCAGGCGGTGCACAAGAAGTACGCCCGGCGCGGGCCCGGCAAGGACCAGGACGGAGGCTGAACGATGTTCGAGCGTTTCACCGACCCGGCGCGGCAGGTGGTGGCTGCGGCCCAGCAGGAGGCCGGGGAGCTGCGGCACGACCGCATCGGGACGGAGCACCTGCTGCTGGCGATCCTGGCCCGGCCGGACGACCCGGCCGCCGGCGTCCTGATCGGGCTGGGGCTGGACCACGGGGCCGCCCGGCGGGCAGTGGTCCGGCTGCTCGGGCCGGGGGACGACACGCAGGCGCTGGCCTCGATCGGAGTGGACCTGGACGCCGTCCGGGCCGCGGTCGAATCGGCCTTCGGTGAGGGCGCGCTGGACGCGCCGGCCGAGGAGGAGCCGAAGCGGCGGGGCTGGTTCAGGTTGGATTCGAGGGCGGGCCGGAGTCCGTTCAGTGCCCGGGCGAAGAAGGCGCTGGAGCTGTCGCTGCGCGAATCGCTGCGGCTCAAGTCCGGTCAGATCGCGGTCGGGCACCTGCTGCTGGGGGTCCTCCGGGAGGGGGACGGCTTCGGCGCCCGGGTGATCGTCGATCACGGACTGGATCCGCAGGCCGTCCGGCGGGCTGTCGAGGGGGTGCTGGCGTGAACCGGCGGGTTCGGCGGCGCGCGGGCCGGACGGCCGCCCGGCCGGGGGCGACCGGGCGCGCCTGAGCTACCCGTACGGCGAGCACGGCTGCCCCTTCCCGGCTCAGGAGGCCGCCGAGGTGATCGCCACTACGGCGATCGAGGTGCTGCCGGTCCGGCCGTACTGACAGTCGGTCAAGATGCTTGGCCCCGTCCGGGTTTCCGGGCGGGGCCGTCGTGCTGTCGAGCGGGGGCGGAGCTCTCGGTCGGGGTGTCGACGGATGAAGGTCGACGTGGACCTTGGCGGCGGCTGGCGGCTGCGTTAACGTCATCGGATCGGTTCGTCCGTCGCCCGCTCGCGATCTCTGCACGCCCGTCTCCGGTACAGCGCGATGTTGTTCAGCCCACCGTCGGCAGCACGCCCTGGCGAGGAGGACCGCATTGACCCTCAACCCGACCGCGCCGTCCAGGAGTTCCGGTCATCGCGGTTCCGGCCGCCGCTTGGCCGTCGTACCCGCCCTGCTCGCGGCGCTGGCCCTGACCGCGGCCTGTTCCAACAGCTCCGGCGGTTCGGGCGGCGGGGGTGACGCGGCGGTCCCGTCGCTGTCCGGCGACTGTGCCAAGTACCAGCCGTACGCCGGGCATTCGGGCACCACGGTGACGATGTTCGCCTCGATCCTCAGTCCGGAGTCGGACAACCTGGAGAAGTCCTGGGCCGAGTTCGCCAAGTGCACCGGCATCAAGATCAGTTACGAGGGATCGAACGACTTCGAGTCCCAGCTGCCGGTCCGGGTGGCCGGCGGCAACGCCCCGGACTTCGCGATCATCCCGCAGCCGGGCCTGCTGGCGCAGATGGTGAAGAGCGGCAAGGTGGTCAAGCCACCCGCCCAGACGGTCACCAACGAGGACCGGTGGAGTCCGATCTGGAAGACCTACGGCTCGGTCAACGGCACCTTCTACGCGGCGCCGATGAGCGCCAACATGAAGTCGCTGGTCTGGTACTCGCCGAAGGCCTTCAAGGCGGGCGGCTACGAGGTGCCGAAGACCTGGGCGGACCTGATGGCGCTCAGCGACCGGATCGCCAAGTCCGGTGGCGCCAAGCCCTGGTGCGGCGGCATCGCCTCGGGCACGGCCACCGGCTGGCCGGCCACCGACTGGCTGGAGGAGGTGGTGCTCGGCACGTACGGCGGTGACGTGTACGACCAGTGGGTCGGCCACCAGGTGAAGTTCTCCGACGAGAAGATCACCACGGCGATGAAGACCGTCGCCGGCTGGATGCAGAACCCGGCCTGGGTCAACGGCGGTTACGGCGACGTCAAGTCGATCGCCACCACCACCTTCCAGGACGCGGGCGCGCCGGTTCTCACCGGCAAGTGCGCCATGCTCCAGCAGGCGTCGTTCTACGAGGCGCAGTGGCCCAAGGGCACCAAGGTCGGCCCGGACGGCGACGTGTTCGCCTTCCACCTGCCCGCGGTGAACCCGGCGATCCCCAACCCGGTCGAGGGCGGCGGCGAGTTCCTGGCCGCCTTCTCCGGCCGGCCCGAGGTGCAGGCGGTGCAGAACTACCTGTCCAGCTCGGACTGGGCGAGCAGCCGGGTGAAGACCGCGACGGGCTGGGTCTCGGCCAACCAGGGCGTGGACAAGAGCCTGTACACCGACCCGATCGACCGGCTGTCGGCGGACGCGCTGACCGACCCGGCGGCGACCTTCCGCTTCGACGGCTCCGACCTGATGCCGGCCGCCATCGGTTCCGGGCAGGAGTGGAAGTCGCTGACCGCCTGGTTCGCCGAGGGGCAGTCGATCCAGAAGACCGCCGCCGACATCGACGCCGCCTGGCCGCAGTAGCCGCCCGCCCGTACGAGGCGCACGCCCCCAGTGGGCGCCTGGCCGTGGTGGGTACTCGGCCGCAGTGGGCGCCTGGCTGCAGTGGGCGCCCGGCCGGACTCGTGCCGGGCCCGGCTGTGCGCCGTTCAGGACCACCTGTCGAGGGGGGGGGGGGGGCACCCACCCCCCCCCCCCGCCCCTTCCCACCAGAACAGGAGGGACGCACCGTCATGTCCGTACCCGGAACCCCTTCACCGGCCACCGCGCTCGCCACCGGCTCCTGGGGCGACGCGGCGGTCAAGTTCGGCAACAGCCTCGGCGCCGTCGCGGGCTTCCTCGGCATCCTGCTGCTGGTCTTCTTCGCCGCGGGCCGGGCCCGGGGCCGACTCTCCCGCCCGCTGTCGGTGGTGGTGTTCCTCGGCCCGGCCGCGGTGCTGCTGCTGGTGGGCCTGGTCGTGCCGCTGATCCGCACGGTCTATCTGAGCCTGCAGAACGCCGACGGCAGCGGGTTCGTCGGCGGCGAGAACTTCGGCTGGGCGTTCACCACCGACTCGGTGCAGAAGGTGCTGGTCAACACGCTGCTCTGGCTGGTGGTCGCGCCGTTGGCGGCGACCGGCCTGGGCCTGGTGCTGGCGCTGCTGGTGGACCGGATGCGCGGCCAGGCGGTGTACAAGTCGCTGATCTTCATGCCGATGGCGATCTCGCTGGTCGGCGCCTCGATCATCTTCAAGTTCGTCTACGAGTCGCGCGGACCGGGCCAGTCGCAGATCGGCCTGCTGAGCCAACTCGCCATCGCGGTGGGCTGGGACGACCCGCCGAACTGGATGCTCTCGCAGCCGCTGAACACCTTCCTGCTGATGGCGGTGATGGTCTGGGTGCAGACGGGCTTCGCGCTGGTGGTGCTGTCGGCGGCGATCAAGGCGATCCCCGACGAGGTCACCGAGGCGGCCCGGCTGGACGGCGCGCAGGGGGTGCGGCTGTTCTGGTACGTCACGGTGCCGATGATCCGCACCACGGTGGTGGTGGTGCTGACCACCATCATGATCATCACGCTGAAGGCCTTCGACATCGTCCGCACCATGACCGGCGGCAACTTCGGCACCCAGGTGCTGGCCAACGAGATGTACTCGCAGTCCTTCGTGCAGTTCGACACCGGGCGGGGCAGTGCCCTCGCGGTGATCCTCTTCCTCGCCGTGCTGCCGTTGGTGGCCTACAACATCGTCCAGCTGCGGAAGGAGCGTGGGGTCCGATGAGCGCACCGCACGACAGGCCGGCCCGCGCGATGAGCGCGCCGCACGGCAGCCCGGTCCGGAAGGCCTTCAGCAGCCCGCTGGCCTCGGTCTTCGTGATCGCGGTGACCGTCCTGTGGACGATCCCGACGGTGGGCCTGCTGGTGACCTCGCTGCGCCCCAAGCAGGACGTGACGGCGAACGGCTGGTGGAACGCCTTCCTCCACCCGGACCTGGGCCTGGGCAACTACCACACGGTGCTGTTCGAGGGCGGCTCCGGCGTCTCCACCGGGCTGATGCCGTTCCTGGTGAACTCGCTGGCGATCAGCGTCCCGGCCACCCTGTTCCCGCTGGTGCTGGCGGCGATGGCGGCGTACGGGCTGGCCTGGGTGCGGTTCCGGGGGAGCGACACGGTGTTCTTCGGGGTGTTCGCGCTCCAGGTGGTGCCGATCCAGATGGCGCTGATCCCGCTGCTGCGGCTCTTCTCCGGCGGCGCGCACCTGGGGTCGCTGACGTTGATCCCGGCGGTGGACCTGAAGGGCAGCTACGCGCCGGTGTGGCTGGCGCACACCATGTTCGCGCTGCCGCTGGCGGTGTTCCTGCTGCACAACTTCATCGCCCAGCTGCCGCGGGACCTGATGGAGGCGGCGGTGGTGGACGGGGCCTCGCACTTCAAGATCTTCCGTTCGATCGTGCTGCCGCTGTGCACCCCGGCGCTGGCCTCGTTCGCGATCTTCCAGTTCCTGTGGGTCTGGAACGACCTGCTGGTCGCGCTGACCTTCGCGGGCGGCACGCCGGAGGTGGCGCCGATGACGGTCCGGCTGGCGCAGCTGTCCGGGTCCTTCGGCGGGCGGTGGGAGCTGCTGACGGCCGGGGCGTTCCTGTCGATCATCGTCCCGCTGATCGTCTTCTTCAGCTTGCAGCGGTACTTCGTCCGGGGCTTGCTGGCGGGGTCGGTGAAGGGGTAACGGAGGGGTGGCGGAGGGGCTGCGGGAGGGCTGCGGGAGCGGTGGCGGGAAGGCGGGCCAAGAGTTCTGAACTTGTTCAGAACTGAGTTTTGAACCTGTTCAGAATGGTCTACAGTCGGCTGCAGCCGCGGCGCCGAGCGCGCCCGACGGCGGACTGCCCCAAGGGCGGCTTCCGCATGCCCGCCGACCACCGAGGGGGACTCATGTCCGGCCCGTCCACGCCCGCCCCGGCCGACCTGCCACCCGAGCCCGGACCCGCGACGCCGCCCAGCCCCCATTGGGGGTCCGGCGTAACCGTGCCGCCGCACCACGGGTGGCTGCGTCCGAGCGACCCCGAGCGCAGGGCGGCCGCCACGCCCCGGGTCCTCCTCCTGGCGCTGCTCACCGGCCTGCTGACGGCCTGGCTGCTGTTCGACGGGGTGGGCGTCAACCTGCTGATCTGCGCCGGGGCCACCGCTGCCGCGGCCGGTCTCGCCGCCCGGTCGGCGGGCCGCCGGATCCGGCCCTGGACGGTGGTGTGGAGCCTGCTCGCCGTCGCCCTGCTCGCCGTCCCGGCGCTCTGGGAGGCGGGCTGGCCGGTGACGCTGTCCATCGGGTGCGCGCTCGGCCTGGCCTCGCTCGCGCTGCACGGCGGCCGCCGCTGGGCGGGCGTCCTGCTCCCCCTGCCCGCCGTCCTCTGGCAGCTGCCGCCCGGCGCGCTCTGGCTGAGGGACGGGCTGCGCGGCCGGAGCCTGCCCCACCGGGGCCGGATCGTCCCGGTGCTCAAGGCGCTCGCGGTCGCCGCCGTCCTGCTGACCGTCTTCGGCCTGCTGTTCGCCGGTGCGGACGCCGCCATGGCGGACCTGCTGGGCAGCCTCAGCCCCAGCCTCGACCTCGGCGGGCTCCCGCTGCGCGCGGTGCTGTTCGCACTGGGGGCGTTCACCGCCCTGGGCTTCGCCCACATCGCGGCCGGGCCCCGCCGCTGGGACCGTACGGTCGTCCGGCCGGGCCGGGCCCGCCGCCGGCTGGAGTGGGCGCTGCCGCTGGTCGCGCTCAACCTGATGTTCGGCGCCTTCGCGGTGATCCAGGCCCTGGTGGTGCTCGGTGGCGCCGACGCCGTCCTGCGCAACACCGGGATGAGCCGCTCCGAGTACGCCCGGCAGGGCTTCTGGCAGCTGAGCGTGATCACCGCGCTCACCCTGGTCGTGGTGGCGGTCGCCAAGCGCTGGGCCCCGCGCAGCACGCCCGCCGACCGCCGGGTGGCGCGGATCCTGCTCGGCGCGCTCTGCGTGCTCGCCCTGGTCGTGGTCGCCTCGGCGCTCGGCCGGATGTGGTTCTACGTCGACGCCTCCGGACTGACCAGGCTGCGGCTCTGGGTGCTGGTGGTCGAGGGCTGGCTCGGCGCCGTCCTGCTGCTGCTGATCACCGCCGGGCTGACCCGCTCGGCGGGCTGGCTGCCCCGCGTCGTCGTCCTCAGCGGCATGCTCGCGGCGGCGGTGTACGGGCTGATGGGCCCGGACGCGATCATCGCCGAGCAGAACGTCGCCCGCTTCGAGCGGACCTCCCGGATCGACCTGCGCAACGTCCGCGACCTCTCGCCGGACGCCGCCCCCGCCCTGGACCGGCTCCCCGCCGCCCAGCGGACCTGCGCGTTGCAGTTGATCCGCGCCGGGCTGGAGAACCACCCCGGACAGCCCTGGTACGCGACCAGCGCCTCCGCCGCCCGGGCCCGGGAGATCCTGGCGCAACGGCCGCTGGTGGACCAGCTGGAGGAGGGGCGCACCTCCTGCGAGCGGGCCGGGATGAGGTACCAGGACCTCTGGCCCTGACGCCTGCGCCTGTCTCGGGGGGCGTGCGTTTGGGGCGGGGCTGGTGTGCGGCCCGGAAACGCGGCCGGGAAACGCGGCCGGGCCGGCCGGGAGCGTGCTGCTCCCGGTCGGCCCGGTGTGGTGCGGTGCGCCCTGGTCGGGCTCAGTGCATCGCGACGCCGGAGGCCCCGCTCGGCAGGTCGCTGGCCTTGGCCTTGATCACGAAGACCGAGACCACCAGCGCCAGCCCGGCGAGTACGGCGCCCACGATGAAGCCGTGCGAAATCCCCTGGGTGAGGACCGAGTTGGCGGCGTCGGTGCCCTTCGGGAACTCGTGGTGCTGCTGGAGGTAGGCCAGCTGGTCCGGAGTGGCCGACTGGAGGAACTTCGGCTGCTGGAGCTTGCCCTCGGCGGTGGCGTAGTGCGCGAAGACCGTGGTCAGGATCGACAGGCCGAGCGAACCGCCGATCTGCTGCATGGAGTTCAGCAGGCCGGATGCGGCACCGGTCTCCTGGCCGGGGACGCCCGCGACCGCGAGCAGCATCACCGGGACGAAGATCAGGCCCATGCCGAAGCCGAAGATGACCGTGGGGCCGAGCACCCCGTCCAGGTAGCCGCTGTCCTTGCTCATCTGGGTCAGCCAGGTGAGGCCGACGGTGACCAGCAGGGCGCCGCCCGCCATGAACGGCTTCGGGCCGTACTTGGCCTGGAGGCTGGAGGCGAGCTGCGCGGCGATGATGATCGACACGCTGATCGGGAGGAAGGACACGCCGGCCTTCAGCGGGCTGTAGCCGAGCGGGCCCTGCACGAAGAGCGTGATGTAGAAGAAGATGCCGAACATGGCCGCGGCCAGGCAGAGCATCATCACCAGGCCGCCGGTGCGGTTGCGGTTGGCGAGCAGGTGCAGCGGGGTGATCGGCTGGTCGGTGCGGTTCTCGATCACGACGAACGCGGCGAGCAGCAGCACACCGCCCGCGAAGGAACCGAGCGTGATGCTGTCCGACCAGCCGTCCGAGGCGGCCCGGATGAACCCGTAGACCAGGCCGACCAGGCCGAGCGTCGAGGTGAGTGCGCCCGGCAGGTCGAAGCGGCCCGCGTGGCGCTCGGACTCGGCGATGTAGCGCGGTGCGGCGAGCGCGATCAGCGCCGCGATCGGCACGTTGACGAAGAAGACCCAGCGCCAGTCCAGGTACTCGGTGAGCAGACCGCCGGCCAGCAGGCCGATCGCGGCACCGGACCCGGCCACCGCCGAGAAGACGCCGAACGCCTTGTTGCGTTCCGGCCCTTCCTCGAAGTTGGTGGCGATCAGGGCGAATGCCGTCGGTGAGCAGATCGCGCCGCCGATGCCCTGGAGCGCGCGGGCGGCCAGCAGCATCCCGCCGTCCTGGGCGAAGCCGCCCAGCAGGGAGGCGAAGCCGAACAGCAGGGTCCCGAAGATGAACACCCGGCGGCGGCCGAGGATGTCGCCCGCGCGCCCGCCGAGCAGCAGCAGCCCGCCGAAGGTCAGCGTGTAGGCGTTGATGACCCACGACAGGTTGGTGGTCGAGAAGTTCAGTGCGTCCCTGATCTGCGGCAACGCGATGTTCACGATGGTGGCGTCGAGCACCACCATCAACTGCGTGGCCGCGATGACGGTCAGGGTGATGCCCTTGCCCCGGCCCCGACTGCTCTGTGGTGGTGAGTTCTTGCTGATCGTGTCGGAGATAGCCACGATTGTGCCCCCTGCTGGCTATGTGCCTGGCTGCGTGCTTCGTACGCTGCGGACCGACTGGTCCGGCGTGAGCCCACGGTCTGGCGCGGGCTAGGAAGGAACGGGATCGTTCACTAATGTGGACGATATCCTGGGCCTGATTGTGAACGCAAGCGTTCCCTAAGGATGGTGGCGATGGATCGGTTGGTGCGGCGTCTGACGGCGGACCGGGCGACCGGTCGGGCGGGCGCCCGACCGCTTGCGGCGGCGGACGCGCCCCCGTCACCCGCGGCGCGACCGGGGGCGATGCCCGAGCCGGCGGCTCACTGCCCGATGCGGGTCGCCCGCGAGGCCCTCACGCGGCCGGTGCGGCGCCGGGGGAAGGAGTTGGAGAACGCGATCTTCGAGGCCACGATCGACCAGCTCACCTCCGGCGGATACGCGCGGCTGACGATGGAAGGCGTCGCCGGCGCGGCGCGGACCGGGAAGGCCGCGCTCTACCGGCGCTGGGCGTCCAAGGACGAACTGGTCATCGACGCCCTGGACGCCACTCTCCCACGCCCCTACGACACCCCCGACCTCGGGTCCGCGGATCTCGAATTGCGGCAGCTCATCGAGGTGTTCATGGGCGCGATGAACTCCCCGACGGGCGCCGCGATCCAGACGCTGATGGGCGAGATCGACCATGAACGGGCCGAGGTGTTCAAGGACTTCATCGGCCAGCGGGTGATCGAGCCGACCAAGGAGACCATCCTGGCGATCCTGCGCCGCGGCGCCGACCGCGGCGACGTCCGGCCCGGCGCGGCCACCGCGCTGGTCGCGGACGTCGTCCCGGCGATGCTGCTCTACCAGGTGAAGATCTGCGGCCGGGAGAACACGGGGCCGGACTTCGGGGCCCGGCTGCTGGACGAGGTGCTGTACCCGCTGATCCGCGCCTGAGTGCGGCCGCTGCTGTGGCTCCGCGGGCGGGGCTGTCGGCAGCCGGCCCGGGCGGCTGAGCGGCGGGGCTTAGGCTGGATGCTGCCCAGCTGAACGGGCTGCCCCTCCGCCGAACGGAACTCGCGATGCCCATCGTCCCGCCGACGCACTCCGTCGAGCGCTCGCTCCGCCGGGCCGGCGCCAAGATCGTCGTCGGCCTGGACGAGGTCGGGCGCGGCGCCTGGGCCGGCCCGGTCACCGTGGGCGCGGCCGTCACCGGCCTGCGCAAGGCTCCGGAGGGGCTGACCGACTCCAAGCTGCTCACCGAACTGCGCCGCCGCGCGCTCGCCCCGGTCCTCGCCGACTGGGTCACCGCCTACGCGCTCGGCCATGCCTCGCCGCAGGAGTGCGACGAACTCGGCATGACGGCGGCGCTGCGGCTGGCCGCCGTCCGCGCGTTGGAGGCGCTGCCGGTCGAGCCCGACGCGGTGATCCTGGACGGCAAGCACGACTACCTGGGCGGCCCCTGGCGGGTGCGCACGGTGATCAAGGGTGACCAGTCCTGCATCTGCGTCTCCGCCGCCTCGGTGCTCGCCAAGGTCCACCGCGACGGGCTGATGGCCGAACTCGGCGAGGAATGCCCGGAATACGGCTTCGCGGACAACGCCGGCTACCCGTCCCCGGTGCACCGCGCCGCGCTGGAGGAGTTCGGCCCCACCGGGCATCACCGGCTCTCCTGGGCATACCTGGACGCGCTGCCGAAGTGGCGGCACCTGAAGCGCGTCCGGGACGTCGCGGGTGCGGTCGAAGGCTCCGCCGACGAACAGTTGACGCTCGGTTTCTGACGGTCCGTCTGGAATTGCCTGGGTGGGGCGGTGGGTGTGCGGTGCCCAATGGGTGGGGTGCGCGTGCGTGTTCGAGCGGCATTTGATAGATATCCGGGTATGCCTGTCTTCCCCGAGGAGTCGGAGATTCACGAGAGCCTCCCGGGCCCCGGCGTTCCCTTCCCCCGCGAGTCGGACGCACAAGCCCTCCGCGCGCCTGCCAACGGCGGCGCTTCTTCCACCGCACCCACCACCGTCGCCGCCGTTCCGGTGCCCGGCCCCCGTCCGGCACCGCCGCGCCCGGCACCCCCGCGCGCCGACCGTTCCGGTTCGCCACGACTGATCCCCAAGCCCTCGCCGGCGCAGCGCCGTTCGGGCGGCGCCGAACCGCAGGTCGAGATCCAGCGCGTCGCCGCCACCCCGGCGCGGGCGCTGGAACGCGCGGACGCCGCGGTCGACCGACTGCTGGACGCCGGCCGCGACCCGGGCGACATCCTGGTGCTGACGGTCGGCGAGGCGCACCCGTGGCAGCAGCACGAACTCTCCTTCGGTGAGGAGCGCTACTGGGCGCAGCTCGCCGAGGGCGGCGACGTGTTCTACGCGGACGTCGCGCTGACCCGCCCGGTGCACCGGGAGGTGGTCGTCCTGGTGGTCAACGGCGGGACGGCCGTCCGGGCCGCCGAGGCCCACGCCAAGGCGCTCGGCCACACGACCGCGCTGCTCGTGGTCTGCGGTGACGCCGGCCCGGTCGCCACCGGGGCGGCCGGAACCGCGCCCGGCCGTTCGATCGGCGCCTGACCACGACGGAGCCACCCCGGGGCCGGCGCCGTACGGTGCCGGGCCCGGGTCCGTCGTGCCCCGGTGGCGGCGAGGGCGTACGGTCCGGGGCGCGGGCCGACCCGTGGCTGGTCTCGCGCCCGTGCCTGGTCTCGCGCCCGTGCCTGGTCCTGGTGTCGGCTGTCGGGCCTTGGGGTCGGCTCCGGCCGTGGCATCGTCTGCGATCGTGGCGTCGCCCGTGGCCGCGGCCCGTGGGTGTCGGCGGGACCAGTGGGGTCAGCAGGTGCCGGTGCGCCGGGCCGGCTGGACGGCGGCGACCCGCGCCGGGGGCCACGGGTGCTCGGACTGCCGGGCGTGCTGGGCCCGTTCGGCCGCCTGGTGCCGGGCGCGCTGGCCGCGCGGGGCGTCCAGCGCCGAGCGCGGCGGCAGTTCCGTGACGGTGTGCACCACCCCGTCCGCCCACGAGCCCGCGTGCGGATCGCGTCCGCTCCGGCCGTCCCCGAGGACGTGCCAGCCCGCCGGGGTGAGCCCGATGTACGAGCCGCAGCGCAGGCCGTGCAGGACGGCCGCGTCCCGCAGCGCCCACATCCAGGCGCCGTCCTGTTCGGTCCAGCCGGGTGCGCCCTCGCGGCAGCGCAACAGCACGGCCGTGCGGGTCGGTTCGGCCAGCCGCAGGTCGTGCGGGGTGATCTGGCGCAGGTGCGTGAGCACGGCGTTGCGGTGCTGCCAGCCGTCGGTGTCGTGTGGCCAGGGCGTGAACGAGGCCGAGGCGGACACGTGGTGCAGCGCATTGAGGACGGCGATCACGACCGTGCCCGGCTGGGGCAGGTGGCGCTGGTGCAGTTCCACGACGAACTCGCGCGGGTCGCGCAGCAACGGGATCCCCGAGGCGGTCCAGGTCTCCAGGTCCAGCAGCCGTCTGGGCGCCGAACTCCGGGCGAGGGGATGCTGACCTCGGCCGATACCGTTGATCACGATCCTCCTTCCTGACCCACTGGCACGCGGGTACGTGGGTACGCCGAAGGCCGGGTCCAGCGGACAGGGTTTCGGGTACGCGCCAATTCTCGCGGTATCCGGGGTGGAGCGGCAACGATGAAACGATGAACGCCACCCGAAAGCCCACGTTCCGCCGGATATGTTCCACCGTGTTCCGAGCGTCGTTCGGGCGGCGTTGGACCTTGATCCAGACCGTGTGCGGGGTCCGGTGAACCGCTATCGGCACGGTGACCACTCCTTTCCCCGCTCCGGCGTCCCGCGTGTTCGCGAGTGGGCTGCCTTCTCCCTTCGTTAGGCCATTCGAGTGATGGGTGGAGTGGCGGCCCGCTGCCGCCCGGTCACCCCTGCACGGCCAGCACCAGGGGCAACACCGCGCTCGCCCCGGCACGGCGCAGCAGCCTGGCGGCCACGGTGACCGTCCAGCCCGAGTCGACGAGGTCGTCCACCAGCAGCACCGGCCCGCCGGCCTCGGCCACCGCCTGCGCCACCTCCGGCGGCAGCGTCAGTGCGCCGGCCAGCGAGTGCAGTCGCTGGGCGCTGTTGCTGCGCGCGCCGTGCGGGGGCCGACCGTCGGCGTACTCGATCCGGCCGAGCAGCGGCAGCCGGCCGATCTCGGCGATCCGCGCACCGAGGCTGCCCACCAGCTGGGGGCGGGTCGAGGAGGCCATGACCACCACGCCGACCGGCCGCTCCAACCGGGCGCCGTCCGCCGTCGCGGGCCCGGCCCAGCCGCCGGGGCCGCGGGCCCAGTCGGCGAGCACCGCGACCAGGGCGTCCACGGCCTCTCCGGGGACCGGTACGTCCGGGGCCTGGTCGGCCAGCAGGGTGCGCAGCCGGTTGCCCCAGCCGATGTCGGACAGCCGGCCGAGCGCCCGCCCGTTCTCGGCCTGCTCGCCCGCCGGGATCCGGCCCTTGAGGGGCACGCCGAGGGAGTCCATCCCGGTGGGCCAGAGCCGGCGAGGCTCGAAGCTGATGCCCGGGCGGCCGAGGGCGGCCCGGGCCGCGTCCAGCGCCTCGGCGGAGACCTCGGTGGTGTGCAGCGGCCCCGCGCAGTTGTCGCACCGGCCGCACGGACGGGCCTGCTCGTCGTCCAGCTGGCGGCGCAGGAACTCCATCCGGCAGCCGGTGGTCGCCGCGTACTCGCGCATCGCCCGCTGTTCGGCCTCGCGGGAGGCCGCGACCTTGGCGTACCGGGCGGTGTCGTACGCCCAGCTCTGCCCGGTGGCCGTCCAGCCGCCCTTGACCCGGCGGACGGCGCCGTCCACGTCGAGCACCTTGAGCATGGTCTCCAGCCGGGTGCGGCGCAGGTCCACCCGGGGCTCCAGCGCGGCGGTGGACAGCGGGCGGCCGGCCTCGGCCAGTGCGTCGATGGTGCGGCGCACCTGTTCCTCCGGCGGGAAGGCCAGCGAGGCGAAGTAGCGCCAGATCGCCTCGTCCTCGCGCCCGGGCAGCAGCAGCACCTCGGCCCGGTCGACGCCGCGCCCGGCCCGGCCGACCTGCTGGTAGTAGGCGATCGGCGAGCTGGGCGAGCCCAGGTGCACCACGAAGCCCAGGTCGGGCTTGTCGAAGCCCATGCCCAGCGCGGAGGTGGCGACCAGCGCCTTGACCCGGTTGGCCAGCAGGTCGGCCTCGGCGGTGCGGCGCTCGGCGTCCTCGGTGCGGCCGGAGTAGGAGGCCACCGGGAAGCCCCGCTCGCGGAGGAAGGCCGTCACCTCCTCGGTGGCGGCCACCGTCAGGGTGTAGACGATGCCCGAGCCCGGCAGCCGGTCGAGGTGGTCGGCGAGCCAGGCCAGCCGGTGCGCCGGGTCGGGCAGGGGCAGCACGCCCAGGGTGAGGCTCTCCCGGTCGAGGGGTCCGCGCAGCACCAGGGCGTGCTCGTCGGTGCTGCCGGTGCCGAGCTGCTCGGCGACGTCCGCGGTGACCCGGGCGTTGGCGGTGGCGGTGGTGGCCAGCACCGGGACGCCGGGCGGGAGCTCGGCGAGCATCGTGCGCAGCCGGCGGTAGTCGGGGCGGAAGTCGTGGCCCCAGTCCGAGATGCAGTGGGCCTCGTCGACCACGAGCAGGCCGGTGGAGGCGGCGAGCTTGGGCAGCACCTGGTCGCGGAAGTCGGGGTTGTTCAGCCGCTCGGGGCTGACCAGCAGGACGTCGACCTTCCCGGCGGAGACCTCGGCCTGGATCTCGTCCCACTCGTCGGTGTTGGCCGAGTTGATGGTCCGGGCGTGGATGCCGGCCCGGGCCGCCGACTCGACCTGGTTGCGCATCAGGGCGAGCAGCGGGGAGACGATCACCGTCGGCCCGGCGCCCCGGGCCCGGAGCAGGGCGGTGGAGATGAAGTAGACCGCGGACTTCCCCCAGCCGGTGCGCTGCACGACCAGGGCGCGGCGGTGGTCGACCACGAGGGCCTCGATGGCCGTCCACTGGTCCTCGCGCAGGGCGGCACCGGGCCCGGCGAGCTCGCGCAGGACGGCCTCGGCCCGCGCCCGGACCTCGGCGCGGTCGGCGGTAGCGGTGGTGTGGTTCTCGGACTGCTGCATGGCGTCCATGTAACCCCGAGCCGCTGACATGGGGCGAATGCCGGGGCTGCGGAGAGGTGGAGGCCGGATGTATTTCATCAGCTCCTCAGCTGAACGGCCGCCGACTAATCACCCGGGGGAGTGGGCGCGGTGTGCTCCGAATGAGGGAAGCGGAAAACGAGGGCGGGGTTATCCACAGGAAAAGAGAAAAATCCGGTGTGTCTCTCGGATTGCGTCACGCTTCCGGTCATGAACGCCGCGAACAACCGGAGCGTCATGAACAACGGGAGCGTCATGAACAACGAGCGCGTCACCCTGACCCTCGGCCCGTCCTCCGGCCACCGGCCGGTCACCATGCGCGGCCCGGCCGACATGGCCGAGCTGCTGCCCTACCTCCTGGGGTTCTACCCCGACGACAGCATCGTCGCGGTCGGCCTCCAGGGCCCCGACCTGCACCAGGGCGGAGTGATCCGGGCGGACGTCCCGGAGTCGCCCGAGCAGTGGCCGGCTGCGGCGGAGGAGACGGCCGCCCTGCTGGTCGCCCTCTCCGAGAGGCACGGCGAGCGGCCGGTCCAAGTGCTCCTCTACCTCTGCCAGGATCGGACCACGGCGCACGCCCCTCCGGTGGTGGACGGCCTGCGGCCGCTGGCGGGCGACCTCCGCGCGGCCTTCGGGCGCAGGGGGGTGGCCGTCAAAGAGTCGCTCTGCGTCTCGGACGGCCGCTGGTGGTCCTTCCTCTGTCGCCGCGCCGGGTGCTGCGATCCGGCGGGCAACCCGATCCGCCGTGCCCCCGGCCCGGGCCCGGCGGCCGCCGCCGCGGCGTTCGCCGGCCTCGCGCCGCGTGGCAGCCGGAAGGCGATCATCGGCGGGCTGGCCCCGATCGGCCCGCCGGGGGCGGACGCCCAGCGCGCGGCGCTCGCCCGGGCCGAGGCCGCTGAGGCCGCCAACGGCGCTGACGGCGCTGGGGGCTCCGGGGGCGCGTCCGTCCAGGAGCAGGGTGCCGACCTGCTCGACCAGGCCTTCGCCGAGTTCGCGGCCGGGGCCCGGGAGCTCGACGAGGAGCGGGCGGCCCGGCTGCTGGTCGCCCTGCGGGACCGCCTCACCCGGGATCGCGGAGTCGAGTACGCCCGGCCCGCCGAGCTCGCGCCCGCCGAGCGGCTCTGGCGCTTCCTCGCCCGGCGCGCCGTGTCGCCCTACGAGGGCTGTGCGGTGGCCCCGCTCACCCTGCTGGCCTGGGCCTCCTGGGTGGCGGGGGACACCGCGACGGCCCGCGTCGTGCTGGGCCACGTCCTCCGGCTCGACCCGTCCTACCTGCTGGCCGAGCTGCTGTACGAGTCGTTGAACGACGGTATGACGCCCGACGCGCTGCTCGCGGCGGTCGAGGCGCAGCGTCGGCGGCGCGAGGCGGGTGGGCCCGTGCCGGCGCCCGGTGGCGAACCGGGGCCGGCGCCCACCGAGGGCCCGGGTGGTAACCAGGCCGGCCGCGGTGGGTCGTCGGGGCTGCCCGGGCCGGCGGGGGCCTCACGCCGCCGCCGGCCCGCCCGCCGGAAGGCCTCGAAGGCGGCTCAGGCCACAGCGGCGGCGGCCGAGCACGGCCCCGTCGGCCCGGCCGGCCCCGCCGAGCCGGCTCCGCGTCCGGACGGTCCGGGCCCGCTCGCCCTGCTACCGGTGCCCGGGTGCGCTCCGGTGCCCCGGCAGCGGTCCGCCCGGGGTCTGCGGCTCGGCCGGACAGCGGTGTCCCGGGCGGCCGCCGCACCGTCGGCCGTCGGGCGCCACCGGTGCCGGGGCGTCCGTCGGGCGGCGAGGGGAGCCCACCATGCGCGCTGACCTCGCCGGGCGTCCGTCAGGGGCCGTCCGGAGCCTCGCCGCCCGGCCCGGGCGGGCTTCGCTAGGCCTCGCCGTGCGCAAGCTTGATCAGGCGGTCGAGCACCTTGCCGCCGCTCGCCCGAAGGCCGTCGTGCTCCCACTCGTTGGTGATCCAGGTCCGCAGACCGCGCACCGCGCGGGCGGTCGCCAGCGAGTCGGCGGTGTTCACGTACATGTCGTCGTGGTAGACCGCCGCCACGACAGGGACGGTGTTGGCGGCCAGCCGCGCCGGGTCGTACAGGTCGGGCCAGTCGGTGCGGGCGGCCAGCAGGTCCGCGGTCTCCTTCAGCGGGCGCAGCGCCGGGTCGGTGTCGAACATCCAGGGGTAGATCATCTCCCCGGTGAACAGCACCGGTGCGCCGGAGTCCAGCGCCGCCCGGGCGTCGAACTGCGGGAACTCCTTGCGGACCCGATCGGCAGACCAGGCGGTGCCGCCCTGGTCCACCGAGCGCTGGCCGTAGATCGACTCGTGCAGCACGGCGTACAGCGGGCCCTCCGCGAAGGAGAGCTTGGCCTGGACACCGGCCAGGAAGGTGTCGGACAGCTCGGGGCCGGTCGCGCCGTCCACCCAGGCCTCCTCCAGCAGGTAGTGCAGGGTGCCGGAGCCGCTGCCGCCGCCGAGCATCAGCCCGAGGGCCTGGAACGCCTCGACGGTCAGCAGTCCGCCGTCGGGCAGCGTCGCGGGGGCGGCGGCGAGGTGCGCGGCGATCCGCCGTACCGCCTCGACGTCCTGCGGGAACCTGGCGTAGTGGTCCTCGTTCTTGTGGACCACCCGCGGGTAGGCGGCACGGTAGACGTCGTCCGCCGAACTGCCGAGGCCGGACAGACCGCCGGTGATGAAGGCCTCGGCCAGGCCCTCGGGGGCGAAGGAGAGGTAGGTGAGGGTGCAGAAGCCGCCGAAGCTCTGGCCGAGCACGCTCCAGCGCCGGTCCGCGCCGAGCAGCTGGTGGCGGATCAGCTCGGCGTCCCGCACGATCGAGTCCGCGCGGAAGTGCGCCAGGTAGTCCGCCTGCTCCTGGGCACCGCCGCGCCGGGCGAGGGTCTGCCGGGTCGCGGGCGTGGAGCGACCGGTGCCGCGCTGGTCGAGCAGGAGCACCCGGTAGTCGTCGAGGGCGCGTTCCAGCCAGGCGTCGCGGCCGAGCGGGCGGGCGGCCTTGCCGCCGGGCCCGCCCTGGAGGAAGACCAGCCAGGGCAGGTCGGCCTGCTCGCGGCCGGCGGCCACCACCTCGCGGGCGTACACCTCGATCTGCTCGCCCTGCGGGTCGGCGTGGTCGAGGGGGGCCTGGAAGACGTGGTCGGTCGTAACAATCCCGGGCAGTCGGCTGACGGTGGACATGCAACTCCTCGGTCTCTGCTGGTCACAGCGGTCAGGTCGCGGCTCACGGGGTCACCGGGTGCGGGCGCCGCGACCCCCGCACCGTATCCTGACCGCGGTCGGGCACCGGTTCGACGGTCACCGCCCACTCGGCCAGGCATACGATGCCGGGCCGGGGCGGGTTGCACGGCAGGCCGCGGGCCGGGACGCTGCCGCCGCCACCCGACGGCGAGACCGCGCCGCCCTGGTGGCAGCCCGGTGACGGCCCGACCGTGACGGCTCGACGGCTGCGGCACGACCGCCCGGCGGGCCGGGCTCGACGGGCCGCACCCGTCGCCGGGCGTGACCTGGAGGCGGTGCGCGGCGTTCACCCCGGGGGCCCGGCGACCGGCCGACGGCCGTCCGGCGGCAGGTTCCGGGCGGACCGCCCGCCGAGCGGGGCGGCCACGGCGCCGGGGCACCGGAGCGTGCGGGGCCCGCTCGGGTCACCTGGCTCGGCCGCTGCCGCGGACCACGGGTCGGGCGCCACCGGCGGTCCGGGCCACCGGACCTGACGACGCGCCGGGCACCGCGGCGGGCCCGACGCGAAGGTGCGGTGGGCCGGTACCGGCCCGGTACCGCGCACCGCATGGCACGGCCCGGCACCGGGTACGGCCAGACACGGCACACCCGCCGACGGGGCACCCCGCCGGCCCGGCACCATCAGCACGCGATCGAGCGTGCTCGCGGCCCACCGGCCTGACCAGGCCACCGGACCGCCGAGGGGAGGAGAGTCCGGTGACCGCCATGAGGCCACCACAGGCCATGCCGGCCGAGAGCGTGGTCGGCGCGCCGAGACCGGTCGGCCGTCCCGACCAGGTCCAGACGGCCGGACCGGCGGGGGCACCCGTCGGCCCGAGTCGGCTCACGGCCCCGCCAAGGCCGCAGCCCCCCGCCGTCCACCATGCGGTGCTCTGCGTCAACGCCCCCGCGATGGCCGCCTCCGGACCGGACGGCCAGCTGCGCGGCCACGGCCTGCACGGCTTCTACCGCAACGGCGTCCGGGTGCTCGCCCGGATGGAGCTGCGTCTGGGCGGCATGGAGCCGCTGCCGCTCCAGGGCGCCCTGACCAGCACCGCGCAGGCCCGCTTCCTCGGCGCCGTCCGGCTCCCCGGCGACCTCGACCCGGACCCGGCGCTCACCGTCGAGCGGCTGCGCCACGCGGACGGAGTGGAGACCGTCATCGTGCGCAACACCGGCGGCCGGCCCGCCCGGCTGCCGATGGAGATCGCCCTCGGCACCGACCTCGGCCCGGTCGCCGAGATCGCCGCCGGGCACCGCCCGGCCGACCTGCCGGGCCAGGTGCAGTCCGCCGGGCTGCGCTGGGCCGGCCCGGCGCACAGCGCGGTGGTCAGCGCCAAGCCCTCCCCGCACGCGGTGCTGGCCGGGGCCGGGGTGCTCCGGTGGGACTTGGAGGTGCAACCCGGCGCCCGCTGGTCGGTCGAGCTGCGCGCCGAACTGGAGAGCACCGCCCCCGGCCCGCGGCCGCCCGGCGGGCGGGGCACGGGCGTGCCGCTGCCCTGGGCCCAACCGGAGGTCCGCAGCGACGACGCCCGGGCCGCCCTGCTGGTCACCCGCTCCCTGGACGCCCTCGGCGGGCTGCTGTTCGCCGACCCGGACCGCCCGACCGACCTCTACCCGGCTTCCGGCGCGCCCTGGCGCTTCGGCCTCGCCCCGGCCGACGCGCTCTGGGCCGCCCGGCTCACCCTGCCGCTCGGCACCCGGCTCGCCGCCGGCACCCTCCGGGCGCTGGCCCGCCGTCAGCAGCCCGCCGCCGCCCCGGGCCGCACCGAAGGCCTGCTGCCCGGCGCCCTCCGGCACGGCGGCCCCGAGCTGCCGCCCACCTGCACCGCCACCGAGGCCACCCTGCTGTTCGTCACCGTGCTGGCCGAGGCCTGGCGCTGGGGCCTGCCCCGTGCGGAGACCGCCGACCTGCTCCCGGCCGCGGAGCGGGCCCTGGCCGCCCTCCGCGAGGGCCTGGTCGACGGCTTCGTCACCGACCTCAGCCGCCCGGCGGAGGACCGCGCCGCCCACCCGGTGGCTGCCCGGGCCGAGGTCCAGGCGCAGGCCCACCGCGCCGCCCTGCACGGCGCCGAACTGCTGGAGGCCTTCGGCCGCCCCGGCGCCGAGGAGTGGCGCGGTTGGGCCGCCGAACTGCGCGGGTGCTTCCGCGAGCGGTTCTGGATCGACGACCTCTCCGGCGGACGCCCCGCCGCCGCGCTGGCGCCGGGCGGCCAGCCGCTGCCGGCCGTCGCCTCCTGCCTGGTGCACCTGCTGGACACCGGGCTCGCCGCCGACGGCGGCCGGCACGAGAGCCTGCTGGACCGGGAACAGACCCGACTGCTGGCCCAGCGCCTGGCCGCGCCGGAGCTGGACAGCGGCTGGGGCCTGCGCACGCTCAGCGCCAAGTCCCCCCGCTTCAACCCGTTGGGCCACCGCGGCGGCGCGGTGCGGGTCCACGAGACCGCGCTGGCGATCGCCGGGCTGGCCGAAGCCGGCCATGAGAACGAGGCCGGCGCCCTGCTGGAGGGCCTGCTCGCCGCGGCCGCCCACTACGAGGGGCGGCTGCCCGAGATGTACGCGGGGGAGCAGCGGATCCCCGGCTGCCCGCCGGTGCCGCACCCGGCCGCCTGCCGCCCGGCAGCGGTCTCGGCGGCCGGCGCCGCGCACGCGGTGTTCGCGCTCGCCGGGGTCCGCCCCGACGTGCCGGGCGGCCGGGTCCTGGTCCGCCCGGCCAGCACCGCTCCGCTCGGCGAGCTGGAGCTGACCGGCCTGCGGGTCGCCGGCGAGCCCTTCTCGGTCCGGGTGAGCCGGATCGGCGTGGCGATGGTCGAGGAGGCCTCCGCGGAGCTGCAACTGGGCGCCCGCTGACACCCCTGCCCGGGCCCGCCCGGCTCCGGCGACACCTCAGGAGGGCCGGGCGCGGTCCGTGTACAGGCCTGTGCTTATCGTCAGAGAGACGACTATGATCGTCGCCATGTCGCGCTACGATCCGTCGGCCTTCCCCCCGTTCGCTGTCACGGTTGACCTGGTGGTGCTGACGGTGCGCGACCACGCGCTCTGCGCCCTGCTGGTCAGACGCGGCGAGCCGCCGTTCCAGGGGTACTGGGCACTGCCCGGCGGCTTCGTCCGCCCGGACGAGGGCCTGGCCGAGGCCGCCTCCCGGGAGCTGGCCGAGGAGACCGGCCTGCGCGCACACTCCGCCCCCGGCCACGAGGCGGTCGGCCCCGGCGCGGCCGGTGCCCACCTGGAGCAGCTCGCCACCTACGGCCACCCGCAGCGCGACCCCCGGATGCGGGTGGTCAGCGTCGCCTACCTGGTCCTCGCCCCCGACCTGCCGACCCCCCGGGCCGGCGGCGACGCCAGCAGTGCCCGCTGGGCCCCGGTCGGCGAACTGCTCGGCCGGAGCCCGGTCGACGGCGTCCCGCTCGCCTTCGACCACGGGCTGATCCTCGCCGACGGCGTGGAACGCGCCCGCTCCAAGATCGAATACTCCTCCCTCGCCACCGCCTTCTGCCCCACCGAGTTCACCGTCGGCGAGCTGCGCCGGGTCTACGAGGCGGTCTGGGGCGTGGTCCTGGACCCGCGGAACTTCCACCGCAAGGTCACCGGCACCCCCGGCTTCCTGCTGCCCTCCGGTGGCACGACGACCCGTCAGGGCGGCCGCCCCGCCCAGCTGTTCACCGCGGGCGGCGCGACCGTCCTCAACCCGCCCATGCTGCGCCCGGAGTCCTGACCCGGCCCGGGCCCGCCGCCGACTCCCCCCGACCCGGGAATCGCAGGATCGGATTGTCCCCTGATCGGGTGAGGTGGGTGGCCGACGGGCCCGCGCCGCTCCCGTAATGCCCGGAATCTCCGCCACCGGCCCCTAATGTGCTGGCGCGGGGCCGTGCTGGCACGCGCCAACACACCAGGGGGCGCCCCGCGTCGGGCAGGTCGGCCGAGGGCATGGGAGCAGGCAGCGATGATCCAGATCACCGGACTGACCAAGGTCTACCGCAAGGGCGCGCCGCCCGCGGTGCTCGATCTGACCTTCGACGCCCGGCCCGGCATGGTGACCGCGCTGCTCGGCGCCGAGGGCGCGGGCAAGTCCACCGCGCTGCGGCTGATGCTCGAACTCGAACGCGGCCAGGGCATCACGCTCTTCGACGGTCGCACCTACCGCCGGCTGCGCCGCCCCGAGCGCGAGGTCGGCGTGCTGCTGCCCGGCCCCGGGCCGGGCGCGGCCGCCGTGGCGGGCCACCCGGGCCGCAAGGCGCACGGCCACCTGCGGATGCTGGCCGCGGCGGTCGGCGCCCCCGCACGGCGGGCCGACGAACTGCTGGAGCAGACCCGGCTGGCCGCCGTCGCCGGGCAGCGGCTGCGCAGTTTCTCGCCCGGCATGCACCGCCGGCTGGCCCTGGCCGCGGCCCTGCTCGGCGACCCCGGCACGCTGCTGCTGGACGCGCCGACCGAGGGCCTGTCCCCGCGCAACGTCGAGTGGTTCCACTCCTTCCTGCACTCGTTCGGCGTCGCCGGCGGGACGGTCCTGGTGACCACCCGCACCCCGCAGGAGGCCGCGCAGCTCGCCGACCGGGTCATCACGCTGGACCGCGGCCGGCTGGTGGCGGACCAGCCGGTGGCGGAGTTCCGCCGGACCAGGCTCAGCCCCGAAGTGGCCGTCCGCGGGCCGCAGATGGCGCGGCTGGCCGACCTGCTGGTCAGTCAGGGCGCCGAGGTGCGGCGGGACGGCGGCGCGGGCCTCGCGGTGGCGGGCGTCGACCGTACCGAGATCGGTGAACTCGCCTATCGCCACGGCATCCTGCTGCACGAGCTGGCCGACCGGGTGGTCGAGCAGCCGGCGCCCCGGGTCGCCCTGCCGGTCGCATCGGGCCGCTCCGGCCACCTCCGTGTCCAGTCGGGCCCCACCGCTGCCGAGCCGGGTCCCGAACCCGGCCCCGAACCCGGCCCTGAGCCCGCTCAGGAACCGGCCTCCGACGTCCAGGCCGTCACCGTCCCGCGCCACCGGGGCGCCCGCCGCCCGGAAGCCCGCCCGGTGGCCGCCCACCACCGGGACGAGGCGGCGCTGCCCACCCGCGCCCTGCCGGCCGCCTCGGCCGCGACCGCCCTCTCCGCCCTCGGCGCCACCCCCCGCCAGGCCGAGCCCGCCGAGCCCACCCCGACCGTCGTCGTGGAGCGGCTGTTCCGTGACGGCCCCGGCGCCCTGGCCAGATCCGCGTCGGCCCTCGCCCCGGCCCCCGACCCCGACCCCGGCCCCGCTGTCGGCGACGGGAGGCCCGCGCCCGACCCGACCAGGGGCCGCCGCGAGAGCGCCGCCGACCTGCTGACCGACGACACCGTCCGGCTCGGCCGCCCGGCCGGGGCCCAGGTTCCGGCCGCGACCCCGGCCCCCGGCGGTCCCGTCAGCCCCGCCACCCCCGACGACCACCGGAGCGAGTGAACCGTGCGTGTCCTGGCCTACGAGCTGCGCCGCCTGCGCGGCCTGCGTTCCACCTGGCTGCTGCTCGCCGCCGTGCTGCTGTGCGACGCCGTCACGGCCGCCGTCCTGGCGAGCCAGGCCCCGGCCGGCCCGCTGGCCGTCCCGGCCGGGGTGCGGCTGCTGACCGCCGCCGTACCGCTGATCCCGCTACCGTTCGCCGCGTTCGGGGCCGGCGTGCTGGGCGCGCTCTCGTACGGGCACGAGGTGCGACACCCGGGGCTGCCGGCCTCCCAGGTGTCGTACCCGCGGCGGGTGCGACTGCTGCTGGCCAAGCTGCTGGTGGTCGGTCCCGTCGCGGGGCTGCTGGCGCTGGCGACCCTGCTCCTCGACGCGGTGGCGGTGCAGCTGGCGCTGCCGGGAGGGGTGACGGTGGCCGCCTGGGCGGAGCCCTCGGCCTTGTCGGACCAGGTGTCGCAGGCGCTGGCCGCCACCGGGCTGTCCGGCCTGGCCGACCTGCCGGGCCTGACCGACCTGCCGGGCGTGTTCGCTCCGGTGGCGCTGGCGGCCGGCCACGGGGCGCCGGCGGCCCTGCTGGCCTTCGTCCTGCTGACCGTCGTGGCGGGCTGGACCGGGGTGCTGACGACGTCACTGACCCGCAGCGCCTCGGTCGGGGTGCTGCTGTTGTGCGCGCTGCCGCCGCTGCTGGAGTCCGGTGTGGCGCTGCTGCTGCGGGAGACCGGCAGGCCGTGGCCGACCCGTGCGGCCGAGCTGCTGCCGTTCCAGTCCGGCGTCGAATGGGCCTACGGCTGGGTTTACCGCGGGGAGCACGAGGCGGTGGCTGGGAGCGCGGCGCTGACGGATCCGGCTCTGCTCGCGGCGGTGGCGGCGCCCGCGGCCGTCCTGCTGCTCGCGGCGCTCCTGGTGCAGGTCCGGCGGCGCGCGCTCTGACGCCGGGCGCCGAGGGGGCGGCCGCGCCGAAGCATCAAGATCGACCAGCAGTGACCGTAATGCGCGGTTCTTCCTGATAAGAAGTCAATTATCCAGTCGCGGTCGATCACCCTTTCGTGTGCTTTTCACGAGAATTCTCAAGCTGCGCCCGCCGATCGCCGACAAAGGAGCTGTGAGTACCCTTGCGCACCCCACCATGACCCCCGCCCGTTCCGCCGACGGACCCATCCACGGCCCCGGCGATCTGGACCGCTTCTCGTACGCCGACCGGCCGACTCCGCCGGCGCCCCGTTGGGAGGGCGCCGAGTCCGATCTCGCCCGGGTCGGCCGCAAGACCACCAGTAGCCGCGGCCGCGGTCTGCACGGCCAGCTGGTCCAGCAGCTCGGCCAGATGATCGTCTCCGGCGACCTGGGCGCCGACCGTCCGCTCGTGCCCGAGGAGATCGGCCAGCGGTTCGAGGTGTCCCGCACAGTCGTCCGCGAGTCGCTGCGCGTCCTGGAGGCCAAGGGCCTGGTCAGCGCCCGGCCGAACGTCGGCACCCGGGTCCGTCCGGTCGCCGACTGGAACCTGCTGGACCCGGACATCATCGAGTGGCGCGCCTTCGGCCCGCAGCGGGACGAGCAGCGCCGGGAGCTGTTCGAGCTCCGCTGGGCGATCGAGCCGCTGGCCGCCCGGCTCGCCGCCGGCCACGGCCGGGAGGACGTCCAGCAGCGGCTGGTCGAGCTGGTCGAGATCATGGGCCACGCCGCCGCCCAGGCCGACCTCTCCACCTACGCCCGGGCCGACGCCGAGCTGCACGGCCTGATCCTCCAGATGGCCGGCAACCGGATGCTGGAGCACCTGTCCGGGATCGTCGCCGGCGCGCTGCAGGTGTCGGGCGGGCCGGCCATCTCCTGCGAGCGCGCCTCCGAGTCCTCGGTCAGCCTGCACGCCAGGCTGGTGGATGCGCTGGGCACCGGCGACGGCACCGCGGGGGAGGCCGCGATGCGGGCGCTGCTCACCGTCCACCCCGAGATCGAGCCGTCCGTCCCCGCCCCTCGGGAGCACTGAGCGGGCCGTTCCGGTGAGCGGGCGCCCCGTCCGTCCTCCGTTCCTCCAGGGCCCTCCGGCCGCACCCGCGCGGCGCAGCCGGAGGGCTTCTGCATGTCGGCGGTCCGACCCGAACGTTTGATGCCCCGTCCATGACAACGGGTTTCGGTGCGAGTGCGCGATGATGGATTCCGGCCCCGTGGCCGCGGGCGCCGAGTGGTGTGACCCGCGACACGAAGGCCATGCGTAACACTTGACGAGTAGCAGCGATGTCTCCTGAGCGGGAGCAGCTCCGGAATACTTCAACATGTCACAATGCTGTGTTGGTCCGCGGCGCTGCTGCCGTCCTGCAAACCCAGTCCTCAAGCCCGAGTCGGTCGGAATCGACACCGCGCGCCCGACGCGCGATTTCCTTCCCCGCCCGCTCGGGCGGCCGGTACGGGTTCGAGTCCACTCATCGTCCGAGAGGTTGTTCGTGTCGGCCAGCACATCCCGTTCGCTTCCCCCCGAGATCGCCGAGTCCGCAGCTCTGCTGGCGCTCATCGAGCGGGGCAAGGCCCAGGGGCAGATCGCCGGTGACGACGTGCGCCAGGCGTTCGAGGCGGACCAGATCCCGGTCACCAAGTGGAAGAACGTCATGCGCAGCCTCAACCAGGTGCTGATTGAGGAGGGGGTGGACCTCATGGTCAGCGCGGCCGAACCGGCCGGCGCCAAGCGCAAGAGCGTTGCTGCCAAGAGCCCCACCAAGCGCACCGCCACCAAGGCTGTCACCACCCGGAGCCCGGCCGCCCCCACGGCCCCGACCAAGCCGCCCGTGCGGATCGCGCCCGGTGCGCCCGTCGCGGCCCCGGCCGTGGCGGCCGCCACGGCGTCCGCCCCCACGGTGTCCGCCGAGATCACCTCGGAGACGACCGGGGTCGCCTCCGGGCTGAAGGCGGTCGCGGCGAAGAAGGCCGCCCCGGCCAAGAAGGCCGCGGCCAAGAAGACCGCCGCGCCGGCCAAGAAGACCGCCGCCAAGAAGACCGCCGCCAAGGCGGGCAAGGGCGACGAGGAGCTCATCGGCGAGGAGGAGCTGCTCGAGGACGTCGCGCTGCCCGGCGACAAGGCGGGCGAGGAGGCGGAGCCCGAGGAGGAGTCGCAGGGCTTCGTGCTCTCCGACGACGACGAGGACGACGCGCCGGCCCAGCAGGTCGCCGTCGCCGGTGCCACCGCCGACCCGGTCAAGGACTACCTGAAGCAGATCGGCAAGGTCCCGCTGCTCAACGCCGAGCAGGAGGTCGAGCTCGCCAAGCGCATCGAGGCCGGTCTGTTCGCCGAGGACAAGCTCTCGGCCGCCGACAAGCTCGCCCCCAAGCTCAAGCGCGAGCTGGAGATCATCGCCGAGGACGGCCGCCGCGCCAAGAACCACCTGCTGGAGGCCAACCTCCGCCTGGTGGTCTCGCTGGCCAAGCGCTACACCGGCCGCGGCATGCTCTTCCTGGACCTGATCCAGGAGGGCAACCTCGGTCTGATCCGTGCGGTCGAGAAGTTCGACTACACCAAGGGCTACAAGTTCTCCACCTACGCCACCTGGTGGATCCGCCAGGCGATCACCCGCGCCATGGCCGACCAGGCCCGCACCATCCGCATCCCGGTGCACATGGTCGAGGTCATCAACAAGCTGGCCCGGGTCCAGCGCCAGATGCTCCAGGACCTGGGCCGCGAGCCCACCCCGGAGGAGCTGGCCAAGGAACTCGACATGACCCCCGAGAAGGTCATCGAGGTCCAGAAGTACGGCCGTGAGCCGATCTCGCTGCACACCCCGCTCGGCGAGGACGGCGACAGTGAGTTCGGTGACCTGATCGAGGACTCCGAGGCGGTCGTCCCGGCCGACGCGGTCTCCTTCACCCTGCTCCAGGAGCAGCTGCACTCCGTGCTGGACACCCTCTCCGAGCGCGAGGCCGGCGTGGTCTCGATGCGCTTCGGCCTGACGGACGGTCAGCCGAAGACGCTCGACGAGATCGGCAAGGTGTACGGGGTCACCCGTGAGCGCATCCGCCAGATCGAGTCGAAGACCATGTCGAAGCTGCGCCACCCGTCGCGTTCCCAGGTGCTGCGTGACTACCTGGACTGATCAGGCCGGTACGGCAAGCGTGTGACGAAGGCCCGGAGCCCCACGGCTCCGGGCCTTCGCCGCTGTCCGGGCCCGGGCGGGTCAGCGTCCGGGTGGCCGTTGTCCCTCGTCCGGGTGGCGGTGCGACGGGAATCGGTCGCACCGTGTAGTCGATCACCTACGCTGTGGCGGTTGCCTGCTGCCGAGCCGACTGGAGTCACGGTGCTGCCCAACCCGGACCGCGCTGCCCTGCCGACCCCCGCCCCGCCCCCGGCGAGCCCGGCGGCCGCCCGTGCGGGCCGCCGCCGACGGGCCGCCGTGCTGGCACTGCTGGCCGCCGTCCCCGTCCCGCTGGTCGCGCTCGGCGCGGCCGGTCCGGCCGGGGCGCAGCGCCGGGTGGTCGGCGGCACCGCCGAGACCACCGTCGACCACCCGTGGGTGGTGGCGCTGTCCAGCCGCCAGCAGTTCGGCAGCGGCCGCTCCGGCCAGTTCTGCGGGGGAGCGCTGGTCACGCCGACCAAGGTGGTGACGGCCGCGCACTGCTTCTACGACGAGTCCAGGGGCGCCAAGGTGGACCGGCCGGGCCTCAAGGCCGTCATCGGCCGGGACGACATGCGCAGCTCGGCCGGCCGCGAGGTGCCCGTCCGGTCGGTGTGGATCCACCCCGACTACTCCTTCACCGCCAACCTGAACGACGTCGCCGTGCTCACCCTCGCCGACCCCCAGGACTCCCGGCCGGTGATCGACCTGGTCGGCCAGGGCGAGACCGAGCCGTACGCGGCCGGGACCGCCGCGCGGGTCTTCGGCTGGGGCGACACCACCGGGCGCGGTGACTACTCGCCCACGCTGCGCGGGGTGGAGGTGCCGATCATCGCGGACCAGACCTGTGCGCAGGCCTACCCGGGCGGGCCGGACGGCAAGTTCGACGCCCGGGGCATGGTGTGCGCGGGTGAGGAGAAGGGCGGCAAGGACGCCTGCCAGGGCGACAGCGGCGGCCCGCTGGTCGTCGGCGGCCGACTGGTCGGCCTGGTCTCCTGGGGGACGGGTTGCGCCGAGGCGGCCCACCCGGGCGTCTACACCAGGGTGGCGTCCGTCGCGGACGCGGTGCGCTCGGTGCTGTGAGGGCCGCCCGGGCCGTTGCCGGTGACCAACTGGTCACGTTCTGACGTCACATCGCTGCGGAGCGTGCCGGTCTCCGTGAACAGCAGAGCCGGGCGACCGGTTCCCGAGGGGACCTGTCGCCCGGCTCACCGGTCGCGCGGAGTGCGCGACCGGATACACAGCTCGACGCCGACTGCTGGTGTGGCGCCTTGGATCAGCGCTCTTCTTCGGCGGCCGTGGCGTTGGCGGTGCCGCTGAGACGGCCGCTCTCGTCCTGTATCTCCACGGCGATCTTCTTGAGCTCGGGCTCGAACTTCCGGCCGTGGTGGGCGCAGAAGAGCAGCTCTCCGCCGCTGGCGAGTACGACGCGCAGGTAGGCCTGGGCGCCGCAGCGGTCGCAGCGGTCAGCCGCGGTGAGCGGGCTCGCAGGTGTCAGAACAGTAGTCACGTCGCCTCTTCTCTAGCTCGACGAGCTGTCGTACCAGGGTCAACATCCAACCAGGCCGAAAACGTTCCCGCTCGTGGCTTTTCTTCTCTGAGGATTCTGCTGTGTTGATGAGGACGTGCCCCGGGGGCCGGTGGTTCATGCGTACCGAATCCCAGGATCCGCCCGTCCCTCGAACGCCCGATCGGGACCGGGTGCGAGGTCCGCGTAGCATAATCCTCTGCCGGGTTGGAGCATAAGCCCCGCCCCGGGCCCCGGTAGCCTGCATAACGGCAGTTCCGGAGCCTGTGCCAGGCCCCACGATCCGCCAGGACCGGTGGTACCGGGAGGAGATGGCGCCCCGGGGTCCGGATACCGGAGCGGTCCTTGTTCGCGCAGCGCGTACAAGCTGCGCGGGAGCGGCCCGCCGTGCTGTGCACCCAGCGGAGGGGTGCGAGCACACCGGGCGACGACTGTCGGTGCGGCGTGCTGCACTGGCGGATGGTCCGGATGCGTCCGGATGTGACCGATGAGACAGAACTTCACCGAGGAGAGTGCCGCGTGAGTGCCGAAACGACCGTGCCGTCCGCACTGCTGGCCGGCGACGACGGTTCCAACTACACCGCTCGGCACCTGCTCGTCCTGGAGGGCCTGGAGGCGGTCCGCAAGCGCCCCGGCATGTACATCGGCTCGACGGACAGCCGCGGCCTGATGCACTGCCTCTGGGAGATCATCGACAACTCCGTCGACGAGGCGCTGGGCGGTTACTGCGACCGCATCGAGGTCCTGCTGCACCCGGACTCCTCGGTCGAGGTCCGCGACAACGGGCGCGGCATCCCGGTCGACGTCGAGCCCAAGACCGGGCTGTCCGGCGTCGAGGTCGTGATGACCAAGCTGCACGCCGGCGGCAAGTTCGGCGGCGGCTCCTACGCGGCCTCCGGCGGCCTGCACGGCGTCGGCGCCTCCGTGGTCAACGCCCTCTCCGCCCGGCTGGACGTCGAGGTCGACCGCAGCGGACACACCCACGCGATCAGCTTCCGCCGCGGCACCCCCGGCATCTTCACCGAGGCCAGCCCCGACGCGCCCTTCGAGCCCGCCAACGGCCTGACCAGAGCCCGCAAGGTGCCCAAGGCCCGCACCGGCACCAGGATCCGCTACTGGGCCGACCGGCAGATCTTCCTCAAGGACGCCCGGCTCTCCCTGGAGCACCTGCACAGCCGCGCCCGGCAGACCGCCTTCCTCGTCCCCGGCCTGACCATCGTCGTGCGTGACGAGCGGCTCACCGAGAGCGAGCAGGTCGAGGAGTCGGTCTTCCGCTTCGACGGCGGCATCGCCGAGTTCTGCGAGTTCCTGGCGCCCGACAAGCCGGTCTGCGACGTGCTGCGGCTGCGCGGAGAGGGCACCTTCAAGGAGACCGTGCCCGTCCTGGACGAACTCGGCCACATGACCCCCACCGAGGTCACCCGGCAGCTCGGCGTGGACATCGCGCTGCGCTGGGGCGCCGGTTACGACACCACCCTGCGCTCCTTCGTCAACATCATCGCCACCCCCAAGGGCGGCACCCACATGACCGGCTTCGAGCGCTCGCTGGCCAAGACCGTCAACGAGGCGCTGCGCGCGGCCAAGCTGCTGCGCGTCGCCGAGGACGACATCACCAAGGACGACGCCACCGAGGGCCTCACCGCGGTGGTCACCGTCCGGCTCGCCGAGCCGCAGTTCGAGGGCCAGACCAAGGAGGTGCTCGGCACCTCGGCGGCCAACCGGATCGTCGCCGCCGTCGTCGCCAAGGAGCTCAAGGCCTTCCTCACCTCGGCCAAGAAGGACCAGAAGCTCCAGGCCCGGGCCGTGCTGGACAAGGTCGTCGCGGCCGCCCGCACCCGGGTCGCGGCCCGCCAGCACAAGGAGGCCCAGCGCCGCAAGACCGCGCTGGAGACCAGCTCGCTGCCGGCCAAGCTGGCCGACTGCCGCAGTGACGACGTCGACCGCAGCGAGCTCTTCATCGTCGAGGGCGACTCCGCGCTCGGCACCGCCAAGCTCGCCCGCAACTCCGAGTTCCAGGCGCTGCTGCCGATCCGCGGCAAGATCCTCAACGTGCAGAAGGCCTCGGTGAGCGACATGCTCAAGAACACCGAGTGCGCCGCGATCATCCAGGTGATAGGGGCCGGTTCGGGCCGCACCTTCGACATCGACCAGGCCCGTTACGGCCGGGTCATCTTCATGGCCGACGCCGACGTCGACGGCTCGCACATCCGCACCCTGCTGCTGACGCTGTTCCACCGCTACATGCGGCCGATGGTCGAGCAGGGCCGGGTTTTCGCCGCCGTGCCGCCGCTGCACCGGATCGAGCTCACCAGCCCCAAGCGCGGCCAGGAGAAGTACCACTACACCTACTCCGACGCCGAACTGCGCTCCACCCTGCTGGAGTTCCAGCGCAAGGGGCAGCGCTGGAAGGAGCCGGTGCAGCGGTACAAGGGCCTGGGCGAGATGGACGCCGACCAGCTGGCCGAGACCACCATGGACCCGCGCCACCGCACGCTGCGCCGGATCAACCTGGGCGACCTGGAGCAGGCCGAGCGGATCTTCGACCTGCTGATGGGCAACGACGTCGCCCCGCGCAAGGAGTTCATCGTGGACTCGGCGGCCACCCTGGACCGCTCCCGCATCGACGCCTGAGGCCTTCGGATCCTTCCGGCACGAGGGCCCTCCACCCACGGGTGGAGGGCCCTCGTGCTGCCGGTTCCACCTGTGGTCCACCCCGGCGCCGATCAACCGGGGGCGCCGGATCCGTAGCGTCGGAGAGGTCAGTACAAGCCTCCTGTCGGGACGGAGAAGTCCGATGACCGCCCTCGTCAACATCGTCGTGATCATCGCGGTGATGGTCCTCGTGGTCCAGCGCCAGATGCGCGCCCAGCGCCTGGACACCGAGCGTCGTTTCTGGCTGCTGCCGCTGATCCTCGGCGTGCTCGCACTGCGCGACCCGCAGCTCATCGACCACCAGCACACCGCGCTGTCCGCCACCCTGGTCGGGTGCGGCCTGGCGGCGGTGGTCGCGATGGGCTCCGTCTGGGGCTGGACCGTGCGGCTGTGGCGGGCCGGGGACGGCTCGGTCTGGGCCAAGGGCACCAAGGCCACGGTGGCCGCCTGGGTCGGCATGCTCGCCATCCGGCTCGCCCTGTACGGCATCGGCGCGGCACTGCACGTCCACCAGGCGGGCAGCGCGCTGCTGCTGGGACTGGCGGTCCTGCTGCTGACCCGCTCGTTCGTGGTGAACTGGCGGGCACGGGCCCTGGACCTGCCGCAACAGGCCGCCGTACCGCGCTGACCGCCCTGTCGGGGCCTGCCGGGCCCGCTGTCCGAGAACGTCGAGGAGGCACCTGTGGTCGAGTGGTACTGGACCCGCTGGCCGTCCCGCGAGGGGCTGGAGCGCGAGGTCGGGAGATGGCCGCGGCGGGCCCTCTCCCTGCTCGGCCGCACCGTCCTGCTGGTCGTCGTCTGCTGGGGGACGTTCTCCGGCGGCAAGTACGCGGGCTGGGCGGTGGTGGTCGTGGCGGCCGGACTGCTCGGGGTCGCCGCCCTGGCCACCGGCTACCTCTACGCCACCCGGGAACAGCGCCTGGCGCTCTCGCTGGGCCTGGCCGTCGCCCTGCTCGGCAGCGCCTGGCTGGCCAACTGGGGGCAGGCCTACCTGCTGGCCGACTTCGTCTGGTGCGGGCTGGCCGTGGTCGGGGTGGTCCGGCTGCCGCCCGCGCCCGGCCTGCTCACCGCGGCGGCCGCGCTGGGCTCGTACACTGCCGCCAGCTGGGCGAGCTGGGTGAGCATCTTCGCCACCATCGGCGGGCTCGGCCTGCTCGGCTACCTGCTGCGGCTGGACGTCGAGGCCCGCGGCACCGCCCGCCAGCTGCTCACCCAGGAGCGCGCCGCCCGGGCCGCCGAGGCGGAGAGCGCGGCGCTCGCCGAACGGGCCAGGATCGCCCGGGAGATCCACGACGTGCTCGCGCACAGCCTCTCCGCGCAGCTCGTCCACCTGGAGGCGGCCCGGCTGATGCTGGACGCCGGCACCGACCGCGGGCAGATCCGCGAGCGGGTCGTCGCCGCCCGGCGGATGGCCCAGGACGGGCTGGTCGAGACCCGGCAGGCGCTGTCCGCGCTGCGCGGCGAGCTCACCCCGGTCGGTGAGTTCCTGGTGGAGCTGACCGGGCGGGAGCGGGCCGCGCTCACCGTCACCGGCACGCCCCGACCGCTCGCCGCCGAGGCCGCCCTTGCGGTGCGGCGCACCGCGCAGGAGGCGGTGACCAACGTCCGCAAGCACGCGCCCGGCGCCCGGTGCACCGTCGAACTGCGCTACCTGACGGAGGCGGTGGAGCTGGAGGTGCGCAACTCCCGCCCTCCGCGCGGCGAACCGTCCGGGGAGCTGGCGGCCAGCGGCAGCGGGTACGGTCTGCTGGGGATGCGCGAACGCGCGGAACTGCTCGGCGGCACCCTGCTGGCGGGCCCCGAGGACGGAGGGTGGCGCGTGCTGCTGCAGGTGCCGGCATGAGCGAGCGCGGCGAGCTCATCATCAGCAGGTGCGGATTTCGCGAAGCGACTGCCGAGCGAAGCGGGGCGGGCGCATGAGCGAGGCAGAAGTCACCAGGGTGCTGGTGGTGGACGACCAGACGGTGGTGCGCGAGGGCATCGTGATGCTGCTGGGGCTGCTGCCCGGCATCGAGGTGGTCGGCGCGGCGGCGGATGGGGAGGAGGCCGTCGCCCTGGTGGAACGGTGTCACCCGGACGTGGTGCTGATGGATCTGCGGATGCCGCGCGTCGACGGCGTCGAGGCGACCCGGCGGATCCGGGCCGCGCACCCGCAGACCGAGGTCGTGGTGCTCACCACCTACGCCGACGACGACTCGCTCTTCCCCGCTCTGCAGGCCGGGGCGCGCGGCTACCTCACCAAGGACGCCGGTGGCGAGGAGATCGCCCGGGCGATCGCGGACGTCCGCGCGGGGGCGGCCGGGCTCTCGCCGCAGATCCAACTCCGTTTGCTGGAAAGGCTTTCAGGGCCTGCGGCCGGATCCGCGCCGGGGGCCGGGAAGCCGGCCGGGCGGCCGGGGGAGCTCCCGGACGGGCTGACCGCCCGGGAGGCGGAGGTGCTGGCGCTGATCGCGGAGGGGCTCTCCAACGCCGAGATCGCCCAGCGGCTGTTCGTCAGCCAGGCCACCGTGAAGACGCACATCAACAACCTGTTCGCCAAGACCGCGGTACGGGACCGGGCGCAGGCGGTCTCGTACGCCTTTCGACACGGGATCACCGGTACGCAGCAGTAGTCGGATGAGTGTCTGTCGGATGATCGATCACCTCATCGAGTGAAGGTATCGGCAATGGTCAGAGGGGCTGTCCGGCGGCCACCATCATGGTTGGGGTCAGAGTGCCCGCCGGTCCAGGAGCAGTTGTGCCACAGCAGCAGACGAGCAGTCCCGGACAGGGGCAGCGATTTGACTGGTGGGCCGCTCCGGCCGCCGCCACCGCCGCCGACCGGCCGGACGTGCCCGGCCAACCGGCGGTACCGGCCCAGTCGGCCCCCACCCGCGCGGTCCAGCCGGTACCGGCCGAGCGGGCGCCCGTCCGGGCCGCCGTTGCCCCCGCCGCCCAGCCCGCCGTCGAACCGGCGACCGCCCCCCGGGCCCTGGTGCCCGCCACCGACAGCACCGAGGTGTACCGGGCCGTCCAGCGCAGCGACGCCTTCCAGGACATCCGCCGCAGCTACCGGTCGTTCGTCTTCCCGGTCAGCGGAGCCTTCCTCGGCTGGTTCCTGATGTACGTCGCCGCGCAGGCCGCCGCCCCCGGCCTGATGCGCAGCCAGGTGGCCGGCCCGCTCAACGTGGCCTGGCTGCTCGGCCTGCTGCAGTTCGCCTCCACCTTCCTGCTCACCTGGCTCTACGCCCGCAACGCCCGGACCAAGCGCGACCGCGCCGCCCTGGGCCTGCGCTGGGACACCCAGGACCAGCTGCGATGACGACCACGATCACGACCGCGGTGACGACCGCGATGACGACCGCCACCCCGCCCCCCGTCGCCCCCACCGGCGACCACCACGACCTCGCGATCGCGCTGTTCGCCGTCGTCGTCCTGGTCACCCTGGCGATCACCCTCTGGGTCGGCCGCCGGGGCAGCGCCACCGAGGACTTCTACGCCGGCGGCCGCGACTTCACCCCGCTGCAGAACGGCTTCGCGCTCTCCGGCGACTACCTCTCCGCCGCCTCCTTCCTCGGCGTCGCCGGGCTGATCGCGCTGTACGGCTACGACGGCGTGCTCTACAGCATCGGCTTCCTGGTCGCCTGGCTGGTGGTGCTGATGCTGGTCGCCGAACTGGTCCGCAACGCCGGCCGGTACACCCTCGCCGACGTGCTCGCCCTGCGGCTGCGCCGCCGCAAGGTCCGGGCCGCGGCCGGTGGCGCCAGCGTCGTCGTCACCCTGCTCTACCTGGTCGCCCAGATGGTCGGCGCGGGCTCGCTGGTCGCCCTGCTGCTCGGCACCAACAGTGCCCAGGCCCGGACCTGGACCATCGTCGCCGTCGGCGGACTGATGATCGTCTACGTCACGATCGGCGGGATGCGGGCCACCACCTGGATCCAGATCGTCAAGGCCTTCCTGCTGATCGCCGGCTCGGTGCTGCTCACCGTGCTGCTGATGGTCCGCTTCCACGGCGACGTCGGCGAGCTGATGCGCCAGGCCGCCCAGCACAGCGGCGCCGGGCGGCGCTACCTCGAACCCGGCCTCAAGTACGGCGCCACCTTCACCAGCCGGCTCGACTTCTTCAGCCTGGGCCTCGCCCTGGTGCTCGGCACCGCCGGACTGCCGCACATCCTGTCCCGCTTCTACACCGTGCCCACCGCGCGGGCCGCCCGCCGCTCCACGATGTGGGCGATCGGCCTGGTCGGCGGCTTCTACCTGATGGCCATCGCGCTCGGCCTGGGCGCGACCGCGCTGGTCGGCTCGGCGGAGGTGCGGCACGCCAACTCGGCCGGGAACACCGCCGTCCCGCTGCTCGCCCTGGTGCTCGGCGGCGGCAACGGCAGCACCGGCGGGGTGGTGCTGTTCGCGCTGATCTCGGCGATCGCCTTCGCCACCATCCTCGCCGTGGTCGCCGGGCTCACCCTGGCCTCCTCGGCGGCCTTCGCCCACGACATCTGGGCCGGTGCCTGGGGGGGGGGGGGGGGGAGGGGCGCCCTCCCGCGGCGGGTCGACGCGCCGGCCTCCCCGACCGGGGGGGCGGGGGGGGGGGGGGAAATGGCGGGGGACAAACAGAAAGGAGGAGGAAAAAA
>NZ_JBWKER010000036.1:0-66892 GCF_056435345.1 Kitasatospora sp. NPDC043950
CTTCGTTGCTACTGAGTAGCGGGGACAGGATTTGAACCTGCGACCTCTGGGTTATGAGCCCAGCGAGCTACCGAGCTGCTCCACCCCGCGTCGGTAAACACGACTCTACGCGACTTCTGCCGGGGAACCTAATCCGTGCCCCGCAGGGCCCCCGGCCCCCGGGCCCCGGGCCCTGGCCCCTGGCCCCTGGCCCCCGCAGCGGGAACGCCGCAGGGCGGCCACCCCGCGAGGGGTGACCGCCCTGACAGCCGAACGTCGGACTCAGCCGGTGTACGGGCCGTAGTCGTAGTCGTCCAGCGGGACCGCCTGGCCGGAGCCGGCGCCGAAGGGCGACAGGTCGTAGTCGTCGTAGCCGACGGCCGAGTACATCGCGGCCTTGGCCTCCTCGGTCGGCTCGACCCGGATGTTGCGGTAGCGGGGCAGACCCGTACCGGCCGGGATGAGCTTACCGAGGATGACGTTCTCCTTGAGGCCCAGCAGCGGGTCCGACTTGGCGTGGATCGCCGCGTCGGTGAGGACCCGGGTCGTCTCCTGGAAGGAGGCGGCCGACAGCCAGGACTCGGTGGCCAGCGAGGCCTTGGTGATACCCATCAGCTGCGGACGGCCGGAGGCGGGGTGACCGCCCTCGGCGACCACGCGACGGTTCTCGGTCTCGAAGCGGCCGCGCTCGACGAGCTCGCCCGGGAGGAGCTCGGCGTCGCCCGACTCGATGATCGTCACGCGGCGGAGCATCTGCCGGATGATGATCTCGATGTGCTTGTCGTGGATCGACACACCCTGCGAGTTGTAGACCTTCTGGACCTCGGCGACCAGGTGGATCTGGACGGCACGCTGGCCCATGATGCGCAGGACGTCGTGCGGGTTGGTGGCACCCATGGTCAGCTTCTGGCCGACCTCGACCGCCTCGCCCTCGCTGACCAGCAGCTTCACACGCTTGGAGACGGGGTAGGCGATCTCGTCGCTGCCGTCGTCCGGGGTGATGACGAGCTTGCGGGTCTTCTCGGTGTCCTCGATCCGCGCCCGGCCGGTGGCCTCCGAGATCGGGGCCACACCCTTGGGGGTACGGGCCTCGAAGAGCTCGACGACACGCGGCAGACCCTGGGTGATGTCGTCACCGGCCACACCACCGGTGTGGAAGGTACGCATCGTCAGCTGGGTACCGGGCTCACCGATGGACTGGGCAGCGATGATGCCGACCGCCTCACCGATGTCGACCAGCTTGCCGGTGGCCAGCGAACGCCCGTAGCAGAAGGCGCAGGTGCCGACGGCCGACTCGCAGGTCAGGATCGAGCGGGTCTTGACCTCGCCGATGCCGTGGCGGATCAGCTCGTCGATCAGCACGTCACCGAGGTCGGTGTTGGCGGTGGCAAGGAGCTTGCCGTCCACCGTGATGTCCTCGGCGAGCATGCGGGCGTACACGCTGGTCTCGACGTCGTCGGCCTTGCGCAGCACGCCGTCCGCACCGACGGTGCCGATCGCCAGCTTCAGGCCGCGCTCGGTACCGCAGTCCTCCTCGCGAATGATGACGTCCTGGGAGACGTCGACCAGACGACGGGTGAGGTAGCCGGAGTCGGCGGTACGGAGGGCGGTGTCCGCCAGACCCTTACGGGCACCGTGGGTGGAGATGAAGTACTCCAGCACGGTGAGACCCTCACGGAACGACGCCTTGATGGGTCGCGGGATGGTCTCGTTCTTGGCGTTCGACACCAGACCACGCATACCGGCGATCTGGCGCATCTGCATCATGTTTCCACGAGCACCCGAGTCGACCATCATGAAGATGGGGTTCGTCTTCGGGAAGTTCTCGTTCATGGCCTCGGCGACCTCGTTGGTCGCCTGGGTCCAGATGCCGATGAGCTCCTGCTTGCGCTCGTCGTTGGTGATCAGGCCGCGCTCGTACTGACGCTGGACCTTCTCCGCCTTCGCCTCGTAGCCCTCGAGGATCTGGGGCTTGTTCGGCGGGACGACGACGTCGGAGATCGAGACGGTGACACCCGAGCGGGTCGACCAGTGGAAACCGGCCGCCTTCAGGTTGTCCAGGGTCGCCGCGACGACGACCTTGGGGTAGCGCTCCGCCAGGTCGTTGACGATCGCGGAGAGCTGCTTCTTGCCCACCTCGTAGTCGACGAACGGGTAGTCCTCGGGCAGCAGCTCGTTGAAGAGCGCGCGGCCCAGGGTGGTGGTCAGGCGGAACGGCTCGCCGTCGAACCAGGCCGTCTGGCCCTCCTCGTCCACCGGCGGGGTCCAGCCGCGCGGCGGGACGGTGCCGGCCGGCAGGCGCAGCTCGATCGGGGCCTGGACGTCCAGCTCGCGGGCGTCGAAGGCCATGACGGCCTCGGCGGTCGAGGAGAAGGAACGGCCACCGCCCTTCACCGTCTCCCGGTCCGAGGTCAGGAAGAACAGACCGAGCACCATGTCCTGGGTCGGCATGGTGACGGGGCGACCGTCGGCCGGCTTCAGGATGTTGTTCGAGGACAGCATCAGGATGCGGGCCTCGGCCTGCGCCTCCGCGGAGAGCGGCAGGTGGACGGCCATCTGGTCACCGTCGAAGTCCGCGTTGAACGCGGTGCAGACGAGCGGGTGGATCTGGATGGCCTTGCCCTCGACCAGCTGGGGCTCGAAGGCCTGGATGCCGAGGCGGTGCAGGGTGGGCGCACGGTTCAGCAGGACGGGGTGCTCGGCGATGACCTCTTCGAGCACGTCCCACACGACCGGGCGGGCACGCTCGACCATGCGCTTGGCCGACTTGATGTTCTGCGCGTGGTTCAGGTCGACCAGGCGCTTCATCACGAACGGCTTGAAGAGCTCCAGCGCCATGGCCTTGGGCAGACCGCACTGGTGCAGCTTGAGCTGCGGGCCGACGACGATGACCGAACGGGCCGAGTAGTCGACGCGCTTGCCGAGCAGGTTCTGGCGGAAACGACCCTGCTTGCCCTTCAGCATGTCGCTGAGGGACTTCAGCGGGCGGTTGCCCGGGCCGGTGACCGGACGGCCGCGACGGCCGTTGTCGAACAGGGCGTCGACGGCCTCCTGGAGCATGCGCTTCTCGTTGTTCACGATGATCTCGGGCGCGCCGAGGTCGAGAAGCCGCTTCAGGCGGTTGTTGCGGTTGATCACGCGGCGGTACAGGTCGTTCAGGTCGGAGGTCGCGAAGCGGCCACCGTCCAGCTGCACCATCGGACGCAGGTCCGGCGGGATGACCGGGACGCAGTCCAGCACCATGCCGTTGGGCTTGTTGGTGGTCTGCAGGAACGCGGAGACGACCTTGAGGCGCTTCAGCGCACGGGTCTTCTTCTGGCCCTTGCCGGTGCGGATGATCTCGCGCAGGCGCTCGGACTCCTCCGCCAGGTCGAAGGTCTCGAGGCGGTCCTTGAGGGCCGCCGCGCCCATCGAGCCGGAGAAGTAGGTGCCGAAGCGGTCGCGCAGCTCGCGGTAGAGCAGCTCGTCGCCCTCGAGGTCCTGGACCTTGAGGTTCTTGAAGCGGGCCCACACCTCGTCGAGGCGGTCGAGCTCGCGCTGCGCGCGGTCGCGCAGCTGCTTCATCTCGCGCTCGGCGCCCTCGCGCACCTTGCGGCGCACGTCGGCCTTGGCGCCCTCGGCCTCCAGCTCGGCCAGGTCGGTCTCGGCCTTCTTGGCACGGGCCTCGAGGTCGGAGTCGCGGCGGTTCTCGATCTGCTGGCGCTCGACCGAGACGTGCGCCTCCAGGGACGGCAGGTCGCGCTGGCGGCGCTCGTCGTCGACCCAGGTGATCATGTAGGCGGCGAAGTAGATGACCTTCTCGAGGTCCTTCGGCGCCAGGTCGAGCAGGTAGCCCAGGCGGGACGGCACGCCCTTGAAGTACCAGATGTGGGTGACCGGGGCGGCCAGCTCGATGTGGCCCATCCGCTCACGGCGCACCTTGGCGCGGGTCACCTCGACGCCGCAGCGCTCACAGATGATGCCCTTGAAGCGGACGCGCTTGTACTTACCGCAGTAGCACTCCCAGTCCCGGGTGGGGCCGAAGATCTTCTCGCAGAAGAGTCCGTCCTTTTCGGGCTTCAGGGTGCGGTAGTTGATGGTCTCCGGCTTCTTGACCTCGCCGTGCGACCACTGGCGGATGTCGTCGGCGGTGGCCAGGCCGATGCGGAGCTCGTCGAAGAAGTTGACGTCAAGCACTGGTCGTCAAGCCCTCTTTCGTAAGTCGAGAGTCGTTCATGTGGTCTGAGGGGGGCCTGGGGGCGGGCCGGCTGCTCGGGCAGCCGGCCCAACCTCCGTCAGACCTCTTCGACGCTGCTCGGCTCGCGCCGGGACAGGTCAATGCCGAGCTCCTCGGCGGCGCGGAACACGTCCTCGTCGGAGTCCCGCATCTCGATGGACTGGCCGTCCGAGGACAGCACCTCCACGTTGAGGCAGAGCGACTGCATTTCCTTGATGAGGACCTTGAAGGACTCGGGAATGCCGGGCTCGGGGATGTTCTCGCCCTTGACGATGGCCTCGTAGACCTTCACGCGGCCGAGGACGTCGTCGGACTTGATGGTGAGCAGCTCCTGCAGCGCGTAAGCAGCGCCGTACGCCTCAAGGGCCCACACCTCCATCTCACCGAAGCGCTGACCACCGAACTGCGCCTTACCACCGAGCGGCTGCTGGGTGATCATCGAGTACGGACCGGTCGAACGGGCGTGCAGCTTGTCGTCGACCAGGTGGTGCAGCTTGAGGATGTACATGTAGCCGACCGAGACCGGCATCGGGAACGGCTCGCCGGAGCGGCCGTCGAACAGCCGGGCCTTGCCGGTGGAGTTCACCAGGCGCTCACCGTCACGGGTGAGGGTGGTGTTGTCCAGCAGGCCGGTGATCTCGTCCTCGCGGGCGCCGTCGAAGACCGGGGTGGCGAGGTTGGTGCCGCCCTGGACGGTGTCGGCGCCGATCGCCTGGAGGCGCTGGGCCCACTCGTCGGCGAGGCCGGAGACGTCCCAGCCCTGCTTGGCGAGCCACCCGAGGTGGATCTCCAGGACCTGTCCCGGGTTCATTCGGGACGGGACGCCCAGCGGGTTGAGGATGATGTCGACCGGGGTGCCGTCCTCCAGGAACGGCATGTCCTCGACCGGCAGGATCTTCGAGATGACGCCCTTGTTGCCGTGACGGCCGGCGAGCTTGTCACCGTTGGTGATCTTGCGCTTCTGGGCCACGTAGACGCGGACCAGCTGGTTCACGCCCGGGGGCAGCTCGTCGCCCTCTTCGCGGTCGAAGACGCGGACGCCGATGACCTTGCCGGACTCACCGTGCGGCACCTTCAGCGAGGTGTCGCGGACCTCACGGGCCTTCTCACCGAAGATCGCGCGGAGCAGGCGCTCCTCCGGGGTCAGCTCGGTCTCGCCCTTGGGCGTGACCTTGCCGACCAGGATGTCGCCGGTGACGACGTCGGCGCCGATGCGGATGATGCCGCGCTCGTCGAGGTCGGCGAGGACCTCCTCGGAGACGTTCGGGATGTCCCGGGTGATCTCCTCGGGGCCGAGCTTGGTGTCACGGGCGTCGACCTCGTGCTCCTCGATGTGGATCGAGGAGAGGACGTCGTCCTGCACGAGGCGCTGCGACAGGATGATCGCGTCCTCGTAGTTGTGACCCTCCCACGACATGAACGCCACGAGCAGGTTCTTGCCGAGGGCCATCTCGCCCTCGTCGGTGCACGGGCCGTCGGCCAGCACCTGGCCGGACTCGACCCGGGCGCCCTCGTCCACGAGCACCTTCTGGTTGAAGGCGGTGCCCTGGTTGGAGCGGGTGAACTTGGCGGCGCGGTACGTGGTGTACGTGCCGTCGTCGTTGGCGACGGTGACGTAGTCGGCCGAGACCTCCTGGACGACACCGGCCTTCTCGGCGGTGATGACGTCCGCGGCGTCGACGGCGCAGCGGTACTCCATGCCGGTACCGACCAGCGGAGCCTCGCTCTTCAGCAGCGGCACCGCCTGGCGCATCATGTTCGAGCCCATGAGCGCGCGGTTGGCGTCGTCGTGCTCGAGGAACGGGATCATGGCGGTCGCGACCGACACCATCTGGCGCGGCGAGACGTCCATGTAGTCGATCTCGGTGCCCGGGATGTAGTCGATCTCGCCGCCACGGCGGCGGACCAGGACACGCGGCTCGGCGAAGGTCAGCTCCGTCGTCAGCGGGGCGTTGGCCTGCGCGATGACGTAGCGGTCCTCCTCGTCGGCCGTGAGGTAGTCGACCTGCTCCGTGACGACACCCTCGATGACCTTGCGGTACGGGGTCTCGATGAAGCCGAAGGCGTTGACCCGGCCGTACGAGGCCAGCGACCCGATCAGACCGATGTTCGGGCCTTCGGGGGTCTCGATCGGACACATGCGCCCGTAGTGCGAGGGGTGCACGTCACGGACCTCGAAGCCGGCGCGCTCACGGGAGAGACCACCGGGGCCGAGGGCGGACAGACGGCGCTTGTGGGTCAGGCCCGACAGCGGGTTCGTCTGGTCCATGAACTGCGACAGCTGGCTGGTGCCGAAGAACTCCTTGATGGAGGCGACGACCGGCCGGATGTTGATCAGGGTCTGCGGCGTGATCGCCTCGACGTCCTGGGTGGTCATGCGCTCGCGCACGACGCGCTCCATACGGGCGAGACCCGTACGGACCTGGTTCTGGATGAGCTCGCCGACGTTACGCAGGCGACGGTTGCCGAAGTGGTCGATGTCGTCGACCTCGACCACGATGTCGCGACCGGTCTGGTCGTTCCACTCGGTCTCACCGGCGTGCAGCTTCACCAGGTACTTGATCGCACCGATGATGTCGGGCTCGGTGAGCACGCCGGAGTCCAGCGACTCGGCGTTGCCCAGCTTCCGGTTGACCTTGTAGCGGCCCACCTTGGCGAGGTCGTAGCGCTTCGGGTTGAAGTACAGGTTCTCCAGAAGCGTCTGCGCGGCCTCGCGCGTCGGCGGCTCGCCAGGACGCAGCTTGCGGTAGATGTCCAGCAGCGCGTCGTCCTGGCCCTGGGTGTGGTCCTTCTCCAGGGTGTTGCGCATGGACTCGTACTCGCCGAACTCCTCGAGAATCATCTCGTTGGTCCAGCCGAGCGCCTTGAGCAGCACGGTGACGGACTGCTTGCGCTTACGGTCGATGCGGACGCCGACCATGTCGCGCTTGTCGATCTCCATCTCCAGCCAGGCACCACGCGAGGGGATGACCTTGCAGGAGTAGATGTCCTTGTCGGACACCTTGTCCAGGGTGGAGTCGAAGTACACGCCCGGGGAGCGGACCAGCTGCGACACGACGACACGCTCGGTGCCGTTGATCACGAACGTGCCCTTGTGGGTCATGAGCGGGAAGTCGCCCATGAAGACCGTCTGAGACTTGATCTCACCGGTCTCGTTGTTGGTGAACTCGGCCGTGACGAAGAGCGGAGCCGCGAACGTGAAGTCGCGGTCCTTGCACTCGTCAATCGAGTTCTTCGGCGGCTCGAAACGGTGGTCGCGGAAGGTCAGCGACATCGACCCACTGAAGTCCTCGATCGGGGAGATCTCCTCGAAGATCTCCTCCAGACCGGACTTGGTGGGGACGTCCTGACCGTTCTCCAACGCCGCCTCGACCCGGGACTTCCAGGCCGCATTGCCGAGCAGCCAGTCAAAGCTCTCGGTCTGCAGGGCCAGGAGGTTGGGGACCTCGAGGGGCTCCTTGATCTTCGCGAAGGAGACGCGGAGCGGGGCGGTGGATGCGGCGGAATTGTTCGAGGCGTTGCGCGGCGCGGCCAAGAGGGGGGTCCTTCCGAGGGCTCGGAGCTCACTACGCGCGTACCAGCCGGGCCTTCACGGGCTTGGTCCCGCCTCCCTCGCCACTGGCCTCCGCCGGGATCGAGATCCCAGGTCAGAGCCGCTTTGCGGAGGCGATGCCAGACCCCTTCAGGGCAACGCAGACTCCGGGCGACGAGTCACGGAGCAGCTAACAGGCAGCGCAAAGGGACAGTGTAGCCAAAGGGCACACTGCTGTCCAGCTCTGATTCGGAAACCGAATCGGAGACTCCTCCCGGTAGCCGGCGGACGCGAACGCCCACCGGGTACTGCACCGGCCCGGGCACTGCCCGGGCCCCATAACTCACGTGGAGTCATTTCCCGCCTGAGCCACTGGTTATGCATCCAGGGGCAAACCAACCGGGCGGACTCGCGCCTTGAGAATCGCGCGCCTCGCCGGGTTCGTCAAGGGCCCGCAGGCGGTGCGGACCTCGACCCGTCCATCGGCCGGACGCCCCCCGGCGTTACAGAAGCCGTGGTGGGGGCCACAGTCGATGACGGTGATCACCATACCCGTCCGCACCGACGCTGCCGAGTGGGCTCTCGGCCACACCGGCACATCCCGGCCGCGGACCGGCCCCGGGGCCGTCCCAGGGCCGCTCAGGGCCGGAAACGCGAAAAAGCCGGGCCGACCACCCACAAGGGTGATCGGCCCGGCTTCAGGCCCCCTCAGAGGGGGCGAGAAGTCACTTGACGGTGACCTTGGCGCCGGCGCCCTCGAGGGCGGCCTTGGCCTTCTCGGCAACGTCCTTGGCAACCTTCTCCAGGACCTTGGCACCAGCGGTGTCAACGAGGTCCTTGGCCTCCTTCAGGCCGAGGGAGGTCAGGGTGCGCACCTCCTTGATGACCTGGATCTTCTTGTCGCCGGCACCATCGAGGATGACGTCGAACTCGTCCTGCTCCTCGACGGCCTCAACGGCGGCCGGGCCACCGGCGGCGGCAACGGCGACCGGGGCGGCGGCGGTGACGTCGAACTTCTCCTCGAAGGCCTTCACGAAGCCAGCGAGCTCGATGAGGGTGAGGTCCTCGAACTGCGCGAGCAGCTCGTCCTGGGACAGCTTCGCCATGATGGCGTCCTTCCACTAAATCGGCAGGTGATGCCGTATGTACGGGTGGGGCGGGCACGGGCCCGCAGCGAGGCGTGAGCCTGCCGATTACTCGGCGGCGGCGTCCTCGGCGGCGGGAGCCGGCGTACCGGCACCGCCCTGCTCGACCTTGTCGCGCAGCGCGTCCACAGTGCGGACGAGCTTCGACGGCAGGGCCTGGAAGAGCGCGGCAGCCTGGGACTGCTTGGCCTTCAGGGCACCCGCCAGCTTGGCGAGCAGCACCTCGCGGGACTCGAGGTCCGCGAGCTTCTTGATCTCATCGGCGGACAGCGCCTTACCGTCAAGGACACCGCCCTTGATGATGAGAGCGGGGTTCTCCTTGGCGAAGTCACGCAGAGCCTTCGCCGACTCCACCGGGTCACCGGTGACGAAGGCGACAGCCGTCGGACCGTTGAACAGGTCGTCGAGCTCCGAAATCCCGGCCTCGTTGGCCGCGATCTTGGTCAGCGTGTTCTTCACCACGGCGTACTCGGCGTTCTCGCCGAGCGAGCGACGCAGGGTCTTGACCTGCTTCACCGAGAGACCGCGGTACTCGGTCAGCAGCGCCGCGGAGGAGCCACGGAACTTGTCCGTGATCTCGGCGACGGCAGCAGCCTTGTCGGGCCTTGCCATAGGCTTACGCCTCCTTCCGTGATGTCGAAATCCGGCCGACCGCGAAAGTCGACCATTCACGCCTCGAACCAACCGGACGGAAGGAAAGCCTGCGGAAAAGCAGATGAGCCCCGGTGCGCAGGGCGCACGGGGCTCGAAACGACCTCAACGGATGTTCGCGCGAACGCGGACCCGGAAGTCGAAGCTCCAGACACACCTGCGCGGGCTGCCTGCGACGAAGCGCAGATCCTTCGGCCACCGAATCCCTCGCGAGAACGGTGACAACCAGCGGTCTTTGGCTTCGGTAACAGTAACCGGACTCGGCCGTCCGGGGCAAATCGCCTCTGAACGGCCGATCCCCGCCGGGCCGGCCGCGCCGGACGGGGCTCAGCGGGCCAGTGGGGAGACCGTCCGGGGCCCGGTGTCCACGGTGTCCGCCTCGGCCGGGGCCTGCACCGAGAGCAGGGCGCCGGCGAAGTCGGAGTAGAGGATCGAGTCGTCCGCCCGGCCGCTGTCACCGCTGCCGGTGCGCTGGAGCCGGACCAGCTGGTCCTTGTCGTTGAGCCAGAGGTCCACGGTGAGCGAGATCGAGCCGCCGGGGGCCAGCGCGGCCCGCAGGCCGTCCCGGCGGGCCTGGGTCAGCTGGGTCTGGGCGGCGGCGTAGCGCTCGGCGGTGGTGGTGATCCGGTAGTGCTCGACCGTCGAGTCGTCGAACTTCTCCTCACCCACGAACCGCGGGTCCACCCCGTCGGCGGTGGCGGCGGCCAGCGCCTCGACCGGGTTCAGCAGGTCGATCAGCCCCGCGTACGGGACCTCCCGGTGGCCGTCCGGGTCCGGCGGGACGGAGAAGCGCTCCCAGTGCCGGCCGCCCTGGCGAGCCGCGGTGGCGGCGTCACCGCCCTGGTAGGCGACGGTGTCCACGACGATCAGCTGCTCGGCGTCGGCCGGGGTGGAGCGCTTGATCTGGAGCGCCGTCTTGGGCTGCCAGAACAGCGGCCCGGCCCCGGCGTCCGCTCCCAGCCGGTAGCTGACCTTGGCCCGGCGGGCGGTCTGCATGGCCAGCTGGGCGGAGACCAGGACGCCGTGCGGCGAGCGGTCGCTGGGCTTGGCCGCCTCGGTCGACGAGGAACTGGTCGGGGTCGGGCTGCCGGAGGGCACGGCCGGCGTGCCGCCACCCCCGCCGCATCCGGCCAGCCCGCTCGCCAGCAGGACGACCGCGGCCAGCGCCGCCAACCGCCGTCGTCCCGCCATCGTCTGGTCCCCTCTCGCCCGGGCGCCGCGTCGGCGGCTTTCGTTCCGGCCACCTTGCCACCCTGCCCCGGATCAGCCGGTGGCGCCCCCCTTGCCCAGCTTCGCCAGCTCGGCCAGTTCCACCGTGTCGGCCGCCTCCGGCACCGCAGCGGTGACCGGCGTGCCGTAGTCCGAGTGGAGGACGGTGGACTTGCCGTTCTGCGCCCCGGGGGTCAGCCGTTCGGTACGGAGGGAGCCGTGTCGGCTCCGGTGCGCGGGCTCGGCGGATCAGCCGAGCAGTTTGAGGAGATCGGTCTCGCTGCCGAGGTCGGTGGCGGCGGGGGCGTCGATCTTCGCGGCCTTGCCGAGGTCCGCGTACTTGACGGTGACGGCGTCGTGCTCGCCGTTCTTGTCGCCGTACTCCTGGTACTGGACGAGTTCCTGCCGGCCGTTGAGCCAGAAGTCGATGGTGAGGGTCCTGCCGTCCTCTTCCAGGGACTTCTGGACGGCCGTGCGCTGGTCGGCCGTGAGCGCCGGCATGCCGGCCACCATGGCGGAGGCCTCCTCGACCACCCGCAGGTGGGTGACCTGGACGCCGTCGAGGCTCTCCTGGCCGACCTTGGCGGGCTTGCCGCTCTGCGCGGCGAGCCCGAGCTGGGCGACCGGGTTGAGCAGCTGGCTCATCAGCAGGACGCCGTCGCCGAGTTCGTTCGAGGCGGGCAGCTTGATCCAGTGCTTGCCGCCCATGGCGGCGGCCTCGGTGTCGCCGCCGCCGAGGTAGCCGTCGGTGCCGATCACCCGGAACCGGATCTTCTTGGTCTCCACCTCGCCCGTCAGGTCGACGGCCGTCCGGTTCGGGTCCTTCCAGTCGGCGTCGCCGCTGCCCGCGGTGTGGGTCGAGCCGTCCGGGGAGACCATGGTGACCTTGCCGTTGCCGGCCTTCTGCATCACCAGGGCGGAGGCGGCCAGCGCGGCCTTGGGGTCTCCGGCCGGCGCCGCGTCGCCGCTCTTGGCGTCGCCGCCCTTGCTGCCGCAGGCGGTGGCGGCACCGAGCAGCACGGCCGCGGTGACGACGGTCGAGGCGAGGCGCGCAGCGCGCATGGAGTCCCCCGTGAGATCCGAACGATCCGATGAAGAACCGATTTTCGGCTTCTTCTCACGCGGACTCTAACGGATCGCCAGATGTCCCACGCGCCGGACAGCCCCCTCCCGTCACCCGGCTTCGACAGGGGGCGCGTCGCCTTCTCCGGGGGTCGAGACATCCGTCGTGGTCACCGTGGTGCCGTCGCTCCCCCGGGCCGTCTCACGCAGTCTCAGCAGCCGCTCGCCGGGCCCGACCCAGACGTCGTAACCGATCGCCGTCACCCCCCGCCGGCGGTACCAGTCGACCACCGCAGCGAGTCGCGCGGGGGTCAACTCCTGGTCCGCGCCGAAGTATTCGGCCACCGGCGTGGTGCCCTGGTAGTGCGCCACGGTCGTCCCGGCCAGCTGTTCGCCGCCGAGCGAGCCGAGCTTCCCGGTCTGCGCGATCTCGTACGCGCGGCTGCCCGGGTTGGTGACCAGGGCGGTCATCCAGCCACCCGCGTAGCCGCCCGGGCCGGTGGTCGCCCGCGGATCGAGCGACTCGGCGCCGTCCCGGTCCGCGTGCTTGGGCGGGGCGCCCTGGTAGCTGAGGTCGAGTGCACCGTCCCTCAGAGTCAGCTGCCCGGTGCCCTGCTCGTCGGTGACGGTCAGGGCGCCCTCGTCCCGGGTGCCCCAGGTCAGGGTGCCGCTCGCGGTGCGGCGGCCGGCCGGGCCCTCCTCGACCACGTCGATCCGGGCGCCGCCGGCGTCGTCCAGCGCCTGGGCGGCGGCGAGCACCACCTGGCGGGGCGGTACGGGCGCGGGATCGCCGTCGGGGGTGCGGGTTCCCGGGGCGGCCAGCAGGCTGCACCCGGTGGTGGCACCGATCAGCAGCAGGGTGGCCACCGCGACGGCGGGGCGAAGGGTGGGCGGCACGGCACGCTCCGACGGTCACACGTTCTGCACATGATCTGACCGGCAGAGCGTACGACGCTTCGGGCAACCGTTCCCATCCACCCCCGTCCCGATCCGGAAACGACTGCGGGCCCGCACCCCCGGTGAAGGGGGTACGGGCCCGCAGTACGGACTGCTTCAGAGCCGATCGGCTCAGACCGCGGCCGGGTCCTCTTCGACGAAGAGGTTGCGGGTGCGGTTCGGGTCCACGGGGATGCCGGGGCCGATCGTGGTGCTGATGGCGGTCTTCTTGATGTAGCGGCCCTTGGCGGCGGACGGCTTGGCGCGGAGCACCTCGTCCAGCGCGGCGGCGTAGTTCTCGACCAGCTGCTCGTCGGTGAAGGAGGCCTTACCGATGATGAAGTGCAGGTTCGAGTGCTTGTCGACGCGGAACTCGATCTTGCCGCCCTTGATGTCGTTGACAGCCTTGGCGACATCCGGGGTCACGGTGCCGGTCTTCGGGTTCGGCATCAGACCACGGGGACCGAGCACGCGGCCGAGGCGGCCGACCTTGCCCATGAGGTCCGGGGTGGCGACGACGGCGTCGAAGTCCAGACGGCCCTTGGCGACCTCGTCGATCAGCTCGTCGGAGCCGACGATGTCGGCGCCCGCAGCACGCGCGGCCTCGGCACGGTCACCGGTCGCGAAGACCAGGACCCGAGCGGTCTTACCGGTGCCGTGCGGGAGGATCACGGTGCTGCGGACCATCTGGTCGGCCTTGCGCGGGTCGACGCCCAGACGCATGGCGACCTCGACGGTGCCGTCGAACTTGGTGGTGCTGGTGGCCTTGGCGAGGCGGATGGCCTCGAGGGGGGCGTAGAGGCGGTCGCGGTCGACCTGAGCGTCCGCGGCCTTCAGAGCCTTGCTGCGCTTCACTGCTGCTCCTGAATGGTGATGGGAGTCGTGGTATCACGGGCCTGCGCAGGCCCTACCACAGGGACGAAAAGAGCTGGTCAGCCCTCGACGGTGATGCCCATCGACCGGGCGGTGCCGGCGATGATCTTCTCCGCCGCGTCCAGGTCGTTGGCGTTCAGGTCGGGCATCTTGGTGGTGGCGATGTCGCGGACCTGGGCGCTGGTGAGCTTGGCGACCTTGGTCTTGTGCGGCTCGCTGGAGCCCTTGTCCACACCGGCGGCCTTCAGGATGAGGCGCGCGGCCGGCGGCGTCTTCGTGATGAAGGTGAAGGAACGGTCGTCGTAGACCGTGATCTCCACCGGCACGATCATGCCGCGCTGCGACTCGGTCGCAGCGTTGTAGGCCTTGCAGAACTCCATGATGTTGACGCCGTGCTGGCCCAGCGCGGGGCCGACCGGCGGCGCCGGGTTGGCCGCACCGGCGTTGATCTGGAGCTTGATAAGCCCCGTGACCTTCTTCTTCTTGGGAGGCATGTCTCTCCGGGTCCTTCCGAGAGGTGAGTGCTGGTGTGTGCGGAACCGGGGCGACACCCGGCCGCCAACACACACATCGAACCAGGCTAACGCCTTAGCGCCGCTGGACCAAAACGGATCCGGGGCAGGGCCCTCGGCCCCGCCCCGGATCCGAAGACCGTGGGACTAGTTCTTCTGGATCTGGTCGAAGGAGAGCTCGACCGGGGTCTCCCGGCCGAAGATCTCGACCAGGCCCTTGACCTTCTTCGAGTCGGGGTTGATCTCGTTGATGGTCGCCTGCAGCGTCGCGAACGGACCGTCGGTGACGGTGACCGAGTCGCCGACCTCGAAGTCCAGCACCTGGATCTCGCTCGGCTTGATCGGCGAGGGCTTGCCGGCCTCCTTGGCCGCCTGGCGCTCGACGTCCGGGGCGAGCATCTTGACGACCTCGTCCAGGGTCAGCGGGTACGGGTCGTAGGCGTTGCCGACGAAGCCGGTGACACCGGGGGTGTTGCGCACGACGCCCCAGGACTCGGGGGTGAGGTCCATGCGCACCAGGACGTAGCCGGGGAGCTTGTTCTGGCGGATGGTCTTGCGGTCGCCGTTCTTGATCTGGACGACCTCCTCCTGCGGCACCTCGGCCTGGAAGATGTACTCCTCGACGTTCAGCGAGACGGCGCGCTGCTCCAGGTTCTGCTTCACCCGGTTCTCGTAGCCGGCGTAGGTGTGGATCACGTACCACTCGCCCGGCATGAAGCGCAGGTCCTCGCGGAACTTGGCGACCGGGTCGACCTCGACGGCCTCCTCAGCCTCGGCCTCCTCGGCGTCGGCGTCGGCCTCGGTCTCCTCGGCGGCGGGCTCCACGTCGTCCTCCACGTGCAGCGCCGCCTCCTCGGCGGGCTCGCCGGCCTCGGCCTCGTCGTGCGCGTCGACCTCGTCCTCGTCGCCGTCCACGGCGTCAACGATCTGCTCGGCGGACTCGGCTTCGTCAGCCAGCTCGGCCGCGTCCAGCTCGGCGGCGACATCCGCCTCGCGGACGGTCTCGTCGGCGTCGTACAGGGGGGACTCAGACACGGTGGCTGCTTCTTTCCTGGAGATGGTGAAGGTGGCGCGCTCCGGGGCCGGCTCCGGCGGGCTGCCGCTCGCGCGGGCGCCAGGAGAGGACTCGGAGACTTCAACAGTACCGAGTCCACGGTAGCGGCCTCGTACGTCCGGCGCAGACAGCACGACCCGGGCCGATGATTCGGCCCGGGTCGGGAGACTGCTACGGAGGTGGGACGGCCAGGTCAGCCGAAGACCAGGAGGCTCAGCTTGGAGAGGCCGTAGTCGAGGCCGGCCACGAAGCCCATCACGACCACCACGAACACGACGACGACGGTCGTGTACTGGGTGAGCTCGCTGCGGGTGGGCCAGACGACCTTGCGCAGTTCGGCGATGATCTGGCGGTAGAACAGGCCGATTCGGGCGAACGGGCCCATCTTGCCGCGCTTGCCGGACTTCTTGTCACCGGCGCGGGCGGCGCGCTTGCGCTCGCGGCGCGAGAGCGACTTCTCCTCGCCCTCGGCGGGCGTGGTGTCGGCAGCGCCGTCGGCCCCCTCGGGGTTGCCGCTCTCAGGCGTTGCGGTGGAGCCCGTGGTCTCCGTCACTCGTCCTCACCTGAATCCGGGTCCGGCCGAGCGGCTCGCGCCCGATGGGGCACGAACGGCCGGCTACAAGCGGTGCTGATTCGGCGCCCTCTCCGCATCAAGCCCGCTCGCTCTGTGGAGCGAACGGGCTGAAAACGGATCAAGCAGCAGGGCAAGAGGGACTTGAACCCCCAACCGCCGGTTTTGGAGACCGGTGCTCTACCAATTGAGCTATTGCCCTACGGGGTCTCGCGACTCCGTAGCGACCAACCTACCGCATCTCCCCCGACTGTCTGCACAGCTGGTGAAGCTCCGGTTCTTTTTCGGCGGGCCGTCGAGCAGTGAGCATACGTGGTCGAGGGGTGTTTGGTCGAACCTCTTCTTCCGGGAGCACCGGTTGTCCGGCATATGTCCGGCATGCCCGCATGATCACCGGCGGATCGACGGGCGCCGCCATGTGGACGGTCCGGTACGGATGGTGAAACCGCGATGCCCGGTCCGTCCCGGTTCTGCGACGATGCAGGCATGAGCGCTTCCACCCCGCAGCCCGACCGTTCCATCCGCCCCGCCGACCGCCGGGTCTCCGCCCGGGTCGGCGCGATCGCCGAGTCCGCGACCCTCGCCGTGGACGCCAAGGCCAAGGCCCTCAAGGCGGCCGGCCGTCCGGTGATCGGCTTCGGAGCCGGCGAGCCCGACTTCCCCACCCCGGACTACATCGTCGAGGCGGCCGTCGAGGCCTGCCGCGACCCGAAGAACCACCGCTACACCCCGGCGGGTGGCCTGCCCGAGCTGAAGTCCGCGATCGCCGCCAAGACGCTGCGCGACTCCGGCTACGAGGTGGACGCCTCCCAGGTGCTGGTCACCAACGGCGGCAAGCAGGCGATCTACGAGGCGTTCGCCGCGATCCTGGACCCGGGCGACGAGGTCATCGTCCCGGCCCCGTACTGGACCACCTACCCGGAGTCGGTCCAGCTCGCTGGCGGCGTCCCGGTGGAGGTCGTGACCGACGAGACCACCGGTTACAAGGTCTCGGTCGAGCAGCTGGAGGCCGCCCGCACCGAGAACACCAAGGTGGTGCTCTTCGTCTCGCCGTCCAACCCGACCGGCGCGGTGTACACCGAGGCCGAGGCCGAGGCGATCGGCCGCTGGGCGCTGGAGCACGGCCTCTGGGTGCTCACCGACGAGATCTACGAGCACCTGGTGTACGGCGACGCCTCCTTCACCTCGCTGCCGGCCCTGCTGCCCGAGCTGGCCGACAAGTGCGTCGTGGTCAACGGCGTCGCCAAGACCTACGCGATGACCGGCTGGCGGGTGGGCTGGGTGATCGGCCCCAAGGACGTCATCAAGGCCGCGACCAACCTGCAGTCGCACGCCACCTCGAACGTCTCCAACGTCGCCCAGCGCGCCGCGATCGCCGCCGTCAGCGGCGACCTGGCCGCGGTGCACGAGATGCGCACCGCCTTCGACCGCCGCCGCAAGACCATCGTGCGGATGCTCAACGAGATCGAGGGCGTGTACTGCCCCGAGCCGGAGGGCGCGTTCTACGTGTACCCGTCCGTCAAGGGCCTGCTGGGCAAGGAGATCCGCGGCCGGCGCCCGGAGAGCTCCGGCGAGCTGGCGTCGCTGATCCTGGACGAGGCCGAGGTCGCGGCCGTCCCGGGCGAGGCCTTCGGCACCCCCGGCTACCTGCGGTTCTCCTACGCGCTCGGCGACGCCGACCTGGCCGAGGGCATCGGCCGGCTGCAGAAGCTGCTCGGCGAGGCCCGCGACTGACACCCGTCGGCGCCCGCTGACGCCCGCTGACACCCGCGCTTCACGTCGGGTACCGCCCTCTTTCACCCCTTCGGGGGACGGAAGGAGGGCGGTTCCCGTTTGGGGGTCCGATGCGGCAGTATCGGCGAATGGAACGCCTGTTGAATCCGCGAGACGTCAGGGACCTCCCGAAGGCCCACCTGCACCTGCACTTCACCGGCTCGATGCGGCCCGCCACCCTGCTGGAGCTGGCCGACAAGCACGGCGTCCGACTGCCGGAGGCGCTCAGCTCCGGCGAGCCGCCGCGACTGCGGGCCACCGACGAACGCGGCTGGTTCCGCTTCCAGCGCCTGTACGACACCGCCCGCTCGGTGCTGCGGGACGAGGAGGACATCCGCCGGCTGGTCCTGGAGACCGCCCAGGACGAGCGGCGGGACGGCTCCCGCTGGCTGGAGATCCAGGTCGACCCGACCTCGTACGCGCCCCGGCTGGGCGGGCTGATCCCCGCGCTGGAGCTGATCCTGGACGCCGTGGAGCACGCCGCCACGGCCACCGGGGTGGGCATCCGGGTGCTGGTCGCGGCGAACCGGATGAAGTCCCCGATGGACGCCCGGACGCTGGCCCGGCTCGCCGTCCGGTACGCCGACCAGGGCGTGGTCGGCTTCGGCCTCTCCAACGACGAGCGGCGCGGCCTCGCCCGGGACTTCGACCGGGCCTTCGAGATCGCCCGCAAGGGCGGGCTGCTGGCCGCCCCGCACGGCGGCGAGCTGGCCGGGCCCGAATCCGTCCGGGACTGCCTGGACGACCTGGGCGCCGGCCGGATCGGCCACGGCGTCCGCGCCGCCGAGGACCCCCGGCTGATGGAACGGCTGGCGGACCGCCAGATCACCTGCGAGGTCTGCCCGTCCTCGAACGTCTCGCTCGGCGTCTACGAGCGACCCGAGGACGTCCCGCTGCGGCGGCTGTTCGACGCCGGCGTGCCGCTGGCCCTGGGCGCGGACGACCCGCTGCTGTTCGGCAGCCGGCTGGCCGCCCAGTACGACCTGGCCCGCGACGTCCTCGGCTTCGGCGACGCCGAACTCGCCGAGCTGGCGCGGCAGTCCGTCCGCGGCTCGCGCGCGCCGGAGGCCGTCCGCAAGGAGCTGCTGGCGGACATCGACACCTGGCTGGTCAGCGGCACCTGAGGCGTGCCCTGTGGACCGGGCCTAGAGCTTGACGCCGATCATCACCGGCTCGTTCACCAGCTCGACCCCGAAGGCCTCGCGGACGCCGTCCCGGATCTCCCGGGCCAGCGCCAGCAGGTCCTCGGCGGTGGCCGCGCCGCGGTTGGTGAGCGCCAGGGTGTGCTTGGTGGAGAGCGTCGCCGGGCCGCTGCCGTAGCCCTTGCCGAAGCCGGCCCGGTCGATCAGCCAGGCGGCCGAGGTCTTGGTGCAGCCCTCCGGCGCCGGGTAGGCGGGGGCGTTCTCGGTGCCCGGGCGGGTCCGGAAGGACTCGTACTGGGCGGCGGTGAGCACCGGGTTGGTGAAGAAGGAGCCGGCCGACCAGGTGTCGTGGTCCGCCGGGTCCAGCACCATGCCCTTGCCGGAGCGCAGCCCCAGCACCGCGTCGTGCGCCCGCTCCAGCGGCACCCGCGCGCCCTGCTCGACGCCGAAGTGCCTGGCCACCTCGGCGTACTTGACCGGAGTGGAGAGCCCCGCGTGGTCGGCCAGGGCGAACCGCACCCGCAGCACCACGTAGCGGTCCGGCTCGGCCTTGAAACGGCTGTGCCGGTAGGAGAACGCGCACTCGGCGTTGGGGAGCGTGACCACCTCGCCGGCCGTGCGGTCGTAGGCGACCACCTCGGTGATCGACTGGGCGACCTCCTGGCCGTACGCGCCGACGTTCTGCACCGGGGTGGCACCGGCCGAGCCGGGGATGCCGGCCAGGAACTCGACGCCCGCCAGGCCGTGCTCGCGCACCGCGCGGGCGACCGCCTCCGACCAGACCTCGCCGGCCGCCAGCTCCAGCACGGTGCCGTCCAGGGCGAAGCCGGTGGTCGCGATCCGCAGCACGGTGCCGGGGAAGCCGGCGTCGCCGATCACCAGGTTGGAGCCGCCGCCGAGGACCAGCAGCGGCTCGCCGGCCTCGTCGGCCGCGCGGACGGCGGCGATCACCTCGTCGTCGGTGTGGGCGGTCACCAGGCGGCGGGCCGGGCCGCCGAGCCGGAGCGTGGTCAGCGGGGCGAGGGGGGCGTCGTTTTCTACCAGCACGCCCACCAGCGTACGGGTGCGGGGACGGCCGCCCGGCCGCCCCCGCACCCGGATCGGCCGGTCAGGCCTTCGAGGCCTCGGCGTGGACGGGCGCCGCGTCCTCGGCCCGCTCGGCACCGGCCTGCTCCGGCTCCACGGCCGCCGGCTCGTCGGCGACGACCGCGGGCTTCACCCGGCGCGGGAGGAAGAACGCGCAGACCGCCGCGACCGCCACCACCCCGGCGCCGACGTACAGCGCGGGCACCAGCCCGTCGATGAAGGACTGCTCCGACGTGTACCCGCCCTGCGCCGAGAACACCGCCGAGAGGACGGCCACGCCGAGCGCGCCGCCGACCTCGCGCAGCGCGTTGTTGGCGCCGGAGGCGATGCCCTGCTCCTCCGGCCGGACGCTGTCCATCACCAGGGCGGCGGTCGGGGCGAAGTACAGCGACATGCCGATGCCGCAGATCACCACGGCGGGGATCTCGGCGGCGTAGTCGTAGCCGGTGCTGCCGCCGGTGATCGCCGCGTACATCGCCAGGCCGGCGCCCTGCAGCAGCAGCCCGGTGACCACGATGGGGCGGCCGCCGAAGCGGTCGGCCAGGATGCCCGCGATCGGGGCGACGATCAGCGGCATGCCCGTCCACGGGAGCATCCGGATGCCGGCCTCCTGCGGGCTGTAGCCGCCCACGCTCTGCAGGTGCTGGCTGATCAGGAAGATCGAGCCGAACATCCCGAGGAACATCAGCAGGCCGGAGGCGTTGACGGCGGAGAAGGCCCGGCTGCGGAACAGCCGCATCGGGAGCATCGGGTGCTCGGCCCAGCGCTGCTCGTACAGCACGAAGGCGGTGAGCAGCGCGACGCCGCCGATCAGGGAGCCGAGCACCAGCGGGCTGGTCCAGCCGTTCGGGTTGCCGCGGATCAGGCCGAGGACGACGCCGAACAGGCCAAGGCTGACCAGGATCGTGCCGACCACGTCCAGCGCCGGGTTGGCGCCCCGGCTCTCGCGGAGCTTGAGGGCGGCGAGCGGGATCAGGACGAGGCCGACCGGGACGTTCACCCAGAAGATCCACTGCCAGGAGAAGTGCTCGGTGAGCGTCCCGCCGACCAGCGGTCCGGTGGCGACGGCCAGGCCGTTGACGCCCGCCCAGATGCCGAAGGCCAGACCCCGCCTGGCCGCCGGCACCGCGGCGGTGAGCAGGGTGAGGGTGAGCGGCATGGAGACCGCGGCGCCGGCGCCCTGGACGGCGCGGGCGGCGATCAGCGCGCCGATGCCCGGCGAGAGGGCGGCGGCGGCGGAGCCGACGGTGAAGAGCGTGAGCCCGACCAGGAAGATCCGGCGGCGGCCGAACCGGTCGCCGAGCGCGGCGCCGAACATCAGCAGGACGGCGAAGGACAGGGTGTAGGCGCTGACCGTCCACTCCAGGTCGGACAGCCCGCCGCCGAGGTCCTCGCGGATGGACGGCAGCGCGGTGGTGACGACCAGGTTGTCCAGGCTGGCCATGAAGCCCGCGACGCTGGTGATCACCAGGGTCCAGACACCGAGCCGTCCCAGGCCCTGTTCTTCCGTTCTCTCCGTCATGACTTCCCCCCAGGGGTCTTAGATAGTTATTGATCACTAACTTTCGAGGCCCGAAAAAAGGCCGCACGGACTCCACCGTGCGGCCCGCTACTCCCCGCCCTCGCCGTGCTCTCCGTGCTCTCCGAAGCCCAGGCCGCTCCAGATCCGGTGGTCCCGGGGGTACCCCAGTGCCACCAGCGTGTTGATCAGCATCCCGTACGCGAAGAACTCCGCGGCGCCCTGCACGTCACCGCCGATCCGGCCCCTGACCCGCTCGAACAGCTCCTCCCAGAGCCTCCGGGCGGTCTCCCCGATCTCGTCCTCGCCGGTCGTCCGGGCCGCGAACACCGAGACGTAGAGCTGCATCTGCATCATGAGCTGCTCGCTGTCCGCGACCAGGCCCAGGTACGCCTCGGACATCGCTTCGGCGGCCGCCGGCCCGGTCAGCCCGACCGAGGCCTCGTCGAAGACCTTCCAGGTCTCCTCGATGCAGCGCTCGGCGGCGGCCGTGAAGATCGCCTGCTTGCCGGGGAACAGCCGGAACAGGTACGGCTGCGAGACACCCACCCGGCGGGCGATCGCCTCGGTGGACGTCCCCCGGTAGCCGCTCCTGGCGAATTCGATCACCGCGGCACGAACGACGCTCTCGCGCCGCTCCTCGGCGCTCATCCGCATGCTCGTCCTCGCCATAGGAGTCAAGTTAGTGGCCAATCACTATCTTCGCAAGGCCGACGGGCACGGCGGGAATCCCGTCGGACGGGCCCCGCCGCGGCCGGACACACCTGGGGCCGAGGTGCCTTCAGGCGAGCCGGACGACCGCCCTGGACATCCCGAGCACCTTCTGCCCGCCGGTGGTGGCCAGCAGGTCGACCTGCACCTTGCGGTCGTCCAGCAGCTTGGCGACCTTGGCCGACACCTCGACCACCGCACCGACGCCGTCGTTCGGCACCGGGACGGGGCGGGTGAATCGGACGCCGTACTCGACCACCGCGGCCGGGTCGCCGACCCAGTCGGTGACCACCCGAATGGCCGCGGCCATGGTGAACATTCCGTGCGCGATGACGTCCGGCAGGCCGACCTCCACGGCGAACTTTTCGTTCCAGTGGATCGGGTTGAAGTCGCCGGAGGCGCCCGCGTACCGCACCAGGGTGTCGCGGGTCACCGGGAAGGACTGCGCCGGCAGCTGGGTGCCGACCTCGACCTCGTCGTAGCTGATCGCCATCGTGTTCACTTCCCCGTCTCGTCGGCGGCCCGGGCCACCAGCGTCATGACCGACGTCACCACGTGCTCGCCGATCGCGTCCGACACCTCGCCACGCACGGTGAGCACGTCATTGCCCGCCAGCGACTTGATGTTGTCGATGGTGACCGCGACCGTCAGCCGGTCACCGGCCAGCACCGGGCGGGAGTAGGAGAACTTCTGGTCCCCGTGCACCACGCGGCTGTAGTCCAGGCCCAGCTCCGGGTCCTCGACCACCTGGGAGGCCGCCTGGTAGGTGATCACGAACGGGAAGGTCGTCGGGGCGATCACATCGGGGTGGCCCAGCGCCTTCGCCACCGCCGGATCGGTGAACGCCGGATTGGTGTCCCCGATCGCGATCGCGAACTCGCGGATCTTCTCCCGGCCGACCTCGTACGGCTCGGTGGGCGGGTAGGTCCGCCCGATGAAGGAGGGGTCGAGTGCCATGGGGCAACTCCTCGGAAGCACGGTGGATCCGGCGGCCGTTGCCGCCGGCGGGGCGCGCATGGGTGCATACGCGAAAAACTCCGGGCCGCACCCCCTGAGGGATGCGGCCCGGAGCTCAAGACCTGTGTCACACAGGCCCGATGCCCTGCGAGAGGGTCAGCGGGTCTCGCGGTGCGCGGTGTGCGAGTTGCAGCGGGGGCAGTGCTTCTTCATCTCAAGACGGTCCGGGTCGTTACGCCGGTTCTTCTTGGTGATGTAGTTCCGCTCCTTGCACTCCACGCAGGCCAGCGTGATCTTCGGGCGGACGTCGGTGGCAGCCACGGGAGTGCCTTCCTGGGACAACGAATAAGAACACAACAAGAGTAGCCGACCGGGAGTGCGATCTCCCGACCGACTACGCGGGGTAGCGGTGACCGGACTTGAACCGGTGACACAGCGATTATGAGCCGCTTGCTCTACCAACTGAGCTACACCGCCACAGTGATCCGCAGCACAACCGAAGCCGACTGCTTTTCACCAGAGCCCCCATGCGGAATCGAACCGCAGACCTTCTCCTTACCATGGAGACGCTCTACCGACTGAGCTATAGGGGCGAACGAGGAAGAGATTACACGTTCCGCGCCCAGAGGTGAAATCCGTATCCCGACGCGAAGACCGCAGGTCGGCGAGGTGAACGGACGGACGATCCAAGGCCCCGCGTTCGATCGGCCCACCAGCCGCACGGCCCGACCCGATACGACTATTGCCCGCCTCCGAGCGCCCCGCCCCCACGCGCCATAGGCTCGACCCTCATTGACGGGGACGGCCCGGGGCGTCAGGACGACCCGGGATCAGGACGGTCCGGCCGACCGGACGGGCCAGCGCGGGAAGGAGCCTGCGATGGACAGCGCAGCCGCCGACGGACCGCACTCCGGCTCCGGCCCGACAGCCAACCCGCTCGGGCACGGACCGGTCCTCCTGCTCACCGGCGCCCGGCTGGCCGACGGGCGGGTGGTGGACGTCCGGATCAGCGGCGACCGGATCCAGGCCGTCGGCACCGTCGGCAGCCTCGGCCCGCTGCCCGCCCTGCCCGGCGCGCCCACCATCACCACCGGCGCCAGGATCGACCTCAAGGGCTACCTGCTGCTGCCGGCCCCCGCGGAGGCGCACGCCCACTACGACACCGCCTTCTCCGCCGCCCTGTCCGCCCCGCCGCCGGAGAGCCCCTCCGACCTCACCCGGCGGGTCACCGAGGCCGCGCTCGCCTCGCTCGGCTACGGCGCCACCGCCCAGCGCACCCACGTCCGGATCGGCGACGTGCACGGGCTGCGCCGGCTGGAGGCGGTGCTCACCGCCCGGCAGGCGCTGCGCGGCCTGGCCGAACTCCAGGCGGTGGCGATGCCCCGGCTGCTCACCGGCCGGGCCGGCGCCGACGGCCGGGCACAACTGCGCGAGGCGCTCAAGCTGGGCGCCACCGCGGCCGGCGGCTGCCCGGAGCTGGACCCGGATCCGGCCGGGTACGTCCAGGTGCTGCTGGAGGCCGCCCGGGAGGCGGACTGCTCGGTGGACCTGCACACCACGGCCGGCGATCCGGCCCAACTCTCCCGGCTGGTCGGCGCGTTGGCCCCGCTGCGGCCGCGGGTGACGCTCGGGCCGTGCGGGGCGCTGGCCCGGGGCGCGTCCACGGTGCTGGCGACCGGCGGGGTGCGGGTGGTCTGCCTGCCGCAGAACGGCGGCTGCACCGGGCTGGAAGGCCGGTCGCCGGGGCTGCGGCCGGGCCTGCTGCGGGAGTTGACGGAGGCCCGGGTGCCGTTGGCGGCCGGCAGCGGCGCCCTGCGGGACCAGTCCAACCCGGTCGGCCGGGCGGATCCGCTGGAGTCGGCATACCTGCTGGCAGCCGGCGGGGAGCTGGGCCTGGAGGCGGCGTACGACGCGGTGGCGAACCAGGCCCGGGCGGTGCTCGGGCTGCCGCCGGTCCGGGTGGACGCCGGGTTCCCGGCGGAGCTGCTGGCGGTGCGCGGGGACAGCCTGGCGGGGGCGCTCGCGGGCGGCCACAGCCGGCTGGTGGTGCACAGCGGCCGGGTGGTCAGCCGGACGAGCGCGGTGCGGGAGTTCGCGGACACCGTGGCGCTGGCGCTGCCCCGGCAGTCCGGGAGCGCCGGCGGGGGCTGAACAGCCTCCCCCTCCCAGAAAGTTCAAGGGGCGCGCGACGGATGTCGCGCGCCCCTCCCCCACCTGCTGGCCGCCGTTCGACGGCGGCTGGAGCGGTCCCGGGCCTCCCCCACATTGGAGCCGGTCCCGCTCGGTCAGCACTGACGCTACGCCCACGGACCACCGCTCCGGGCCTGCCTTGACGCTCCCCTGTCGGCCTCCGGCCCGCTCTTGACGGGTCGTTGACGCGGCGGCTGCCGGGGCGGCGTTCAGGGCTCGTACCGGTACCCGATCCCCGGTTCGGTGATCAGGTGCCGCGGGCGGCCCGGGTCGCGCTCCAACTTGCGCCGCAGCCCGGCCAGGTAGACCCGCAGGTAGTTGCCGCGCGCCTCCTGGGCCGGTCCCCACACCTCGCGCAGGATCTGCCGCCCGGGCACCAGCCGGCCCGGGTTGGCCACCAGCAGGGCGAGGATCCGCCACTCGGTCGGGGTGAGCCGCACCGGGCCCCGCGGGCCGGTCACCGTGGTGGCCGTCAGGTCGACGGTGTGGTCGCCTATCACCGGCCGCCCCAGCGGGGCACCGCCCAGCGGCCGGCGCAGCACGGCGCGCAGCCGGGCCAGCAGTTCCTCCATCAGGAACGGCTTGGTGAGGTAGTCGTCGGCGCCCGCGTCGAGGGCGCCCACCTTGTCGGCGGCACCGGACCGGCCGGAGAGCACGATGATCGGCATCGCGCTGCGGGTGCGCAGGCCGCGCAGCACGTCCATGCCGTCCAGGTCCGGCAGGCCGAGGTCGAGCAGCACGGCGTCCGGGGCGGAGTGCGCGGCGCGGTCCAGCGCCTCGCCGCCGCTGGCGGCCGTCCGCACGGCGTACTGCCGGGCGCTGAGGTTGATCCGCAGCGTGCGCAGCAGGGCCGGTTCGTCGTCGACGATCAGGATCTCGCTCATGCGGCCACCTCGCTCCGCTCGGCGGTCACTTCGCGGGACACGCGCCTTTCGGCGGTTCGTTCAGTTCGTCCACTCATGCACGGGCTCCTCCCGAGTGGCGGCGGGCAGGGTGAGCAGCATGGTGGTGCCGCCCCCGGGGGTGTCCTCGACCTCCAGGCTGCCGCCCATGGCCTCGGCCAGACCGCGGGAGAGCGCGAGGCCGAGGCCGACACCGGTGGTGTTGTCGGTGTCGCCGAGGCGCTGGAAGGGCAGGAAGACCCGGTCGCGCTCCTCGGGGGCGATGCCGGGGCCGCGGTCGATCACCCGGATCTCGACCTGGTCGGCGTGGTGGCTGGCGGTGACCAGGACGGGCGCGCCGGGTGCGTTGTAGCGCAGCGCGTTGGTGATCACGTTGGCGAGCACCCGCTCCAGCAGCGGCGGGTCGGCGAGCACCGGCGGCGCGGTGTCCAGGTCGAGCGGCTGGATCGGGGCGTACGGGTCGGGGAGGCTGTCGAGCGCCCGGGGCAGGATCTCGTCGAGGTGGGTCTCGGCGAGGTGCAGGGTGAGCGCGCCGGCCTGGAGGCGGCTCATGTCGAGCAGGTTGTCGACCAGGCGGGTGAGCTTGACCAGCGACTCGTCGGCGGTGGCGAGCAGTTCGGCCTGGTCCTCGGGCGAGAACTCGACGTCGGGGCTGCGCAGCGAGCCGACCGAGGCGAGCGCGGCGGCGAGCGGGGTGCGCAGGTCGTGGCTGACGGCGGCGAGCAGGGCGGTGCGCATCCGGTCGGCGGCCTTGATCGGCTCGACCTCGGCGGCGACCACGGCGAGCCGGTCGCGTTCCAGCGCGACGGCGACGTGCGCGGCGAAGGCGGTGAGGACGCGCTGGTCGGCGGCCGGCAGCCGGCGGCCGGTGAGGACCAGGACGGCGTCCGCGCCGACCGGCACCTCGGTGGTCTCGCTCTGCCCGTCAGGGTCGTCCTGGTGCTCGGCCTCGGAGTGGGCGAGCACCTCGTCGTCGATCCGGGAGAGCAGGGCGACGGCCTGCATGCCGAAGGCCGTCCGGGACTTCTCCATCAGGGCGGACAGGGCGTCGGCGCCGCGCAGCACGCTGCCGGCCAGGGTGGAGAGGGTCTCGGCCTCGGCGGTGGCCCGGGCGGCGCGACTGGTGAGCCGGCTGGCGTGGTCGACGATGGTGGCGACGGCGAGCGCGACGGTGGCGAAGACGACCAGGGCGACGATGTTGTTGGTCTCGCCGATGGTCAGGGCGTGTATCGGCGGGATGAAGTAGTAGTTGAGCAGCAGCGAGGCGGTGACCGAGGCCAGCAGGGCGGAGGTGGCGCCGCCGAGCAGGGCGACGATGACCACGCCGAGCTGGAAGATCAGCGCGTCGGTGGTGAGGTTGATGCTCTCGTGCGCCTGGGACAGGACGGCGGTCAGCAGCCAGGGCACCACGAGGCCGGCCGCGTAGCCGGCGATGGTGCGGCGCTTGGAGTGGCGGCGGCCGAGCGAGGGCAGCCGGCCGCGGCCGGTGAACTCGTGGGTGACCATGTGGACGTCGATGTCCTCGGAGTCGTCCACGGTGGTCTCGCCGATGCCGGGGCCGGTGAGGAAGCGGTTGATCCGGCCGCGGCGGCTGGTGCCGAGCACCAGCTGGGTGGCGTCGTGGGCGCGGGCGAAGGTGAGCAGCGCGGTGGGGATGTCGTCGCCGACCACCACGTGGTAGCTGCCGCCGAGGGTCTCGACCAGCTGGCGCTGCTGGGCGAGCGCGCCGGAGGAGGCGCCGGCCAGGCCGTCGCTGCGGGTGACGTGGACGGCCAGCAGGTCGCCGCCGGCGGTGCGGTCGGCGATCCGGGCGGCGCGGCGGATCAGGGTCTCGCCCTCGGGGCCGCCGGTGAGGGCGACCACGACGCGTTCGCGGGTCTCCCAGACGCGGTCGATGTTGTGGCTGGCCCGGTAGTCGCGCAGGCCCTCGTCGACCCGCCCGGCCACCCAGAGCAGGGCGAGTTCGCGCAGGGCGGTGAGGTTGCCGACCCGGAAGTAGTTGGAGAGCGCGGCGTCCACCTTCTCCGCCCTGTAGACGTTGCCGTGGGCCATCCGGCGGCGCAGCGCCTGCGGGGCCATGTCGACGAGTTCGATCTGGTCGGCCCGGCGGACCACCTCGTCCGGGACGGTCTCGCGCTGCGGGATGCCGGTGATCTTCTGGACGACGTCGTTCAGCGATTCCAGGTGCTGGATGTTGACGGTGGTGATGACGTCGATCCCGGCGGCCAGCAGTTCCTCGACGTCCTGCCAGCGCTTGGCGTGGCGGCCGCCGGGGATGTTGGTGTGCGCCAGTTCGTCGACCAGCACGACGGACGGACGGCGGGTGAGCACCGCGTCGAGGTCCATCTCGTCGAACTCGGCGTCGCGGTAGGAGCGTTGGACACGCGGCAGGACCTCCAGGCCGTCCAGCATGCCCTCGGTGTGGCGGCGGCCGTGGCACTCGATGTACCCGACCGCGACGTCGGCCCCGCGCTCCTGTCTGCGCCGGGCCTCGTCCAGCATCCGGTAGGTCTTGCCGACCCCCGGGGCGGAACCGAGGTACACCCTCAGCCGGCCCTTGCGGACGCCGGTGCCGGGGGTGAGGTCGCGGGCCATGGGCACTGCTCTTTCGTTCCTGCGAGGGCTGCCGCCAGGGCGTCCTCGGGCCGGGGTCGGGACGTACGGCGGCCGACCCGGGCGCGGGGGTGGTGCCCCGGCCCGGGTCGGCCTGTTTCACGGATCCAGCCGTTGACCTGTCACTTCTGCTCCGCCGGTCATTCCTGTTCCGCCGGTCACTTCTGTTCCGCGAGTGCCCGGTTCAGCAGGAGGACGTTGACGCCCTCCTGCCCGAGGAAGCCGAGCGAGCGGCCTTCGGTGTACTTCTCGACCAGCTTGTGCACCGCGTCCGCCGACAGGTTCCGGGTCTTGGCGACCCGGTTCACCTGCTCCTCGGCGTAGGCGACCGAGATGTACGGGTCGAGGCCGGAGCCGGAGGCGGTCAGCGCGTCGGCCGGGACGCTCTCCGGGGCGACGCCGTCGAACTCGGCGGCGGCGGCGCGGCGGTCGTTGACGGCCTTCAGCAGGTCGTCACTGTTCGGGCCGAGGTTGGAGGCGCCGGACGAGGACGAGTCGTAGCCGGTCCCGGCCGCGGAGGGGCGGGGCTGGAACCACTTCGGGTCCGGCTGCGCCTCCTCCTTCGGGTCGTCGGGGTTCTTCTTCGGGAGGTTGAAGTTCTGGCCGATCAGGCTGGAACCGACCTCCTTGCCGTCGGACTTCACGAGCGAGCCGTTGGCCTTCTCGGTGAAGGCGACCTGGCTGATCCCGGTGACCAGCAGCGGGTAGGCGATCCCGAGGATCGCGGTGAGCACCAGCAGCGCCCGCAGTGCGGTGAAGTGGGTGCGGACGGTCGTCGGCAGGGGCTTGGACATCGGATTCTCCTCTCTCAGCTCAGGCCGGGGATGAACTGGACGATCAGGTCGATCAGCTTGATGCCGACGAACGGCACCACCAGACCGCCGAAGCCGTAGACCCCGATGTTGCGGCGCAGCAGGGAGCTGGCGTCGGACGGGCGGTAGCGCACGCCGCGCAGGGCGAGCGGGATCAGGCCGATGATGACGAGGGCGTTGAAGATGATCGCCGAGGTGATCGCGGACTGCGGGCTGTGCAGGCCCATGATGTTGAGGTGGCTCAGGCCCGGGTAGACCCCGGCGAACATCGCGGGGATGATCGCGAAGTACTTGGCCACGTCGTTGGCGATCGAGAAGGTGGTCAGCGCGCCACGGGTGATCAGCAGCTGCTTGCCGATCTCGACGATCTCGATCAGCTTGGTCGGGTTGGAGTCCAGGTCGACCATGTTGCCGGCCTCCTTGGCCGCCATGGTCCCGGTGTTCATGGCCACGCCGACGTCGGCCTGGGCGAGCGCGGGGGCGTCGTTGGTGCCGTCGCCGGTCATCGCGACCAGCTTGCCGCCCTCCTGCTCCTTCTTGATCAGCGCCATCTTGTCCTCGGGGGTGGCCTCGGCGAGGAAGTCGTCCACGCCCGCCTCCTCCGCGATCGCCTTGGCGGTCAGCGGGTTGTCGCCCGTGATCATGATGGTCTTGATGCCCATCCGGCGGAGCTCGTCGAAGCGCTCCCGCATGCCCTCCTTGACCACGTCCTTGAGGTGGATCACCCCGAGGACGCGGGCCGGCTTGGCGCCGACCTTGGTGGCCACCACCAGCGGGGTGCCGCCGGCCGCGGAGATCCCGTCGACCAGGGCGGAGACCTCGTTGCCGACCGAACCGCCGTTCTCGGTCACCCAGTTGGTGACCGCGCCGGCCGCGCCCTTGCGGACCTGGTGGACCGCCTCGGCCTCGTCCAGGTCGACGCCGGACATCCGGGTCTGGGCGGTGAACGGGACCCAGGTGGCGTGCGTCAGCTCGCCCTGGGCGCGGGCCCGCAGGCCGTACTCGGTCTTGGCGAGGACCACGATCGAGCGGCCCTCCGGGGTCTCGTCCGCGAGGGAGGACAGCTGCGCGGCGCTGGCCAGTTCCTCGGTGGACACGCCCGGGGCGGGCAGGAACTCGGCGGCCTGGCGGTTGCCCAGGGTGATGGTGCCGGTCTTGTCCAGCAGCAGGGTGTTGACGTCGCCGGCCGCCTCGACGGCCCGGCCGGACATCGCCAGCACGTTGCGCTGCACCAGCCGGTCCATGCCGGCGATGCCGATCGCGGAGAGCAGCGCGCCGATGGTGGTCGGGATGAGCGCCACGATCAGGGCGACCAGGACGATCATCGACTGCGGCGCGCCCGCGTAGGTGGCCATCGGCTGCAGGGTCACCACGGCGACCAGGAAGACGATGGTCAGCGAGGCGAGCAGGATGTTCAGCGCGATCTCGTTCGGCGTCTTCTGCCGGGCGGCGCCCTCGACCAGGGCGATCATCCGGTCGATGAACGACTTGCCGGGCTCCGAGGCGATCTTCACCACGATCCGGTCGGACAGCACCTTGGTGCCGCCGGTCACCGCCGAGCGGTCACCACCGGACTCGCGGATGACCGGCGCGGACTCGCCGGTGATCGCCGACTCGTCGACGCTCGCGACGCCCTCGACGACGTCACCGTCGCCGGGGATGATCTGCCCGGCCTCGACCACCACGTGGTCGCCGAGCCGCAGCGCGGTGCCCGGCACCTCCTCCTCGGCCTGCGTGGCGGGCCAGTCGGTGAGCCGGCGGGCGACGCTCTCGGTCTTGGTCTTGCGCAGGGTGTCGGCCTGGGCCTTGCCGCGGCCCTCGGCGACGGCCTCGGCCAGGTTGGCGAAGATCGTGGTGAGCCAGAGCCAGACGGTGATGGCCCAGGCGAACACGGACGGGCTGGCGATCGCGGAGACGGTGGTGACCACCGAGCCGACCTCGACCACGAACATGACCGGGTTCTTGACCATCACCCGGGGGTCGAGCTTCTTCACCGCGTCCGGCAGGGACGCGACGATCAGCTTCGGGTCGAGCAGGCCGCTGGCCACTCTGTGCTGCGCGGCGGGCTCAGCCTTGTCGGCCGGTGCGGGGTTGAGCGTAGGGGTGGACATCAGGAGAGACCTTCCGCGATCGGCCCGAGAGCCAGGGCCGGGAAGTAGGTGAGGCCGACGACGATCAGGATGACGCCCGACAGCAGGCCCACGAACAGCGGCTTGTGGGTGGGCAGGGTGCCCGGGGTGGCCGGGACCGGCTGCTGCTGGGCGAGCGAACCGGACAGCGCCAGGACGAAGACGATCGGCAGGAGGCGGCCGAAGATCATCGCCAGGCCGAGCGCCGTGTCGTACCAGTCGGTGTTGACGGTGATGCCGCCGAAGGCCGAGCCGTTGTTGTTGGCGGCCGAGGTGAAGGCGTACAGCACCTCGGAGAAGCCGTGGGCGCCCGAGTTGAGCATCCCGGCCCGCTCCCCCGGCAGGGCCATCGCCAGGCCCGTGCCGACCAGCACCAGGGTCGGCGTGGTGAGGATGTACAGCGAGGCGAACTTCATCTCCCGGCCGCCGAGCTTCTTGCCCAGGTACTCGGGGGTGCGGCCGACCATCAGACCGGCGACGAACACCGCGACGATCGCCAGCACGAGCATGCCGTACAGGCCGGAGCCCACACCGCCGGGCGCGATCTCGCCCAGCATCATGTTGAAGACCGTCAGCCCGCCGCCGAACGGCGTGTACGAGTCGTGGAAGGAGTTCACCGCGCCGGTCGAGGTCAGCGTGGTCGAGGCGGCGAACAGGCCGGAGGCGGCGATGCCGAAGCGCTGCTCCTTGCCCTCCATCGCGGAGCCCGCGGCCTGGAGGGCGGTGCCCTGGTGCTGCGACTCGGCGAAGGTGAGCAGGGCGACCGAGGCGACCCAGAACAGGCCCATCACGGCGAGGATCGCGTAGCCCTGGCGGTTGTCCCCCACCATCCGACCGAAGGCCCGCGGCAGCGCGAACGGGATCAGCAGGATCAGGAAGATCTCGACCAGGTTGGAGAAGCCGGTCGGGTTCTCGAACGGGTGCGCGGAGTTGGCGTTGAAGAAGCCGCCGCCGTTGGTGCCGAGCAGCTTGATGACCTCCTGGGAGGCCACCGGGCCGCCCGGGATCTTCTGCACCTCGCCGCTGAGCGTGGCCACCTCGTGGAAGCCGTGGAAGTTCTGGATCACGCCGGAGGCGGCCAGGACCAGGGCGAAGACGATCGAGATCGGCAGCAGCAGGCGCAGGTTGATCCGGGTGAGGTCCACCCAGAAGTTGCCGACCCGGTCGGTCCGGTTGCGGGTGAAGCCCCGGATCAGCGCGCCGACGACGGCGATGCCGACGGCCGCGGAGACGAAGTTCTGCACCGCCAGGCCTGCCATCTGCGCCAGGTGGCCCATCGCGGACTCACCGGCGTAGGACTGCCAGTTGGTGTTGGCGACGAACGAGATCGCGGTGTTCCAGGCCTGGTGGCCCTCCATCTGCGGAACGCCCAGGTTCAGCAGCAGGTAGCCCTGGAGGCGGATCAGGCCGTAGAGGAAGAGGACGGAGACGGCCGAGAAGGCCAGCACCGAGCGGAGGTACACCGGCCAGCGCTGATCGGCGTCGCCGTCGACGCCGATCACCTTGTAGATGCCGCGCTCGACTCTGAGGTGCTTGGTGGTGGTGAGGAGCTTGGCGATGTAGTCGCCAAGGGGGCGGTAGCACAGGGCCAGTGCCCCGACCAGGGCCAGGGCCTGCAGCCAGCCCGCGAGAGTGGATCCCATGTCAGAACTTCTCCGGGAAGATCAGCGCCACGACGAGATAGCCGACGAGCGCGACGGCCACGATCAGACCTGCGATGTTCTCCGCGCTCACAGCTTCTCCACCCCCCGCGCGATCAGGGCGATGACGGCGAACACGGCGACCGTGACACCGACGTAGATGAGATCGGACATGGGCTCCACCAGAGCGGTTCGGGAGACTGCCGCGGGCGGGCCGGGGGCTTCGCGCGGCGCCGGCGGACGACCGGCAGATGCAGCAAAGCAGCCGTCAGAGGCGCGTTATGGCTCCCTGACGCCCTCCATACGGGTGACTGCGGGACGTTGACGCGACCTTGACGCCCGCTTCACCGGGCCGTGACCGTCGTCATCAGGCCGTGATCGGCCCGGCGCCGGAACGCCGGAAGCCCCGGGATTCCGGGGCTTCCGTACGGGTGGGGGTGCGGGTTGGTACGGGCTTCGTGCGGGCGGGGCCGACGGAGGCCCGGGGGGCCGGCTACTGCTCCGGTCAGACCTTCTCCGGCGCCGGGAGCCGCTCGTACCCGCTCCCCGGGGCCGGCTCGCCCCGGCGCACCGCGCCGGGCGCCCGGCGCGACGGACCGCCCGCGCGCCCGGAGGAGGTCAGCTGCCACGGCACGCTGATCACCATCACGCCCGCCGTGAACAGCAGCCGGCTCTTCAGCCACAGCGCCGACTGGTTGTGCAGCAGGTGCTCCCACCAGTGGCCGACCACGTACTCCGGGATGAACACGGCGACCGCCTCCCGGGGGCTGTCCCGGCGGTGCTCCCGCACGTACGCCAGCACCGGCTTGGTGATCTCCCGGTACGGCGAGTCCAGCACCTTCAGCGGCACCCGGACGCCGGCCTCCGTCCACTGCCGCTCCAACTCGCCGGTCGCCTCCGGCTCCACCGCCACGGTCAGCGCCTCCAGCGAGTCCGGCCGGAACGCCTCCGCGTAGCCGAGCGCCCGCAGCGTCGGCTTGTGCAGCTTGGACACCAGCACGATCCCGTGCACCCGGGCGGGCCGCGCCGACTCGGCCTCCGGGTCGTCCACCGCCAGCTCGGCGGCGACGCCGTCGTAGTGCCGGCGGATGCCGCGCATCATCAGCCACAGCACCAGCGCGGCGACCACGGCCAGCCAGGCGCCCTGGGTGAACTTGGTGAGCAGCACGATCACCAGCACCAGCGCGGTGACGACCGCGCCGAAGGCGTTGATCACCCGGGAGCGCAGCGCCGAGCGGCGCACCGCCGGGTCGGTCTCGGTGGCCAGCGCCCGGTTCCAGTGCCGGACCATGCCGATCTGGGACAGCGTGAAGGAGGTGAAGACGCCCAGGATGTACAGGTGGATCAGGCTGGTGACGTTCGCGTCGTACAGCCAGAGCAGCCCGCCGGCCACCACCGCGAGCGCGATGATGCCGTTGGAGAAGGCCAGCCGGTCCCCGCGGGTGTGCATCTGCCGGGGCAGGTAGCGGTGCTCGGCCAGGATCGAGGCCAGCAGCGGGAAGCCGTTGAAGGCGGTGTTGGCGGCCAGGATCAGCACCAACGCGGTGACCGCCTGGATCGCGTAGAACAGCACGCTGTGGTCGCCGCCGAAGATCGCCGCCGCGAGCTGGGCGATCACGGTCTGCTGGGGCGTGCTCGCGCAGTCGCCGGGGAAGCCGGACAGCCGGCAGGCGCCGCCCTCGGTGATGTGCACCTTGGCGATCAGCGCGAGGGCGGTGATGCCGGCGAACATCACCACGGCCGTGGTGCCCATCACGGCCATGGTGCGCGCGGCGTTCCTCGCCTTCGGCGCCCGGAAGGCCGGGACTCCGTTGGAGATCGCCTCCACCCCGGTCAGCGCCGTACAGCCGGAGGCGAACGCCCGCAGGCCCAGCATCAGCAGGCCGAGGCCGGCCACCGTGTCCTTGCCGTCCTCCGGGAGGATCCCGTACGAGGCGCTGGACGCCACCGGCGCGTCGCCGAGCGCGACCCGGACCAGCCCGGTGACCACCATCAGCAGGATGCCGCCGATGAACAGGTACGTCGGCGCGGCGAAGGCCTTGCCGGACTCCCGGACGCCGCGCAGGTTCACCGCCATCAGCAGCAGCACGAAGCCCAGCGCCAGCCAGACCCGGTGACCGGCCAGCGAGGGCAGCGCCGAGATGATGTTGTCCACCCCGGAGGCCACCGACACCGCGACCGTCATCACGTAGTCGACCAGCAGCGAGGCGGCCACCACCAGACCGGAGTTGGCGCCGAGGTTGCGGGACACCACCTCGTACGAGCCGCCGCCGCTCGGGTAGGCGTGCACCACCTGGCGGTAGGACATCACCACGACCGCCATCAGCGCGACCACGCCGGCCGCGACCCACGGGGTCAGGTAGAGGAAGGCGGCGCCACCGACGGTGAGCACCAGCAGGATCTCCTGGGTCGCGTAGGCGACCGAGGAGAGCGGGTCGGAGGCGAAGATCGGCAGCGCCAGCCGCTTGGGCAGCAGCGTCTCGCCGAGCTCCTCGCTGCGCATGGCCCGGCCGATGACGAGGCGCTTGAGCGCCTGGGGCACGTTGAACACGTTGGCGAGCGTAAGTTCGGTCGGACACGACGGAATCCGTTGCGGCGCCGGCCCGGCACGTCCCGCCCTCATGGACTTCCCGCAGGTCAGGGCCACTGCGGGCGGGCACGTGCCGGGCGTATCGAGGGCGTCAGGGCCGCCCCGTTAAGACCGCGTCAAGATACCGGGTTGTTATCGGGCGTCCAGGCTGTGGACGCCCAGCACCTCAGCGGTGGCGGCCCGGGTCACATCCGCATCCGCAGCCGGCAGACCACCGCGTCGGTGTGCCGGCGCAGCGCGCGGTCGATCACGGCGCCGCGCCGGTTCTGCAGCGCCCGCTGCCACCAGCGGGCCGGCTCCACCTCCGGGATCAGCACCGTCAGCCGGTCGTAGGCGTGCTCCTCGCCGAGCCGGTTCACGAACGCGGCGATCGGCTGGCCCAGCCGGCGGCGGTCCTCCGGGATCTCCACCAGCGGCACGCCCGGCTGCCACAGCTCCCAGTCCCGCCGCAGCGCCTCCGCCTCGGCCTGCTCGTGCACCACCGTCACCGCCAGCACCTCGTCCCCGAGCGACAGCGCCGCCGACAGGCCGTCCCGGGTGAGCCGGGTGATGGCCGTCACCGGCACGACCACCAGGCTGCGCTGGCGGGTCACCGCGCCCGGCACCCGGCCCAGCTCCAGCCGCTCCCCGATCAGTCCGTAGCTGCGGTGCACCGCCTCGAACAGCACCACCAGCAGCGGCAGCGCCACCACGATGCCCCAGGCGCCCTCGGTGAACTTGGTGCCGGTCACCACCACCGTCGCGACCCCGGTGAGCAGCGCGCCGAACCCGTTCAGCACGGCCTTCCGCACCCAGCCGGCCGGCCGGTGCACGGACCAGTGCCGGACCATGCCGACCTGACAGATCGTGAACCCGACGAACACGCCGATCGAGAACAGCGGCACCAGGCTGTTCACGTCCCCGCCCGAGCCGACCAGCAGCGCCGCCGACACCAGGGCGAGGAACAGCACCCCGTGCCGGTGCACCTGGCGGTCGGCCCGCAGCGCGAACACGTGCGGCAGGTGGTTGTCCCGGGCGAGCAGGTGCAGCAGCACCGGCAGCCCGCCGAAGGAGGTGTTCGCGGCCAGCCCGAGCAGCACCACGGTGGCGAACTGGACGACGTAGAAGGCGGCGCCGTGGCCGAGCGAGGCGTCGGCGAGCTGGGCCAGCACCGTGACGCCCTCCACCGGCTGGAGGTGGAAACGGCCGATCAGCACGGCCAGCCCGATCAGCATCACGCCGAGCAGGGCGCCGAGCACCACCTCGGTGTGCTGCGCCCGCTTCACCCGCGGGGTCCGGAACGACGGGACGGCGTTCGCCACCGCCTCCACCCCGGTCAGCGCCGAGCACCCGGCCGCGAACGCCTTGAGCAGCAGCAGCGCGCCGACGGTCGTGGCGTTCTCGGCCAGCGTCGAGGCGTGGCCCGCGGCGGCCGCGGTGCTCGCCGGGCCGTCCCGGAACAGGCCGACCACGATGATCGCCAGGATCGACACCACGAAGACGGCCGTCGGCGCCATGAACCAGCGCGCCGACTCGGCGATCCCGCGCAGGTTCACCGCCGTCACCAGGGCCAGCACGCCCAGGCACAGCCAGACCCGGTCGTCGTACAGGCTCGGCACCGCCGAGGTCAGCGCCGCCACCCCCGCGGTCACCGAGACCGCCACGTTCAGGATGTAGTCGATCACCAGCGAGGCGGCCGCGGTCAGCGCCGTCCGTCGGCCCAGGTGCTCCTTCGCCACCGCGTACGAGCCGCCGCCGTCCGGGAACGCCGCGATCACCTGCCGGTACGACGCCACCAGCACGCCCAGCAGCACCGCGATCGCCACCGTCACCGGCAGTGTGAAGCCCAGCCCGTACGCCCCGGCCGCGGCCAGCACCAGCACGATCGACTCCGGCCCGTACGCGACCGAGGCCATGGCGTCCAACGACAGCGCCGCCAGACCGCCCAGCGCACTCAGCCGGTGCCGCTCGTCGCCCGCGCCGGTGTCCGGCGGTTCGGGTTCGGCCGTGACGGCCTGGGTGGTGATGGCGCTGGGCATCGGACGGAACCTCCGCGATCGGTTGTTCCTCCGATCCTGCGGGCCGCACCCCCGCCCTCCCCCCGACCCCTACGCGTTCCTGACGCCGTCCCAGGAACCATTGACGGGCCCTTGACGCACCGCGGGAGAGCTCATGGCGGGGGGGTGGCGGGGATGGGTGGGCCGCTGTCCCGGCGGGCGCCGGTTGGGAAGACGACCAGCTCTTGCGAAGAACCCCCGGCGCGCCCTACGCACACCCGGGACACCACCACAATCACGCTGAACGGCCCCACCCACCCCCGCACCCACTCTGCTGCCTGCTGACCGTAATTGCAAGCAATGCGCAATAAGTGTCCTCGCCGCCGGCACGGCAGCGCCGCGGCGCCCACGCGACGATCACGCGGCGGGAAAACGACAACGGCCCCCGATCCGCGTCTCCGCAGATCGGGGGCCGTTCTCTGTCCTGTGGCTGGTGCAGGGTTCGAACCTGCGTAGCTTACGCGGCAGATTTACAGTCTGCTCCCTTTGGCCGCTCGGGCAACCAGCCAGGATCTTGTCCCCCGGGGCGTCCGCCCCGTTCGACGTCGTAAACAATACCTGATGCCAGGGGGTGCTCCGCCACTCGATAGGTCACGTGATGATCAAGGGCCACGGCGTGGCTGTCGGGGGCGGGGGCGGGGTACCGCTGGATAGGCTGGGGAGGCGGACGCCCGGTGGGGCAGGCCGTGCCAGTGAAGCCAGAACATCAAGGAGACCAACACCCATGGCCGACTCCAGTTTCGACATCGTCTCGAAGGTCGAGTGGCAGGAGGTCGACAACGCGATCAACCAGACCTCCCGTGAGATCGCCACCCGTTTCGACTTCAAGGGCGTCGGCGGCGAGATCAGCCGCTCCGGCGAGAAGATCGAGATGAAGGCCAACGGCGAGGAGCGCGTGAAGGCCATCCTGGACGTCCTACAGGGCAAGTTCATCAAGCGCGGACTGTCGCTCAAGGCCCTGGACGCCGGCGAGCCGCAGCTGTCCGGCAAGGAGTACAAGATCTTCGCGGACATCAAGGAGGGCATCTCCACGGAGGATGCCAAGAAGGTCGCGAAGATCATCCGCGACGAGGGCCCGAAGGGCGTCAAGGCGCAGGTCCAGGGCGACGAGCTGCGGGTCAGCTCGAAGAGCCGCGACGACCTGCAGACCGTACAGGCACTGCTCAAGGGCAAGGACCTGGACTTCGCGATCCAGTACGTGAACTACCGCTGACCCCCGGAGGGTTGTGCGGCAGGGCCCCGCTCCCGGGAGCTTGAGCTCCAGGGGGCGGGGCCTTTCGCGTGGGTGGGGTCAGCCGGCGGCGGGGCGGGGGTGGGTGGCCGTGGCGAGGGCTTGGGCCTGGGCGCGCAGGGTGGCGAGCTGGTCCAGCAGGGTGGCCGGGCCGGAGGTCTTGGACAGGGTCGGGGCGGTCACCGCCGGGGCGGCCGGGAGCTGGGCGATCAGGCTCTGCAGGGTGGCCTGCAGGGTGGCGACGAGCTGTTGGACGGCCGCGGGGTCGGGGGTGGTGGACGTGGCCTCCGAGAGCAGGCCGGCGATCTGGTTGATGACGTCGCCGAGAGCCCCGAGGGCCGCACTCGGGTCCGGGGTCGCGGGCAGGGCCGGGACGACGGGCACCGGAACGGTCGGCAGTGCCAGGTCCGCGGGCAGGAGCGGGGCGGCGGCCACCACGTCGGCGGGCGCCGGGATGGCGGCGGGGTTCGGGACGGAGGCGAGGGTGGTGCGCGGGGCCTCGGCTTCGTGGCCGGCGGCGGACGCCGTGGTGACCACGGTCAGTGCGAGGGCCGCGATCAGCGCGGCGACCATCCGGGTGGCACGCATGGGTACTGCTCCCTCTCAAGTGCGAGTCGGGCGGGATCGCCCGCTTCACACGGTGGGGCAGCATTCCTGACGCAGCCACCGCAGCTACGCCGAACGACGCGCGACGGCCGGCCGACGATGAGCCATCCGGCGATGGGCCGCCCGACGGCGAGTCATCCGACGGCATCTCAGTCGTCGGCACCTCAGTCGTCGACGGGTCAGTCGGCGGCTGCCCAGCCGCTGGTGCCGCGGTGGGCGGACAGGCCGACGGACTCGAACTCGTCCACCCGGCCGGCCTCGGTGCGGGCGCCGATCCGCCGCAGGGCGCGGGAGATCGGGGAGCCCTCGGGCGGGAAGGGTTCGAACTCTCCCTTGGTGAGCGGTCCGAGGACGATCCGGCCGTCCTCCCAGACGGCGGCGCGCTGGGTGCCGCTGCCGCCGAAGTACTCGGCCTCGACGCAGGCGATCGGGCCGGCCTTGGACCAGGCGGCCAGCCGGAGTTCGAAGCCGCCCGGGTGCCAGCCGAAGCCGGCCCCCTCGGCGGGCTTCGTCGAGCCGTCGTCGGTCTGGAGGGCGGAGAGCACCGCGGGGGTGACCGGTATCAGGGCCAGACCCTGCGCCAGTGGCACCACCCGGGCCGTCGAGGTTTCCGCCGCGGCCACCGCCAACAGCTCGAATGTTCCTATCAGGGCCTGGAGTTCATAGGACATGCCGGTCATCGTGTCCCACCGCACCGACAGTCGGCGCGGAGTTTATGATTCCGTGCCCGGCTGGAGTCCGTAGAGCAGGGTGAAGACCGTCACGTCCACCGCGTCCTCGGCCGTGCTGGGCGCTTCCTCGTTCAGCTCGTCGATGACTGCGGCGAGTTGGGTCCGCAGCCGGATCAGCCGGTCCGGGCTGAGCCGCAGCGTCGAGTGCACGAACAGTCCGGGCGGCCCGACCGATCCGTCCCGGGGCGAGCTGAAGTCCAGCCGCCCGCCGAGGACCTGGGCGCGGAAGTCGCCGCGGACCCGGTCCATGGCGGCCAGGATGGCGTCGTACGCCTCGGAGCGGCCCGGGGAGTCCGCGGTGAACATCTCCGGGGCGAGCCGGATCGACTCCTGGGCGGCGGCGTAGCGGCTCTCGACGATCCCGGAGACCAGCCGGGTGCCGGCCACGATGACCAGCCCCGCCTTCTCCAACTGCTTGATGTGGCGGTAGAGCTTGGTCTGCGGTTCGCCGAGCGCGGCGGCGATCTCCTTGGCGGTGAGCGGGCGCTCCTCGCCGGACTTCAGGGCGCCGAGGATGGCCAGCCGCAGCGGGTCGGCCAGCGCCTTGAGCACGGCGACGTCGGCCACCTGGCGTTCCTTGACCCAGGTGGTGGGTTGCTCGCCGCCGTCGGCGGGTTCCAGATCGTGCTCGGCCACGGGCACCACCTTGGCAGATCGGCCGCGCCGCACGCAATCACGCTCTGGTGAGCGCTCACCCTTGCGCAACCAATCATGCTTCCGACATCATTCACGACAACGTGAATGATGTCGGAAGCGCGAACAGCGGGGTGGGCCATGGCGGGGAACAGAACGGCGGCTGACGAGTCGAGGACGGCGGCGGGGGCAGGAGAGGCGGCGGGGGCAGGAGAGACGGCGGCGAAGGCCGCGGCGGCCACGCCGCCCGTCCCGCTGCGACGGAACTTCCGCTTCCAGGCGCTCTGGGCCGGCCAGGCCGCCGCGACGCTCGGCATGCGGGTCGGCGACACCGCCTTCCCACTGCTGGTCCTCGCACTCACCGGTTCCTCCACCGCCGCCGGGGCCTTCGGGGCCGTACAGATGGTCACGACCCTGCTGCTGGGCGTCCACGGCGGCGTGGTCGCCGACCGCCTCGACCGCCGCCGGGTGCTGATCGCCTCCGACGCCGCCCGGCTGCTCGTCACGGCGACCGTCCCGGTGGCCATGGCCTTCGACCGGCTGACCCTGGCCCACCTGCTGCTCGTCGCCGCCGCCGTAGGGGCGACCATCGCGTACAGCGGCCCGATCCGGCTGCTGGCACTGCGCTCGGTGGTGGCGCCGGAGCAGCTGCCGCAGGCACTCGCCCAGGACGAGGCCCGGATGACCGGGGCCTCGCTGGCCGGTCCGCCGCTGGCCGGCTTCCTGTACGGGCTCGGCAGCGCGGTGCCGTTCCTCGGCACCGCGCTCGCCTCCCTGCTCGCGCTGGTGGCCGCGCTCGTGGTGCGCTTCCCCGGCCGCCCCGCCGACGCACAGCCGAGCGGCGAAACCGCCACACAGCCGAACCGCGAACCGGGCGGCACGGAACCGGCCCCCGAGTCCGGCGGCGCCCTGGCCGGGTTCCGCCTGCTCGCCGCCGCCCCCCTGCTGCGCTCCGCCCTGGCCGTCCTGCTGGTGGTCAACTTCGCCGGGACGGCCCTGATGCTGCCGGTGATGGTGCTGCTGCGGGACGGGGGCACGAGCAGCGCCGGGATCGGCCTGGCGCTGGCCGGCGAGGCGGTGGGGGCGCTGGCCGGAGCGGTCCTGGTGTCCCGGCTGCACCGGTTGGCCGGGCCGGGCGTCCTGCTGCTGGTGGTGGCCTGGACCGCCGTGCCGGTGACGCTGGCGCCGCTGCTGCCGGGCGGGGTGGCCACCGTGTTCGCCGCGCTGTTCGTGGTGGGGATCGGCGTTCCGGCCCTGCGGGTGATGCTGGACCTGCTGGTGTTCCAGCAGGTGCCGGACGAGCTCCGCGGTCGGGTGATCGCGGCGACCATGACGCTGCTGACCGCGGGCATGCCGGCCGGGACGCTCGGCAGCGGCCTGCTGCTGGACCACCTCTCCCCCGCCGTCGCGCTGGCCGCGATCAGCGTCCTGCTCGCGGCCGCCCTGCTGCCCGCGACCGCGAGCCGTACGCTGCGCCGCGCCGCCTGGCCGGCGCCGCAGGATCCGGCGGCCCGCCCCTGACAGTCGCTCACCCGCGCGGGTGCACGCCGCATGCGGCGGCCTCGGCAACCGGGTGAACTGGCCGGGTACGGCCCGCCCCGGGGCCCCTCCCGGGCGGCGTCCGCGCCCGCGGCGCCTCGCGCCCGGACGTCGCGCAGCCGGCCGGGGCCGTACCGGAGGAGGACAGATGGGTTCCACGGACGCGCCCTCGCCCGGCCGGGGCGGCCCCGGCGAGGCCGCCGCCCCCGACGGTCCCAGCAGGTCCGGTGACCCGAGCAGCCCCGGTGACCAGGGCGACCCCGGCGGCCGGGGAGGCCCCGGTGACCGGAGGAGCCCCGGCGGCCCGAGGAGCCCCGACGGCCCGACCACCCGCGAGCGGACCGGCGCGGTGGCCGCCCGGGTGGTCACCGCACCCCGGATGTCCTGGCTGACGCTCGCCCTGATGACCACGAGTTCGGTGGCCAGCCTGCGCTCCGCCCCGACCATGGCCGTCTACGGCCTGGCCTGCGTCTTCCTCTACCTCGTCCCGGCGCTGGTGTTCCTGCTGCCGACCGCGCTGGTCTCCGCCGAGCTGGCGTCCGGCTGGGAGGGCGGCGTCTACCGCTGGGTCTCGGAGGGCCTGTCGAAGCCGCTGGGCTTCCTCGCCGTCTGGTGCCAGTTCGCGATGACGATCTTCTACTACCCGTCACTGCTGGCGTACGTGGCATCGACGATCGCGTACGTGGTGAACCCGAAGCTGGCCAGCAACGGCCCGTACACCGCCGTGGTGATCATGGTGCTGTACTGGACCGGCGTCTGGGTCTCCTCGCGCGGGACGAAGGCCGTGGCCGGCCTGTCCTCGATGGGCCTGGTGATCGGCACGCTGATCCCCGGCACACTGCTGGTGGTGCTCGGCTTCGTCTTCCTCGGCCAGGGCAACGGCTCCGCCGCGCCGATGGACTCCGCGCACCTGCTGCCGCAGTGGACCGGCCTGGCCAGCCTGGTGCTGATCGTCAACAACTTCCTCAGCTACTCCGGCATGGAGATGAACGCGGTGCACGTCTCCTCGCTGCGCAATCCGGCGCGGGAGTTCCCGCGCTCGATGTTCACCGCGTCGGCGATGGTGCTGCTGATCTTCATCCTGCCGGCGCTGGCGATCAGTTGGGTGGTGCCGTCCAGCGAGCTGAGCCTGACGGCAGGCGTGATGCAGGCCTTCGACGCCTTCTTCCAGTACTTCGACATCGGCTGGCTCACCCCGGTGATCGCGGTGGCGCTGATCGCGGCCTCGCTCGGCGGCATGCTGACCTGGCTGGCCGGGCCGTCCAAGGGCCTGTTGATGATCTCCCGGCAGGAGGGCTACCTGCCGCCGTTCCTGCAGAGGCTGAACCGGGAGGGCGTCCAGCAGAACCTGCTGGTCGCCCAGGGCGTGGTCACCACGGCGATCGCCCTGCTGTACGCGCTGATCCCGAACGTCTCCAGCGCGTACTGGATCTTCTCGGTGATCACCACGCAGGTGTACCTGATCGTCTACCTGCTGATGTTCACCGCCGCGATCCGGCTGCGGCGCACCCGGCCGGACCACCCGCGCGGCTACCGGGCCCCGGCGCTGGTGCCGATCTGCGTGGTCGGGCTGCTCGCCTCGGCGTGCGCGATGGCGATCGGCTTCGTACCGTCGTCCCAGTTCGGCAGCGGCAGCGTCTGGACGTACATCGGGATCGTCGGCGGCGGCCTGTTGGTCCTCGGACTGCTGGTCCCGTACCTGTTCCTACGGCTGCGCAAGCCCGGCTGGCGCTCCCCGGAGGCGGCGGCGGAGCTGGCCGCGCAGGAGTCGGCCGAGCTGCGCGGCGCCGCGGGCGGTGCGGCATGACCACCAGCCTGATGGCCTCCCGGCACCGCTGGATCTACCTCGGGGCGATCGGGCTGCTGGTCGCGATGCTGATCACCGGCCTGCTCTCGTTCACCCAACTGCACGCCACCGACCAGGCCGACCGCAAGGCCGGGCAGCTCGCCCGGGCGCTGGGTTCGGCCGGCTATCCGGTGCCCGCGCGGGACCAGATCGTGCACACCCTGGGCGAGGACGGCGGCGCCGTCTGCGCGAACCCGTCGAACGCCCTGACCCAGGCGCAGTGGACGTCCGGCATGTCCAACGGCGCCGACGGGCCGGGCCAACGGCCGGTGCTGTCCGACCGCGACGCGGTGCGGGCCGAGGCGATCGTGCTCTCGGTGTACTGCCCGGGCAGGCTCGCCGAGATCCAGGACAAGATCGACGACCTCAACTTGCAGGACACCGTCCGCAAGTAGCCCGCCCAGCCTTCGAGGAGGACCCGACCGTGCCTCGACCCTTCACCACCGAGGACTACACCGCCCGGACGGCCCGGGCCGCCGCCGAAGCGACCGCCGCCGGACTGTCCGGCCTGGTCGTCGCCCCCGGCCCCGACCTGGTCTACCTGTGCGGCTACCAGCCCACCGCGATCACCGAGCGGCTCACCGCCCTGGTGATCACCGCCGGACGCGCACCCGCGCTGATCGTCCCCAGGTTGGAGCGCCCGGACGCCAAGAGGGCGGCCGGCGCCCCGGCCCTGCGGCTGCTCGACTGGACCGACGGCGAGGACCCGTACGCCACCGTCCGCCCGCTGCTCGACCCGGCCGGGCGGTACGGCATCTCCGACAACGCCTGGGCGATGCACCTGCTCGGCCTCCAGGCCGCGCTGCCCGGCACCGGCTTCACCTCGCTCACCGAGACCCTGCCGATGCTGCGCGCGGTCAAGGGCACCGAGGAGCTGGAGCGGCTGGCCGCGGCCGGCGGCGCCGCGGACGCCGCCTACCGGGGCATCCTGGAGGTCGAGTTCGCCGGCCGCCGGGAGACCGACGTCGCCGCCGACCTCGGCGCACTGCTCATCAAGTACGGGCACAGCCAGGTCGACTTCACCGTGGTCGGCTCCGGCCCGAACGGCGCCGACCCGCACCACGAGGCCGGCGACCGGGTGATCCGGCCCGGCGACACCGTGGTGCTGGACTTCGGCGGGCTCAAGGACGGCTACGGCTCCGACACCACCCGCACCGTGCACGTCGGCACCGAGGTGCCGGCGGAGGTCCAGAAGGTGCACGACGTGGTCCGGCTCGCCCAGCAGACCGCGTTCGAGGCGGTCCGACCCGGGGTCAGCTGCCAGGAGATCGACCGGATCGCCCGCCGGGTGATCACCGAGGCCGGCTTCGGCGAGTACTTCATCCACCGCACCGGGCACGGCATCGGCATCACCACGCACGAACCGCCGTACCTGGTCGAGGGCGAGGAGCGGCCGCTGGTGTCCGGCATGTGCTTCTCCATCGAGCCCGGCGTCTACCTGCCCGGCCGCTTCGGGGTGCGGATCGAGGACATCGTCACCGTCACCCCCACCGGCGGCCGCCGGCTCAACAACACCCCGCACGAGCTGGGCTTCGTCTCATGACGGGGCCGTCACCCCGCTGCTCCGCCGCCAGAACGGCGGTCCGACTGTGCGACTTTCTTACGAGGCGGTCATGGTTCACCCAGAGTCCTCCAAGTTTGCGTTGGTAGTTTCGGTGAGCATGACGAAGCTGCTCAGCCCGGCCCCGCCCACCCCGGCGCGGGCCGGGCGACTGCGACCCGTGACCGCCCGCCCCCGCCGTACCGGTCTGTCGAGACTCCGGCTGCTGGCCTGGCCGGTCTACCTGACCGCGCTCGTCTGGTACCTGCGCACCCAGGGCATGGCCTTCGCCAACGACGTGGTGTTCCTGTGGCTGATCGGCGCCCTGCTGACGGCGGCCGTGCACAGCGGGCACGGCCGACGCGGCTTCCTGCTGGTACTGCGCGACTGGGTGCCGGTGATGGCCGCGGTCTGGACGTACTCGCTGCTGCGCGGCTACGGCGCGCACACCCCGTGGGCCCCGCACTGGCTGCCGCAACTGCGCGCCGACGAGGTGCTCGGCTTCGGCGAGACCTGGACCGTCCGGCTCCAGCACGCGCTGTGGACGCCCGGCTCGCCGCACTGGTACGACTACGCGGCGACCGTCGTCTACCTCTCGCACTTCTTCCTGGTGTTCGTCCTTCTCGCGGTGCTCTGGCGGCGCCGGCACGAGCGGTTCCGTCAACTGCTCGCCTGCTACCTGCTGCTCACCTTCGCCGGCTTCGCCACGTACCTGCTCTACCCGGCCGACCCGCCGTGGCTGGTCGCCCAGGAGGGCCACCTGCCGGGGCTCACCCGGGTCGTATGGGACGTGATCTCCACGAGCGGGCTGCCGCAGGCCAACTCGCTGGTCGAGAACGGCAGCCAGTTCGCCAACGACGTCGCCGCGATGCCCTCGCTGCACTCCGCCTACCCGGCGATGCTGCTGTTCTTCTTCTGGCCGACGGCCCGCCCCTGGCTGCGGGCGCTGCTGGTCGCCTATCCGCTCGCGATGGCGTTCACCCTGGTGTACGGCGCCGAGCACTTCATCGTGGACATCTTCGCGGGCTGGGCGTACGCGGCACTGGTGGTGTTCGGCCTCCGCTGGCTGCGGAACCGGCGTACCCGGCTCATCAGGGAACGGGCAGACTTGGCCGGGTGCCGAACCAGCCCCTCCCTCCCGTGAAGCCCACCGCCGAACAACTCCAGGCGGCCAAGGACACCACCATCCCGGACGTCACCGGGCCCGGACTGCGGGTGCTGTTCTGCGGCATCAACCCGGGCCTGTGGTCCGGCGCCACCGGGCACCACTTCGCCCGGCCCGGCAACCGCTTCTGGCCCGCCCTGCACCGCTCCGGCTTCGCCACGCGCCAGTTCCGCCCGGACGAGCAGGGCGAACTGCCCGCGCTCGGCCTGGGCATCACCAACGTCGCCCCGCGCACCACCGCCAAGGCCGACGAACTGACCGCCGAGGAACTGCGCGAGGGCGGCGCCGCGCTCACCGAACGCGTGCTGCGGCTGCGCCCGCGCGTCCTGGCCGTGCTCGGCATCGGCGCCTACCGGACGGCCTTCGGGCAGCGGCGGGCCGCGATCGGCCGCCAGCCGGAGGGCATCGGCGACACCGAGGTGTGGGTGCTGCCCAACCCGAGCGGGCTCAACGCGCACTACACGCTGGACGGGCTGGCCGCCGAGTTCCGCCGGCTCCGGGACGCGCTGGACGGCTGACGGCTGAGGCTGGGGGCCGCCGGATCCGGTGGCGCGACCCGGTCACTCCGGCAGCACGGCCAGCTCCAGGGCGGCCAGCCGCTCCGGGTCGGCGACCACCTCGTAGCCGGCCACCAGGCCGTCCGCCACCGCCACCCGCAGCACCAGCCGCAACCGCCCGCCCGGGGCGATCACGATCCCCGGCACCCCGTCCACCAGTGCCACCGCGCCGAACCGGGCCCGCCGGCCGAACACCGTCGTCTCCCGGGCCACCGTCTCCGCGCCCCGGGCCACCGGGGAACGCCCGGCCGGCAGCGCGGCCGGATCGGCCCGGCGCACCACGTCCGGCGCCAGCACCGCCAGCAGCGCGGCCAGGTCCCCGCCCCGGGCGGCGGACAGGAACGCCTCCACCACCCGCCGGTGCCCGGCCAGCCGCTCCGGCGGCAGCACGGCCGCCCCGCGCACCCGCTGCCGGGCCCGGCTGGCCAGCTTCTTGGCGGCCACCGGGGTCCGGCCGACGATCGGCGCGATCTGCTCGAACGGCACCGCGAAACCGTCGTGCAGCACGAAGGCGACCCGCTCGGCCGGCCCCAGCCGGTCCAGCACCACCAGCAGCGCCCGGCCCACCGAGTCGACCAGCAGCGCCTCCCGCTCCGGGTCCGCGCCCTCGGCCCCCGCCCCGGCCGCCGGGTCCGGCAGACCGGCCGGCAACGCGTCACCGGTCGGCTCCTCGCGGCGCACCGCGCGGGCCCGCAGCACGTCCAGGCAGATCCGCGACACCACCGTGGTCAGCCAGCCCGGCAGGTTGTCCACCTCGTCCGGGCCGGCCCGGTCCAGCCGCAGCCACGCCTCCTGGACGGCCTCCTCCGCCTCGCCCGTCGACCCGAGCATCCGCTGGGCGACCGCCCGCAGCCTCCCCCGCTCGGCCTCGAACCGCGCCGCCAGCACCTCGTCCCGGTCCATCGGTCACCTTTCCTCGGCCCCGCCCGTCACACCGATGACGATCCACCCACCACCGAAGTGACGGGAGAACGCTGTGACCACCACCACCCTGCTGCACCTGGACTCCAGCATCAGCCTCGGCGACTCGGTCAGCCGCGCGCTGACCGCCCGGTTCGCCGCCGCCTGGCGCGCCCGGCACGGCTCCGCCGGCCGGTACGTCTACCGGGACCTCACCGCCGAGCCGGTCGCCACGATCGGCGCCGGGTACGCCATGCTCGGCCGCCGCGTCGAACGCAAGGGGACCATCCCGGCCTCCGACATCGCCGCCCTCGCCGAAGGCCCGGACGAGGAACACGAGTGGTCCCTCACCCACCCGCTGGTCGACCGGCTGCTCGCCGCCGACACCGTGCTGCTCGGCGTGCCGATGTACAACCTCACCGTCCCGGCCGTGTTCAAGGCCTGGATCGACCGGATCAGCTTCCCCGGCGTCTACACCGACCCGGCCACCGGCGAGAGCCTGCTGCGCCGCACCCGGGTCGTCGTCGCGGCCGCCCGCGGCGGCGGCTACGGCCCCGGCACCCCGCGTGAGGCCTTCGACTTCCAGACCCCGTACCTGCGGGCCTACTTCGCCAGGCTCGGCGTCCCGGCCGAGCACCTGCACATCGTCCCGGCCGAACTCACCCGCGCCGACGACATCCCCGCCCTGGCCGGGCTGCAGCCGATCGCCGCGAAGTCCCTGGCCGACGCCGAGGCCGCCCTGGACGCGCTCGCCACTGCCTGATCTGCCTGATCCACCCGGTCTACAGCGGGGTGACGGCCTTCAGCACCACCAGCAGGGCCACGGCGGCGTTGAGCGCGCACAGCGCCGACGCCGCCGTACCGGCCGCGGCGACCATCGCGGCCAGGCCCGCCCGGGTCTTCGCCGGGGGCCAGTTGCGGGACGTCGGCACCGGGCCGAGCAGTGCGGCGACCCGGCGCGGCACCGGGCCGGGCGCGGGCGCCGGGGCGGCGAAGGCCGCGAAGCCGGGCGCCGGCGCCGCGTGCGACACCAGGGCCGCCCGGGCCACCGCCCGCGCGGTGATCCGGCGGTCCCCCACCTCCTGCGCCGACTCCTCGTCCGCCCAGCGCTCCGCGCTGAACGCCACCGCGTACTGCAGCGGCCGCAGGAACGGGTTGACGCAGGCAGCCAGTTGGGTGGTCAGCAGGTACCGGTGGTGGCGGTGGCGCAGGTGTGCCCGCTCGTGCGCGAGCAACGCCTCCCGCTCGTCCTCGGGCAGCCCGGCCAGCATCCCGGTGGAGACCACCACCCGCCCCGGCGAACCGGGCAGCGCGTACGCGTACGGGCTGCGGTCCGGCAGCACCGCGAGGTCGCCGGCCGACTCCGGCCCCGCCGGCAACCCGGTCAGCGCCCGCCGGGCCCGGGAGCGCACCCGCAGATGCCGGCCGACCGTCCGGGCACAGGCCGCGGCCACCAGGACCAGCAGCCACATCGCGGCCGTCCCGAACGTCTCGTGGTACGGCAGCGCGGCCCGCACCTCCGGGTCGGACCAGCTGTCCGGCAGCGGGTTGCCGGGGATCTGCGCGGTGCCCACCACGCCGATCAGGCCGAGGCAGAGCACACTGCACACCGCCATCACCGCGCTGATCACGGTCATCAGCCGGGCCGCACCGCGCGGGTGCAGGTGCTGCTCGGTGAGACGCGCGATCGGCACCGCGGTCAGCGGCAGGATGAGCGGGAGGAAGACGAAGAAGCCCACGGGTCAGCTCTCACGGTCGGCCGCTGCCGGATCGACGGACGCGGCGTCCAGCAGCGCCCGCAGCAGGTCCTCGTCGTGCGGGAGCAGCGCGCTCACGAAGCTGGCCAGGACGGCGTCCCGGTCCGCTTCTCCGTCGAGCATCCGGCGCATCCGCAGGGCCGCCAGCCCGGCCGCGTCGGAGGAGGCCTGCCACAGGTAGGAGCGGCCCGAACGGGACCGCGAGACGGCGCTCTTGGCGTGCAGCCGGGACAGGATGGTCATCACGGTGGTGTACGCCAGGTCGCCCTCCAGGCGTTCCTGGACCCACCCCGCGGTGGCCGGGCCGGGCGCCCGTTGGAGCACCGCGAGTACCTGTGCCTCCAACTCGCCCTGGCCGCGCCTTCGGACGGGCGCTTCCGCGGCCGCCGAGGCGTGCCTCTCGTCTGCCATGACGGCCCACTCCCTCCGGATGCCGCGCCCCGGAGCCGGCGGGGCACCCGCTCATCCTAACGAGCGCGGGCCCGGCGCGAACCGGTTCGCGCCGGGCTTCCCGCCCCCACCGCCCTCGACCCCCGCTCCCGGACCCCGGCCCCGGACCCCCGTCACGCTCGCCGGGCCGGGGCTCCGGGCGTACCGCGGGGCCCGCACGACGCGTCGCCCGAACGGCCCCGGCCCGGTTGCCCGGCGCCCCGGCCCGACGGACGGTCGAAGTCCGTACGGTCCGCCCGTAGGCCTGTTCGGCCCCTGGAGGAGTCCATGAGCAGCCCGTCGCCCGACCCCGAGCAGCCGGAGCAGCCCCCGCGCACCGGCCCCGAGCAACCCGGGCAGACCCGGCGCACCGACCCCGAGCAGCCCGGGCAGACCTGGCGCACCGGCCCCGGCACGCCGCAGCCGACGCCGGGCAACCAGTTCAGCGACTGGGCGCCCGGCCTGGTGATGTTCGCCGGTGTGCTGATGCTGATCAACGGCATCATGGAGGCCTTCCGGGGCATCATGGCGGTCTCCAACGACGACCTCTTCGTCCACACCCCCCGCTACGTCTTCCGGTTCGACCTCACCGGCTGGGGCTGGGTCCACATCATCGTCGGCGTGCTGGTCGCGGTGACCGGCGCGTTCCTGCTCAAGGGCGCCGCCTGGGCCCGCTACGCCGGTATCCTCCTCACCTCGCTGAGTGCCCTCGACAGCTTCCTGGTCCTGCCGTACTTCCCGCTCTGGTCGCTCGTGGTGATCGCACTGGACGTCTTCATCATCTGCGCGCTCTGCGTCTACCGCCCCCAGGAGGGCACCCCGCTCTGACGACCCGGTGGCCCGCGCGCCCGTACCGTCTCAGCTCCGGGCCCGCCTCAGGTCCGGGCCCGCTGGGTGACCGCGATGCAGACCAGCACCACCACCGCCGTGACCGGTGCGGCCGCGGGCAGGTCCTCGCCCAGCAGCAGCACCGACCAGACCAGGGTCAACAGCGGCTGTGCGAGTTGCAGTTGGCTGGCCCTCGGCACCCCGATCTCCGCCATCCCCCGGTACCAGAGCACGAACCCGCCGAACTGCGACACCGCCGCCGTGTACGCCAGCCCGGTCAGCGCCTTCGCCCCGAGGTGGACCGGCTCGGCGGGCAGCGCGAGGGCGGTGGTCAGCAGCGTCACCGGCAGCGCGGCCACCACCGCCCAGGCGATCACCTGGGCGCCCGGCAGGTCCCGGGAGAGCCGCCCGCCCTCCGCGTACCCGGCCGCGCAGATCGCTACCCCGACGAACAGGAGCAGGTCCGCGACGGTCGGCCGACCGTGGCTCTGCAGCAGGGTGAAGCCGAGGACGGCCGCCGCCCCCGCCACCGCCGCCGCCCAGAACGCCCGGGACGGCCGACGGCCGGTGCGCAGCGCCGCGACCACCGCGGTGGCCAGCGGCAGGACACCGATGACGACAGCCGAGTGGGCGGTCGAGGAGGTCCGCAGGGCGAGCGTGGTCAGCAGCGGGAAGCCCAGCACACAGCCTCCCGACACCACCAGCAGGCCGGGCCAGTGCCGCCGCTTCGGCAGCGGGGCGCCGACGGCCGCCAGGTAGAGCGCGGCCAGCACCCCCGCCAGCGCGCCGCGCAGCCCGGTCGCGGTCCACGGCCCGAAGCCGGTCAGGGCCCACGCGGTGGCGGGGAAGCTGAGGGAGAAGGAGGCCACCCCGAGGGCGGCCAGGGCGGTGCCGGAGGCGGGGCTTCGCGGTGCTACCGCCGACGGGCGGGTAGCGCTATCTTGTGCCGTCATGAACGAGCGTAGCAGTGTGACCGAACTCGCCGACAGGCTGCGACGGGAGGTCGAGCGCTACCCGGAGGGGCGAAAGCTGCCGTCCAGCCGGGTGCTGGTGGAGCGCCACCAGGTCAGCCCGGTGACGGTCTCCCGGGCCATCGCGGTCCTCGCGGCCGAGGGCTTGGTGGTCTCCCGGCCGGGCGCCGGGGTGTTCCGGGCGGCGGCCTTCGCCGGGCGCCCGGCCGGCACCGCCGCGCCCGCCGCCCGTCCCGGCGACCTCTCCTGGCAGGAGGTCGCGCTCAGCGCCGACTCCGACCCCCGTGACCTGCTGGCCGCCCCGGTGTTCGCCACCCTCCGCGTGCCCCCGCCCGACGTCATCGACCTCAACAGCGGCTACCCGCACGCCTCGCTGCTGCCCGAACGCCTGCTGGCCACCGCCCTCGCCCGGGCCGGACGGCGCCCGGGCGCCTGGAACCGGCCGCCCACCGACGGCCTCACCGAGTTGCGCGGCTGGTTCGCCCGCGACATCGGCGGCACCGGCGGGCCGATCGGCGCCGGGGACGTCCTGATCACCTCCGGCGGCCAGGGCGGGCTCACCGTGGCCATGCGCTCGCTCGCCGCGCCCGGCGCGCCCGTCCTGGTGGAGTCGCCGACCTACTCGGGCATCCTGGCGGTCGTCCGCGCGGCCGGGCTGCGGCCCGTCCCCGTCCCGGTCGACGCCGACGGGGTGCGCACCGACCTGCTGGCCGACGCCTTCGAGGCCACCCGGGCGCGGGTCTTCGTCTGCCAGCCGCTGTTCCAGAACCCGACCGGCGCGGTGCTCTCCCCCACCCGGCGCTCCGAGGTGCTGCGGATCGCCCGGGCGGCCGGCGCGTTCGTCGTCGAGGACGACTTCGCCCGCCTGCTCGTCCACGCGGACGCCCCCGCGCTGCCGCGCCCGCTCGCCGCCGACGACCAGGACGGGGTCGTGGTGCACCTGCGGTCGCTGACCAAGGCCGCCTCGCCCAATCTGCGGGTCGGCGCGCTCACCGCGCGCGGCCCGGCCCTGGCCCGGCTGCGGGCCACCCAGGTGGTGGACAGCTTCTTCGTGCCCCGGCCGCTCCAGGAGGCGACGCTGGAACTGGTCGCCGACCCCGGCTGGGCCCGGCACCTGCGCGCCCTCGGGGCGGAACTGCGGACCCGCCGCACCGCCACCGTCGCCGCCCTGCACCGCGAACTGCCCGGTCTGCTCGGCGCCTACCGGCCCGGCGGCTACCACCTGTGGCTGCGGCTCCCGGACGGCGTCGACGACGGCGCCCTCACCGCCGCCGCCCTGCGCGCCGGCGTCCAGGTCACCCCCGGCCGCCCGTACCACGCGGCCGAACCCCCGGCCCCGCACCTGCGCCTCAGCTACGCGGCCGCCGAGAGCTCCGCGCACACCGCCGAGGGGATCCACCGCCTCCGCCGGGCCTACGAGGACCTGCCGGCCTGACCTCCGGCCCCGCGCGGAGCGCGGGCCTCAGCGCCCGTAGCCCGCCATCCGCTCCAACCGGGCGATGCGCTCCGCCATCGGCGGGTGGGTGGAGAAGAGCCGGGCGCCGGCCTCGCCGGGGCGGAAGGGGCTGGCGATCATCATGTGGCTGGCGGTCTGGATCTGCGGCTCCGGCGGGAGGGGCAGCCGGCGGGTGCCGGCGTCGAGCTTGCGCAGGGCGCCGGCCAGGGCGAGCGGGTCGCCGGTGATCCGGGCGCCGTCGGCATCGGCCTGGTACTCGCGGGAGCGGCTGACGGCCAGCTGGATGAGCCCGGCCGCCAGCGGGCCGAGGATCATGATGGCGAGCATGCCGAAGAGGCCGGGCCCGTCGTCGTCGTCGCTGCGACCGAAGGGGATCAGCCAGGCGAAGTTCACCAGGAACATCACCACCGAGGCGAGCGCCCCGGCGACCGAGGAGATCAGGATGTCCCGGTTGTAGACGTGGCTCAGCTCGTGCCCGAGCACACCCCGCAGCTCGCGTTCGTCCAGCAGCTGCAGGATGCCGTCGGTGCAGCAGACGGCCGCGTTGCGCGGGTTGCGGCCGGTGGCGAAGGCGTTCGGCGCGGGGGTCGGGGAGATGTAGAGGCGCGGCATCGGCTGGCGGGCCGCGGTGGAGAGCTCGCGGACGATCCGGTAGAGCCGTGGCGCCTCGATCTCGCTGACCGGCCGGGCCCGCATGGCCCGCAGCGCGAGCTTGTCGCTGTTCCAGTAGGCGTAGGCGTTGGTGCCGAGGGCGACCAGCAGGGCGATCACCAAGCCGGTTCGGCCGAAGAATCCGCCGATCACCAAGATGAGCGCCGAGAGGCCGCCGAGCAGGACGGCGGTCCTCAGTCCGTTGTGCCGGCGGTGCACGTCAGGCCCTCCAATGGTGCGGTGGGGAAGCCCTTTCTGCCTCGTCCCTCTTGCCCGGTCAACGGGTGGGGGCCTGGGCCTTGTTCCCTTGTGACCGGCGTGACACCACCGCGGCACCCCGCCGGGCCGGACCGCGGCGGCCGGCCGGGCGGGCGCGCGCTCAGAACAGGCTTCCGCCGGCGACCTGGAGGACCAGCTGCGGGGCGAAGGAGAGGACCACGGCCACCGAGGCGGTGAGCCCCAGCGTGGCGGTCAGGGTGGCCGGCAGCCGGCCTTCGGCCCCGGCCCCGCCGACCGGAGCGGCGCCCGGTTCGGCACCTTCCTCGGCACCCGGCGCCGGGGCGAACAGCCGGGTCGTCCAGAGCAGGTAGTAGTACAGCGCGACGACCACGTTGACGGCCATCACGACGGCCAGCCAGCCCAGCCCGGCGTCGACGGCCGCGCGGAACACCACGACCTTGCCGAACAGGCCGATCACGCCCGGGGGCAGCCCGGCCAGGCAGAGCAGGAAGAAGGCGAGCGCGAGGGCCGTCCAGCGGCGCCGGGCGAACAGGCCGCGGAAGTCGTCCACGCTGGTCCCGGCCCGGCGGCCGACCGCCGCGACCACGCCGAACGCGCCGAGGTTCACCACGCCGTAGATCAGCGCGTACGCGGCGGTGGCGCCGAGCGGATCGACCCCGGTGGGCGCGTAGCCGGCGGCGGCGAGCGGCACCAGCAGGTAGCCGGCCTGGCCGACGGACGACCAGGCGAGCAGCCGCACCGCGCTGTAGCGGGTGTCGAAGCGCTGGCGCAGCGCGCCGACGTTGCCCACCGTCATGGTGACGGCGGCCAGCACGGCGAGCGCCAGGCCCCAGGTGTGCGCGTACGGGCGGAAGGCGATGGTGGTGGCGAGCGCGAGGCCGGACAGGCCGGCCGCCTTGCCGACCACCGAGAGGTAACCGGCCACCGGCAGCGGGGCGCCGGTGTAGGTGTCGGGCACCCAGAAGTGGAACGGGACGGCGGCGACCTTGAAGGCGAAGCCGACCAGAGTCAGCACGGCGCCCGCCTCGGCCAGCGGCTTGAGCTGCCCGGGGGCGTGTTCCAGGCCCTGGGCGACGGCGCCGAGGTGCAGGCTGCCGCTGGCCGCGTAGACGAAGCCGACGCCGAGCAGCATCACGGCCGTGGCGGTGACGGAGGAGACGAAGAACTTGAGCGCGGCCTCGGCGCCCCGGCCGTCCCGGCGCAGCGCGACCAGGGCGAAGGCGGGCAGCGAGGCGACCTCCAGCGCGATCACCATGGTGGCGAGGTCGCGGGAGGCGGGCAGCAGCGCGGCACCGGTGGCGCTGGAGAGCAGCAGGAACCAGTACTCGCCGCCGGGCAGCTTCTCCTCCTCGACGGTGTGCGCGGAGAGCAGCGCGGCGATCAGCGCACCGCCGAGGGCGAGCAGCTGGAACACCAGGGCGAAGTGGTCGGCGACGTACGAGCAGCCCGCGTTGTCAGACCCCCCTGCTACGTTCTGCACACAGAAGGTCGCCCGGGGTGATCCCCCGGTGAGGGGGAGGAGTGCGATGAGGGCGAGGGCGAGTCCGGCCGCGGCGAGGCGGCCGAGCCACTTCCGGTGCCGCTCGGGCAGGAACAGGTCGGTGAGCAGGACGGCGAGGGCGGCCACCGCGGCGATCAGCGGGGGCGCGATCGCCACCCAGTCCACGGACTGGATCAGGCTGCCCGGGTTGGCTACGGCGAGGGAGGTCACAGTGTGCTGCCCCGTGGAGTGAGGTCCGAGTGCGGCGATCTGGGCTCCGAGCACGGTCAGCCACCCCCGAGGAGGTGCTTGACGGCGGGGTCGGAGAGGCCGAGCAGGAGCGCGGGCCAGAGGCCGGCGAGCAGGGTGAGGGCGGCCAGCGGCGTCCAGCTGACGGCCTCGTACGGGCGCATGTCGGCGACCTGCTCCACCGGGGCGGGCTGCTTGGGGTCGCCCATGCAGACGCGCTTGACCACGATCAGCAGGTAGGCGGCCGTGAGGAGGGTACCGAGACCGGCCAGGACCATGTAGGTGACGAACGCGGGGCGCGACAGGCCGTCGGCCGGGTCGAACGCGCCGAACATGGCGAGCAGCTCGCCCCAGAAGCCTGCCAGGCCTGGCAGGCCGAGGCTGGCGACGGCGGCGAAGGCGAGCAGCGCGCCGATCCGCGGGGCGCGGCCGTACAGGGCGGCGCCGGTGGCGCCGGAGAGGGTGTCGAGGTCCGCCGTGCCGTAGCGGTCCTTGAGGGCGCCGACGAGGAAGAACAGCAGACCGGTGATCAGACCGTGGGCGATGTTGGCGAACAGCGCGCCGTTGACGCCCACCGGAGTGAGGGAGGCGATGCCCAGCAGCACGAAGCCCATGTGGCCGACGGAGGAGTACGCGATCAGGCGCTTGAGGTCGCCCTTGGCGCCGGGGCGGGCCAGCGCCAGACAGGCCAGTGATCCGTAGACGATGCCGACGGCGGCGAACGCGCCCAGGTAGGGGGCGAGCGTCGCGGTGCCGTCGGGCACGACCGGGAGGAGGACGCGGACCAGACCGTACGTGCCCATCTTCAGCAGCACGCCGGCGAGCAGCACCGAGCCGACCGTCGGAGCGGCGGTGTGCGCGTCCGGGAGCCAGCTGTGCAGCGGCCAGGCGGGGGCCTTGACCGCGAGCCCGACCATGATCGCCAGGGCGGCGATCACCTGGGTGGTGTGGCTCAGGCCGTTGCCGTGCGCGGCGGCCAGGGCCTGCATGTCGAAGGTCCCGGCCTTGCTGCCGATCAGCAGGAAGCCGAGCAGCATCACGGCCGAGCCGAGCAGCGTGTACAGGATGAACCGGTTGGCGGCCGGGGCCTTCGCGCCGCTCCCCCAGCGGGCGATCAGGAAGTACATCGGGATCAGCACGATCTCGAAGGCCAGGAAGAAGAGCAGGAGGTCCAGCACCGCGAAGGTGGCGAGCATGCCGACTTCGAGGAGGAGGAACAGCCCGACGAAGGCCTTCGCCGACGGACGGCGCCCATCAGCGGCCTCGCCCCGGGCGTCCCCGCCCGGCAGCCGCTTCTCCGAGTACAGCGCGCAGAGGAAGGTGAGCAGTGCGGTCAGCACGATCAGCGGCAGCGAGACGCCGTCCACGCCGAGGTGGAGGCGCACGTTGAGGGCCGGGATCCAGGACACGTCGGTGGTGGCCTGCATCCGGGCGGGTTCGTCGTGGTCGAATCCGGCCGCCAGGGCGACGGTGAGCAGCAGCACCGCGCCGGTGACGACGGTGTTCAGCCGCAGCGCCCGCCGGTCGGCGGCGGCCGGCTCCCGGCCGAACGCCGGCGCCAGGGTGAGCGCGGCGCCGAGCAGCGGCAGCACCAGGAGGGCGATGAGGACTGCGTTCATCGGGGGCTCCTACGGGCGGCGGTCGGAATCGGGGGAACCGGGGACAGGGGGTACGGCATCCGCTACACCGCCACCAGGACGGCCAGCAGGACGACGCCGGCGAGCAGCGCGCTGAGGTAGGTCTGCGCGTTGCCGGTCTGCGCGAGCCGGACGGCCCGGCCGAGCAGGTTGGCGCCGACCCCGCTGCCTCGCACGTAGGTCTCGACGACCTCGCGGTCGAGGAAGCGGACCAGCCGGGCGGCGGCGGTCACCGGGCGGACGAACAGCGCGTGGTACAGCCGGTCGACGCCGAAGCCGTGCCGGGCCGGGCCGAACAGCGGGCCGAGCAGGGTGCGCCCGGGGTCGGCGACGATCACCTCGGCGGCCGGGGCTCCGGCCTGCTCGGGCACCCGGCCGGCGTCGGCCGGGGCCGGGCGGCCGGTGGCCAGCCGCGCGGTCGCCGAGCGCCAGGCGCCGTACGCCGCGAGCACGCCGACCACGGCGAGCCCGGTGCCGATGACGGCGGTGACGGCCGAGGGGCGCAGCGAGCCGCCGTCCAGCAGCGCGGGCAGCCAGTCCGAGCGCAGCCCGGCGACGCCGAAGCCCATGGTCGGGATCGCCAGCACCCAGAGCGGCCAGCGCATCGCGGGCGGCTCGGCGGTGGCCGGGTCGGCCTCGTCGAGCTCGGGCGAGTACGGCGCGTCCGCCTCGTGCCCTGCCGCAGGCGCCACGGCCTGCGACGCTCCGGCCTGAGACGCTGCGGCCTGCGGCGCCCCGGCAGCCTGCGCCCCTTCAGCCTGCGGGCTGTGGAAGCTGACCAGGAAGAGCCGGGTCGCGTACGCGGCGGTGAGCAGCGCGGTGAGTCCGGCGGAGATCAGCACGATCCACCCGGCGGCCTCCGGCACGGCCGAGGCCGGGCCGAGCCCGTTGGTGAGCGCCTCGCCGTTGGCGGCGTGCTCGGCGGCGGTCAGCACCGCCTCCTTGCTGAAGAAGCCGGAGAACGGCGGCAGCCCGACCAGGGCGACGAGCGCGATGCCCATCGTCCAGTAGGCGTCCGGGACGCGCTTGCGCAGCCCGGGGATCCGGGACATCGCGGAGATCGAGTTGGTGTGCGCGGCGTGGATCACCACGCCGGCGGCCAGGAACAGCAGCGCCTTGAAGGCGCCGTGGCTGACCAGGTGGAAGACGGAGGCCTCGCGGTCGCCGGCGGCCAGCGCCCCGGCCATGTAGCCGAGCTGGCCGACGGTGGAGTAGGCGAGCACCCGTTTGAGGTCGTCCTGGGCGAGCGCGCAGAGTGCCGAGCCGATCATCGTCACGGCGGCCATCACGGCCAGCACGACCAGCGCCGCACCCGACAGCAGGAACACCGGCAGCAGCCGGGCGACCAGGTAGATGCCGGCCGCGACCATGGTGGCGGCGTGGATCAGCGCGGAGACCGGCGTCGGGCCGGCCATGGCGTCCGGGAGCCAGGTGTGCAGCGGGAACTGCGCGCTCTTGCCTGCCACCCCGGCGAGCAGCAGCAGGGCGATCAGCGTCGGGTGGCCGAGCCGCCCGTCGGTCGCGGCGGCCAGCACGTCGGGGATCCGGAAGCTGCCGGCGTCCGCGCCGAGCAGGAAGATCCCGAACAGGAACGGCACGTCGCCGAGCTTGGTGACCAGGAAGGCCTTGAGCGAGGCCGAGCGGGCGTCCTCGGTCTCCCAGTGGTGGCCGATCAGGAAGTACGAGCAGATGCCCATGACCTCCCAGCCGACCAGCAGCACGATCAGGTCGCCCGAGTAGACCACCAGGAACATCGCCGCGGTGAACAGCGAGACCAGCGCGGCGTACGACGGGTAGCGCGGGTCCTTCCTGAGGTACGCGGTCGAGTAGACCTGCACGCAGGTGGCGACCAGGCCGACCAGCACGGAGATCAGCGAGCTGAAGCCGTCCAGGTGGAGGGCGAGCGCGATGTCCGGGCCGCCGGTCGGGGTGAGCCGGGTGGCGGCGTCCAGCGCTTGGCCGGTGCCGAGCTGGAGGGCGACGACCAGGGCGAGCACGGCCGAGACGGCGACCGGCACGATGGCCAGCGGCCGGGCCAGGCCAGGCGCCTTCTTGCCGACGGCCAGGGTCGCGGCGGCCCCGAGTGCGGGCAGCGCGGGGACGAGGGCGGGCAGGGCGAGGTTCATGCGGCGGCCTGGCCCTTCAGCGCCTCGGATCCGGCCGGCGTCTCCTCGGCGAGCGGCTCCGCCGGATCGCCGAGCGCGGTGGCCCGGTCGATGTCCGCGGTGCCCCGGGCCCGGAACAGCAGCAGGACGATGGCGAGCCCCAGCCCGATCTCGGCGGCGGCGACGGTGATGGTGAACAGGGTGAGCGCCTGGCCGGCGTGCAGCGAGTCGCGCAGCCAGGTGTCGAAGGCGACCAGGTTGAGGTTGACGGCGTTGAGCATCAGCTCGACGGACATCAGGACCAGGACGGCGTTGCGCCGGGCGAGCACGCCGTACACGCCGACGCTGAACAGCAGCGCGGCGAGGACGACGGGGTAGGCGAGGTGCATCAGCTCTCCTCCGACGCGGACGGCGCAGCCTCTGCGGCCGCCGGGCTCTCCGGCGCCGGCCGGGGCACGGTGGCGGCGACGGTCCCGTTCGAGCCCACCGGCCGGCCGGCGCGCAGCCGGCCCGCCCGGGGCGGCGGCACCCGCCGCTTCGACCCGCGCGACAGCACGATCGCGCCGACCAGCGCCGCCAGCAGCAGCACGGAGAGGGCTTCGAAGGGCAGCACCCAGTGGCGGAACAGGCTCGCCCCGGTGACGGCGGCCGAGCCGCCCCCCGCGCCGAGATCGATCCAGGAGGTCCGGAAGGCGTCGACGACCAGCGTCACCAGTGTCCCGGCCGAGGCGAGCGCCACGGCCAGGGCCACCCAGCGGTTCTTGGAGTCGGCGTCCGGCGAGCGCCCGATCGGTGCCTTGGTGAGCATCAGCCCGAACAGCACCAGGACGATCACCGAGCCGAGGTAGATCAGCACCTGCACCCAGGCGATGAACTCGGCGGTGAGCAGCAGGAACTCCACCGCCAGCCCGCCCAGCGCGACCACCAGCCAGAGCGCGGCGTGCACCAGCTGCTTGGTGCTGACGGCGACCACGGCCGAGCCGAGCACGGCGATGCCGACCAGCAGGAAGACGATCTCCACCCCGGTCGGGGACAGGAACGAACGGGCGGCCGGCTCCAGCGAGCCGGTCGCCGCGAGCAGGGTGGCGGCGCTCACTGGGCCTCCCCCTCATCCGAGGCGGCTGCGGCGGCTGCGGCGGCTGCGGCGGCCAGCTTGTCCGCAGCCTTGCGCGCGGTGGCGATCTCCTTGGGCTCCTCGGCCGCCGGGTCCAGCGCCGGCGGCGCCGGGACGGTCCACATCCACTCGCGGAGCTTGTCCCGCTCGTGGGTCAGCTCCAGGATGTCGGTCTCGGCGTACTCGAACTCGGGCGACCAGAACAGCGCGTCGAAGGGGCACACCTCGATGCAGATCCCGCAGTACATGCAGAGCGAGAAGTCGATGGCGAACCGGTCCAGCACGTTACGGGTGCGGGCCCGCGCGTTCGGCTCGGCGGCCGGCAGCGTCTCCTTGTGGGAGTCGATGTAGATGCACCAGTCCGGGCACTCGCGCGCGCAGAGCATGCACACCGTGCAGTTCTCCTCCAGCAGCGCGATGACGCCGCGCGAACGCGGCGGCAGCACCGGCTGCACATCGGGGTACTGCGCGGTGACGGTCTTCTTCGTCATCGTCCGCAGGGTCACGGCCAGGCCCTTGGCCAGGCCGGCACCGGGAAAACTCATGAGATCGCCACCTTGATGACGCCGGTCAGGGCCAGCTGGACGAGGGCGAGCGGGATCAGCACGGTCCACGCGAAGCGCATCAGCTGGTCCTCGCGCAGACGCGGGTAGGTGACCCGCAGCCAGATGACCACGAAGGCCAGCGCGAAGGTCTTCAGGATCATCCAGAGCCAGCCGAGCTGGTCCGCCAGCGGGCCGTGCCAGCCGCCCAGGAAGAGCACCGCGGTCAGCGCCGACACCACCAGGATGCCCACGTACTCGGACAGCAGGAACAGTGCGAAGCGCAGGCCCGTGTACTCGGTGTACGCGCCGAAGATGATCTCCGAGTCGGCGACCGGCATGTCGAACGGCGGGCGCTGGAGCTCGGCCAGACCGGCCGTGAAGAACACGAACGCGCCGATGAGCTGCCAGGGCAGCCAGTACCACTCCCAGGCGTCCACGATCCCGGGCAGCGAGAGCGTGCCGGCGGCCATCGCCACCGAGGCCGCCGCCAGCACCATCGGCAGCTCGTACGACATCAGCTGCGCGGCCGTGCGCAGGCCGCCGAGCAGCGAGAACTTGTTCGCCGAGGCCCAGCCGGCCATCAGCTTGCCGATCACGCCGACACCCATCACGGCCAGCACGAAGAACAGGCCGGCGTCGATCGCCTGGCCGACGAAGCCGTTCGGGCCGACCGGGATCGCCAGCAGCACGAAGAGGTACGGCAGCAGCGAAACGGCGGGCGCCAGCTGGAAGATCCGGCGGTCCGCCCCGGCCGGGACGATGTCCTCCTTCTGCGCGAACTTCACGCCGTCCGCGACGAGCTGCGCCCAGCCGTGGAAGCCGCCCGCGTACATCGGGCCGAGCCGGCCCTGCATGTGCGCCATGACCTTGTGCTCGGTCTGGCCGATGACCAGCGGGAAGGTGAGGAAGACGACCAGGGTGGCGACGCAGCGCAGCACCGTGTCGAGCAGGTTCACGCGCCGTCTCCGTCCTGGCCGGCCGGTCCGGCCGACGTCTCGTCCTGCCCGCCCGCAGGCGCGGCGGGCTTCGCCGGCTCGGCGGGCGCCTGCTCCTCGGCAGGCTCCTCTGCAGGCTTCGCGGGCTCGGCCGGGGCCTGCGCCTCGGCGGGCTTCGCGGGCTCGTCGTGCGCGGGCACCGGGTTGTGCCAGGGCGCGTCCGAGGACCGGGTCCGCGGCGACGCCGAGCCCTCGGCCTTCGGCTCGGCAGGCGCAGCGGCCTCGGCAGCCTCGGCGGGCGCCGGCTCCGCAGCCTGGCTGACCGATCCGTCGGACACCGACCTGACCCGGCGCGGCCGGTCCGCCCGCACCACGGGCGCCGCCTCGCCGGCAGCCGGAGCAGCGGCCGAAGCAGCGCTCGGAGCAGCAGCCGGAGCACCGGCACCAGCAGCCTCGGCCCCCGCCTGACTCGCCGACCCCTCCGCCACCGTCCTGGTCCGCCGCGGCCGGTCCGCCCGCACCGCCGCACCCTCGGCACCGGCAGCAGCACCGGCCCCAGCACCAGCAGCACCAGCACCAGCACCCGCAGCCCGGGGCGTCCGCCCGGCCGCGCCCGCCGCCCGCGCACCGCGCGCGGGCCGCTCGGCGACCGGCGGCAGGGTGCCCTTCAGCGGCCCCCACTCGTTCGGGTCCGGCACCCCGGCCGGCTGCATCTTGCGCCGGGCGGGCCCGTCGCCGTGGTCCGACTCGCCCGGCTCCTTGGCGCCCGGCCAGGCCTTGGCGACCCGGGCCGCGAGCACGAACTCCTTGCGCAGCGGGTACCCCTCGAAGCCGTCCGGCAGCAGCAGGGTGGCGAGGTAGGGGTGTCCGGGGAAGTCGATGCCGAACATCTCGTGGGTCTCGCGCTCGTGCCAGGCGGCGCCCGCGTAGACCGGGACGGCGGTGGGCAGCGCGGCCTCGTCCCGCGGCACCCGGGTGCGCAGCGCCAGGTGGCGCACGCCCGGGGCGTCGGCGGAGGCGAGGTGGGCGACCACGGAGAAGCCCTCGGCCAGTTCGTCGACGGCGCTCAGCCAGTCGAAGTAGCCCAGGCCGAGCGTGTCGCGGGCACTGGTGAGCGCCTCGATCCAGTGCTCGGCGGGGACGTCGACGGTGACCAGCCCGTAAGCCTCGGCGCCGGTCGCCCACTCCCCGACCGACGCCGCGTACTGCTCGGCGGAAGTCACGAGACCCCTCCCTCGGTCGAAGGCCCCGTCACCAGCGGGCGGCGCAGCGCCGCCGCGGGCGCGGTGTAGCGGTCGGGCAGCGACTCGGCGGCGATCTTCTCCTGGAGCTTGAGGATGCCCTGGAGCAGCGCCTCGGGCCGGGGCGGGCAGCCGGGCACGTAGACGTCGACCGGGATGATCTGGTCCACGCCCTTGGTCACCGAGTAGGAGTCCCAGTACGGGCCGCCGGAGTTGGAGCAGGCGCCGAAGGAGATGACGTACTTCGGCTCGGGCATCTGCTCGTAGAGGCGCTTGACGGCGGGCGCCATCTTGTCGGTCACCGTCCCCGAGACGATCATCAGGTCGGCCTGACGGGGTCCGGGCGCGAACGGAATGACACCCATCCGGATGAAGTCGTGTTTGGCCATGGACGCGGCGATGAACTCGATCGCGCAACAGGCCAGGCCGAAGTTGAAGCACCAGAGGCTGTAGCGGCGGCCCCAGTTGAGCACGACCTTGACCGGGTCGGGCGCGAGCCGGGCCAGCGGGCCGATGCCACGGCGCTCGACGGCGCCGGGGCGCGACGGGTCCGGGAGGCCGAGCGGGACCGGGCCGCCCTGGGCGCCGTGCGAGTGGGTGTGCGTCACGTCCATTCCAGAACGCCCTTCTTCCAGGCGTAGAGCAGGCCGACCGCGAGGAAGCCGATGAAGAGGAACATCTCGATCAGCGTTCCGGCGCCGTACCCGGCGGTGGCGAAGACCGTCGCCCACGGGAACAGGTAGATCGCGTCGACCGCGAAGATCACGTACAGGAAGGCGTACACGTAGTAGCGGATCTGGGTGTGCGCCCAGTCCTCGCCCACCGGGTCCACCCCGCACTCGTAGGCGAGGAGTTTCTCGGGCGAGTAGACCACCGGCCGCAGCAGTCGGTTGGCCGTGAACGCCACGGCGACGAAGAGCACCCCGACGACGGCCAGCAGGCCCATCGCGGCGTACGCGTCGAAGTAGCCGCCGCCGACCGCCGGGTCGGCCGCGACGGCAGCCGCATGCTGCCCCTCCATGCCTTCGCCCTCCACCTCGGCCGTGAACAGCCCCTCAAGGCAGTTCTACGACGTTTCCTCGCACGGTCATAATCATGGCCAATGCGTGAGTCTAAGGGGACGGCTCCGCTCCGCCCGAACCCTGCCCGCTCCGCAAGACGTCCGGTGGACACTCCCGCGAGCACCGGGCAGTGGCCCGACGACCAGGACGGGGGTAGGGATAACCCCCGTCCCGGAAGATGTATCACCCCCATGGCATCTTCCGCCCCGGGTTCGGGAAGCTTGGTCCACCAGCTCGACCAAGAGGGACGGTAGATCCAGATGAAGCCGCTGCACCGCCGCACCGTGGACGCCATCAAGGAGCAGGACGCTCAGATGGGCCGCTCGCCGCTGTACGGTGCGCGGATGTGGCGGCAGGTCGGCCAGCTGCTGCTCAACCTGCCGCTCGGCGTCGCCGGCTTCGCGCTCACCGCCATCACGCTCACGGCCGGGCTGGGGATGTCGATCACCGTGGTCGGCCTGCCGCTGCTGGCCGGCGGGCTGGCCGTCTCCCGCGCCCTGGGCGGGCTGGGCCGCCGGCGGGCCCGGGCGGCGTACGACTCCGCGATCCACGAGCCGGAGCCGGTGCAGCCGCGCCGGCCGGGGGTGGTGGGCTTCACCATCGCCCACCTGACCGACCTGCTGAACTGGCGCTCGGCGCTCTACAACGTGCTGATGCTGCCCTGGGGCATCCTGAGCTTCACGGTGACCCTGGTCGCGGTCACCGTGATGTGGCCGGTGCTGCCCTGGGTGATCCGGGCGCTGGCGGCGATCGACCGGATCCTGATCGAGTCGCTGCTCTTCCCGGGCGCCCTGGCCGAGCGGGTGCGCGAGCTGGAGGACGACCGAGGCACGGTGGTCGACACCGCCGCCGCCGACCTGCGCCGGATCGAGCGCGACCTGCACGACGGCGCCCAGGCCCGCCTGGTCGCGCTGGCCATGGACCTGGGCATGGCCAAGGAGCGGCTGCGCGAGGTCGAGACCGAGGACGACGTGGCGGCCGCCACGAAGATGGTCGACAACGCGCACGGCGAGGTGAAGCTGGCCCTCCAGGAGCTGCGCGACCTGGCCCGGGGCATCCACCCGGCGGTACTCACCGACCGCGGCCTGGACGCGGCCCTGTCCGCGGTCGCCGCCCGCTGCACCGTCCCCGGCGGGGTCAAGGTGAACGTCGACCTGAAGGGGCCGGACGGCCAGGCCGAGCGCCCGGACTCGGCGGTCGAGGGCATCGCGTACTTCACCGTCAGCGAGCTGCTGACCAACGTCTCCAAGCACGCCGGGGCCCGCACCGCCTCGGTCGACGTCTGGCGCTCCGACAACCAGCTGATGGTGCTGGTCCAGGACGACGGCAAGGGCGGCGCCGCGCCCTACCCGGGCAGCGGCCTGGCCGGGCTGACCGAGCGGATCCGCGCGGTGGACGGCGTGCTCCTGGTGCAGAGCCCGGAGGGCGGCCCGAGCAGCATCACCGTCGAACTTCCCTGGCGCACCCGCACCGCCCGCCGCTGAACCGGAGCGCGGCACGGGGGGGGGGGGGGGGGGGGGGGGGGGGGGGGGGGGGGGGGGGGGGGGGGGGGGGAGGGGGGCGGGGGGGGGGGGGGGGGGGGTGGGGGGGGGGGTGAGGAGCCGG
>NZ_JBWKER010000036.1:66902-86777 GCF_056435345.1 Kitasatospora sp. NPDC043950
AACCCGCGCCAAGCGCCTCGATGCTACACCCCCCCCCCCCCCCCCCCCCCCCCCCCCCCCCCCCCCCCCCCCCCCCCCCCCCCGGTCCGGTACGACGGGCCTAGGGGGTCTCCAGGGTGCCGAGGGTGACGTCGGCGGTCTGGCTGCTGCCGTCCCTGGTGTAGGCGACGGTGGCCTTGTCGCCCGGGGTGAGCGAGGCGAGCGCGGTGGTGAGCGCGTTCAGCGAGTCGACCGCGGCGTCCCCGATCTTGGTGATCACGTCGCCGGCCTGCATCCCCGCCGAGGCGGCCGGGCCGCCCGCGGTGACCGCCACGATGACGGCGCCGGCAGGCTTGAACTGCTGGTTGAAGCTGGTCCGGGCGGTGATGCCGAGCGCGGCCCGGCCGGAGTTGGTGACCTTGCCCTGCTTGATCAGCTGGTCGGTGATGTTGGTGATGGTGGACGCCGGGATGGCGAAGCCGATGCCGGGCGCGGCCGCGCCGTTGGCCTCGGGCTCCGTCGCCGCGAGCGTGTTGATGCCGATCACCTGGCTGTCCAGGTTGACCAGCGCGCCGCCGCTGTTGCCCGGGTTGATCGCGGCCGAGGTCTGCACCATGTTGCCGATGGTGGCGCCGGGCGAGCCGCCGCCCCTGGGCTCGGAGACGGTCCGTCCGGTGGCCGAGACGATGCCCTGGGTGACGCTGCTGGAGAGGCCGAGCGGGCTGCCCATGGCCAGGGTGATCTGGCCGAGCTGGACCTTGCCGGAGTCGCCGAAGGCGGCCGGCTTGAGGCCGCTCGGCGGGCTGCTCAGCTTGATCACCGCGAGGTCGGTGTCGGGGTAGCTGCCGACCAGGGTGGCGTCCAGCGACTTGGTGCTGTTGGCGAGGGTGACGGTGAAGGTGGTCGCGGTGCCCACCACGTGGGCGTTGGTGACGATGTCGCCCTTGTCGTCGTAGACGATCCCGGAGCCGAGGCTGTCGCCGGTGGTGATCTGCACCACCGAGGGCAGCACGTCGGCGATGACCCGCTGGTAGTCGTCCTGCAACTGGTTCCCGTCGGCCGACCGCGCGGGGGCCGACGAGGCCGGCCTGGCCGAGCCGGAGCCCGACGGGGAGCCCGCGGCCGACGAGGCGGACGTGGAGGAGCCGCTGCTGCACCCGGCCAGCGCCAGCGCGGTCAGTACGGCCACCGCGCCGGGTACGAGCAGCCGGCCGTGGACCGTCCTGGGTCCGGTCGGCCGGGGCCCGGCCGGCAGGGGGCGGGCGTGTTCCTTCTTTCGGCTCACCTGGCTGCCTCCGATTCGTCACCACGCTGGGAGCACGGAAATCTTTGTCAGCATTTCACCGATTTGTCCGATTTGACGGTTCGACTCGCCCGGCACTCACCACGGGAACCCGAACACCCTAGAATCGGCCCATGACTTGGTTGATCACCGGCGGTGCCGGATACATCGGCGGGCACGTCGTCCGCCAGCTGCTCGACGCCGGTGAGCGCGTCGCCGTCCTGGACGACCTCAGCACCGGCGACGCCTCCCGCCTGCCGGAGGGCGTCGCCCTGGTCGAGGGCTCCACCCTGGACCGGGCCGTCCTGGACGCCGCCATCCGCGAGCACGCGATCGAGGGCATCCTGCACTTCGCCGCCAAGAAGCAGGTCGGCGAGTCCGTCGAGCAGCCGTTCTTCTACTACCGGGAGAACATGATCGGCCTGCAGACCGTCCTGGAGGCCGCCGCCGAGGGCGGGGTCAAGCGCTTCCTCTTCTCCTCCTCCGCCGCCGTCTACGGCATGCCGGACGTCGACCTGGTCACCGAGTCGACCCCGTGCGCCCCGATGAGCCCGTACGGCGAGACCAAGCTGGCCGGCGAGTGGCTGGTCGCCGCGGCCGGGAAGGCCCACGGCATCTCCACCGTGGCGCTGCGCTACTTCAACGTGGCCGGCGCGGCCTCCCCCGAGCTGTCCGACACCGGGGTCTTCAACCTGATCCCGATGGTCTTCGAGCGGCTCACCGCCGGCGAGGCCCCGCGGGTCTTCGGCGACGACTACCCGACCCAGGACGGCAGCTGCGTCCGCGACTTCATCCACGTCTCCGACATCGCCTCGGCCCACGTCGCCGCCGCCAAGCGGCTGGCCGCCGACCCGGCCGGCGAGACCTCGCTGGTGCTCAACATCGGCCGCGGCGAGGGCGTCAGCGTCAAGGAGATGCTGGAGGTGATCGGCAAGGTCACCGGTTACGACACCACCCCCGAGGTGACCCCGCGCCGCGCCGGCGACCCCGCGCGGGTGGTGGCCTCGGCCGACCTGATCCGCCGCGAGCTGGGCTGGGGCGCCCGCCACGACGTGGCGGAGATGGTGGCCTCCGCGTGGGACGGCTGGTGCAGCCGCCACCCCGGGGCCCGCAAGGCCTGACCGGACGCGTCGACGGCGGCGGGGCGCCCGCCCCGCCGCCGCGCCGGTTCAGCGCGCCGGGACGGCCGTGCCGTAGAAGGCGTCCAGCGCGTACACGCAGCGGTCCTTGGAGCCGACGAAGACCCGGCCGCCGACCGCGACCGGCGAGCCGGTCAGCTCGCCCTTGGTGCCGAGCTCCCAGCGCAGCTGACCGCTCGCCAGGTCCAGGGTGTGCAGCGAGTGGTCCCGGCTGCCCAGGTGCACCAGGCCGTCGGCCACCGCCGGGGAGCCGACGATCTCGCCGCGCGCCGTGTAGCGCCAGCGCTCCCGGCCGCTCGCCGCCTCGAAGGCGTACAGCACCCCACCGCTGCCGACCAGCACCATGCCGTCCCCGACCACCACCGGCTCGGCGCCCTGGCGGTTGCCGGTGACCCCGCGCCAGCGGTCCCGGCCGGTGGCCGCGTCCAACGCGTACACCGTCCCGAGGTAGTCGGCCACGTAGACCGCGTCGGCGTCCAGCGCGGGCGGGGTGAACAGCACCACCGGGGCCTCGAAGCGCCAGCGCTCGGCCCCGCTGGCCGCGTCCAGCGCGTACACCCTGGAGCCGGCCGTCACGTACAGCACGCCGCCGCGCTCGACCGGGTGCGAGGGCACGTCCTCGCCGACCGGGAAGGACCAGCGCAGGCCGGCGCCGTGCGGGTCGATGCAGCGCAGCCGCCCGGCCCCGTAGTAGTAGGCCGCGCCGGCCACCAGGACCGGTCCGGACTGCGGGTTCTCGTAGTCCTGCTGGGCGTCGTCGGCCCGCCACAGCTCGGCGCCGCTGGCGGCCGAGCGCAGCTGGACGCCGCCGCCGCGGACGCCGCAGCACAGCACCCCGTCGGCGGCGGAGAGCGAGTAGACCCAGCCGTCCAGTGAGGTGCGCCAGCGCTCGGTGCCGTCCGCGACGTCCACGGTGTACAGGTGCGGGCCGTCGGCCGCGTGCACCCGGCCGGCGTCCACCGCGAGCGCCCAGGCGACGTCCCGGGTCTTGTAGCGCCGCTCGCCGGAGGCGATGTCCAGCGCGTGCACCTCGAAGCTGGAGACGAAGAGCGTGCCGTCGGCGACCACGGGGGTGCCCCAGACGTCGTTGGACATCCGGAACCGCCAGGGGCGCCAGCGGGCGGCCGGCACCGGCGGCGGGGTGACCCGGCGGACCCAGTCGGTCTCGGCCGGGGCGGTGCCCGGGCCGGTCTGCTCGTGCTCGGCCCGCGGCCCGGGGCCTATCCGCACCGAGGCTCCGGACAGCCGCACCTCGACGGCCCCGCCGCCGCCCGGCGCACGGTGCTTGTTGGGGGAGGCGATCTTCGCGGTCGGGATCTCGCCGTCGGACACCGGGCCCCGCCGCGGCCCCGTGTGCACCGGCCCGGACGGCGGCGGCGCGTGCCCCCCGCCCGGGCGGGTGCGCGGGTCGTCCAGGCCGGGGCGCTGCACCGGGACCGGCTGGTGCGGCTGCGGCGGCTGGTGGGGCTGGAGCGGGCCGGCCTGCGGCGGCCCGGCCGGGGGCGGCGGCGCGCCGGCCGGCAGCTGGACGGCCCGGGGCGGCACGCTCGGGCGGCGGCCACGCTTGCGCTCGATCAGCTCCAGCGCGTTCACGGGGAGCCAGTCGCCGACCTCGCCGGCGGCGTCGTCCCGGGAGAACAGGTGCGGGGCCAGTTCGGCCTGGATCTGCGCCGGGCTGGGCCGGTGCTCGGGCGAGGGCCGCATGCAGGCGCGGACCAGGTCCATCAGCTCGCGCGGCATCCCGGACAGGTCCGGCTCCTCGCGCAGCAGCTGGAACACCGTCTCGACCGGGTTGGAGCCGCCGAAGGGCGGGTGCCCGGTCGCGCAGAACACCATCAGCGAGCCGAGCGAGAAGACGTCGCTGGCGCCCCGGACGTTACGGCTGTCCTTGGCCTGCTCGGGGGACATGTAGGCGGGGGTGCCGACCGCGACGTTGGTCATGGTGAGCCGGGTGCTGGAGACGCCGGAGGCGATGCCGAAGTCGATCACCTTCGGGCCGTCCTCGACCACCAGCACGTTGGAGGGCTTGAGGTCCCGGTGGATCAGCCCGGCCGCGTGGATGGACTGCAGCGCCTCGGCGATGCCCGCGATCAGCCAGCGGGTGGCGTCCACCGGCAGCGGACCGCACTCCTCGACCAGGTCCTCCAGGGAGGGGGCCGGGATGTACGCGGTGGCCAGCCAGGGCACCCGGGCGTCCGCGTCGGCGTCCACCACGGCCGCGGTGTAGAAACCGCCGACCGTCTTGGCCGCCTCGATCTCGCGGGCGAAGCGGACGCGGAACAGCTCGTCCTCGGCCAGTTCCGCCCGGACGGTCTTGATGGCCACCCGCCGGCCGGAGGCGGAGCGCGCCAGGTAGACCAGCCCCATCCCACCCGCGCCGAGCCGCCCCAGCACCTCGAAGGGCCCGATCCGCCTCGGATCGTGCGCCGTCAGCTGGTCCACTCCGCTGCCACCTCCCCGTTTTCCGCACCCGCCGCGTGGTGCCGGACCCGATTCTCCAATGCCGCCCGGCCCATCTCCAACCTCCCCCGCCCAGAGCCGACGGCGGCCCCGGGAGTGCCGCCGTCCGGCCGGTGATGACGGAACGGCCGGATTCTGACGCCCGTTCCGGCCGCGGTTTGCACCCGGACGCCCGGACCCTCCACTTCGGCGCCGATCTTCCGACGCCGCCGATCGTCACGCTCTGTCACTCGACCACCCCTCAGCGGACTCGCCGTCACGCTGTGGGGTCAAAGGCACACGGGGGGGCTTCAACGACACCTGCGGAGCGCGGTGAATATCCGTCCGAAGTGGTTCATGCCCCTATAGCAACCCCCCGTGCGGAGTAATAGTCGCATCACCGAATCGCGCCAAGATCGTGCCACGGTAAGCTGACGGCATGACAGGACAAGTTCGCACCGTCGACGGTCGCGTCGCCGGGCGACGCGGACAGGAAACGCGGCAGAAGCTGCTCGACTGCCTCCGCGAGATGCTCAGCACGTCGCCGTACCGGGACGTCAAGGTCATCGACGTCGCCCGTATGGCGGGTACCTCCCCCGCGACCTTCTACCAGTACTTCCCGGATGTCGAGGGCGCTGTCCTCGAAATCGCCGAGGAAATGGCCAAGGACGCCGACACCCTCAAAGAGCTGGTGGCCGGAAAGTCCTGGGCAGGGAAGTCCGGTCCGACCACTTCGGAAGAACTGGTCGACGGATTCCTCGCCTTCTGGCGCAAGAACGACGCCATTCTCCGAGTGGTCACGCTCGGTGCCGCCGAAGGGGACAAGCGGTTCTTCAAGATCCGCATGACGGTCCTCAACGCGGTCGCCAAGCCGCTCGCGGAGGCCGTCAAGGAACTCCAGGCGAAGGGCCAGGCCGACAAGTCGCTCGACCCGAACGCCGTCGCCGGGGCCCTGGTCTCGCTGCTCGCCTCGGCGGCCGAGCACCAGAAGGCCTTCACCTCCTGGGGCGTCAAGGTCAAGGACCTCAAGCCCAACCTCGCTCCCCTGGTGTACCTGGGCGTCACCGGCAAGAAGCCGCCCAAGTAGACCATCCGCTCAACCGACCATCCGCTCCGCGCGCAGCCCCGGCCTCCTGTCCGGGGTACGACGGACGGCGGCCGTGTCCTCGGGGGAGGTCCGCCGACGTACCGCACGCGCGCCAGACATGCCGGTGGGCGGGCACCCCTCACACAGGGTGCCCGCCCACCGGCATGTTCGCGTTGCGGCCCCTCAGGGGCCCTCGGACGCCCGGCTCCGCGCCGTCAGGGGCAGCGGACCACCTGGCCGGCGTAGGCGAGCCCGCCGCCGAAGCCGAAGAGCAGGACCGGGTCGCCCGGGGACAGCTCGCCGCGTTCGACCAGCTTGGAGAAGGCCAGCGGGATCGAGGCGGCCGAGGTGTTGCCGGAGTCGACCACGTCCCGGGCCACCACCGCGTCGGTGAGGCCCAGCTTGGCGGCGATCGAGTCGATGATCCGCAGGTTGGCCTGGTGCGGCACGAAGCCCTTCAGCTCCGACGGGTCGATCCCGGCCTGCTCGCAGGCCCGGCGCGCCAGCGGGGCGAGCTGGGTGGTGGCCCAGCGGAACACCGACTGGCCCTGCTGGCTGATCACCGGGTCCCAGCCGGTGATCACCACGGCGTCGCCCTTCTCCGGCTCGGAGCCCCAGACCACCGGGCCGATGCCGGGCTCGGCACCGTCCTCCTGGGCCTCGACCACCGCGGCGCCGGCGCCGTCGCCGAAGATCACGCAGGTGGTGCGGTCGGTCCAGTCCAGCGTGTCGGACATCCGCTCGGCGCCGATCACCAGCGCGCGGCGGGCCGCGCCGGCCCGGATCGCGTGGTCGGCGGTGGCCAGGGCGTACGAGAAGCCGGAGCAGACCGTGTTGATGTCGTACGCGGCGGGCGCCCGGACGCCGAGCCGGGCGGCTACGGCGGCGGCGGTGTTGGGGCTGCGCTCGACCGCGGTGCAGGTGGCGACCACGATCAGGTCGATCTCGTCGGCCGTCCGGCCGCTCTTGGCGAGCGCCTTCTGCGCGGCCTCGGTGGCGAGGTCGACCAGGGTCTCGCCCTCGGCGATGTGCCGGGTTCTGACACCCACCCGGCTACGGATCCACTCGTCGTTGGTGTCGACGAGCGCCTCCAGGTCGTCGTTGGAGAGGACCTTGGGGGGCTGGTAGTGGCCGAGTGCCACAATGCGCGAACCGCTCATAGTGCCATGGAACCGGGTTACCCACTGGTCAGCGGGGCGCGCCCGGCTACAGGATCCGCCCCCGCGATCTGTAGGAGCCCCACAAGGGGCGTTGCGGCGACTGGCCTCCGGACGCGCCGGGGTCGACGCCGAGGCGGACGAGGGGGCGGGCACCGCCGCCGGTGACGGGCCCCGCACCGCCCGGAACGCCGCGCGGACACCGCCGGAACGCCGGTGTCGGGCCGGGGCCGGGCCGGGGCCGGGGCCGGAACGCCGGGGTCAGACGGAGAGCGAGGTGGCGTCGCCCATCACGATGACCGGGTGGGCCACCGGGTCCAGGGTGCGGATCAGCTCGGCCATCTTGTCCTCGGGGATCGAGACGCAGCCGTGGGTGGGGCCGTCGTGGTCGACGTGGATCCAGATCCCGCCGCCCTTCTTCGCCCCCATCGGGCGGCGCGGGTCCAGCGGGGAGTTTCCGGGCACCCGGTTGTAGTTGATCGCGACCACGTAGTCGAAGGAGCCGGCCAGCTGGTCGCCGAAGAAGCCCGTCCCGGAGACCACGAAGCTCGGGTCCTTGTCGTACGGGAGCTTGCTGCCCGGGTCGGCCTTGCGGCCGCCCGCGTCGGTGAGCGCGAAGACGCCGATCGGGCTGCGCAGGTCGCCCTCGTTGTGGTCGGCGGTCCAGCCGTTGTTGCCGTTGTGGCCCTGCCAGGTCTCGCCGGCCAGCCAGCGGCCCTCGGGGGTGCGGGTCCACAGGGTGACGGCGTTCTTGTTGCCGTTCTTGTCCTGGCCGGAGGCGAGCACCACCTGGGTGGTCTCGGCGGGGATCTTCGCGACGAAGTCGGCGCCGAGGCCGGGTATCGCGGCGACCGAGCCGTCCGAACGGACCTGGCTGCGGTCGGCGGCCGGGGGCTGGGTCTGCCGGTCGGCGGCGGCCCGGGCGGCGGGAGCCGGCTGGTCGGGCGTGCTGACGCCCTCCGGGCCGGGGCCGTCGGCGGTCGCGGCGACGGGCTTGGCGTCGTCCTGGCCGACGGTGTACCAGCCGGCGGTGGCCGCGACCAGCAGCGCGGTGCCGGCCATCACCGCCTTGCCGTGGCGCTTCTTCTTCGCCTTCCGGCGGTGACCCCGGGCGGCCGCCCGGGCGCCCACGGACGCCGCCACGGGCGGGGGCGTGGGCTGCCGGACGGGCTCCGGCTCGAACGCGTACACCGGTTCGGCGTCGTACACCGGCCCGGGGGCGTACACCGGTTCGACGTCGTACACCGGCCCGGGGGCGTACACCGGCTCGGGGGCGACGAGCGGGTCGGGCCCGGCGGCGTACGGCTGGGACGGCTGGAACGGCTGCTCGTACGCCTCGAAGTACCCGTCAGGGGCCTGCGGGAGCTGCCCGTACTCGCCGTAGTGGTCCTGCCGGACGGGCTGCTGGTACGGCTCACCCGCCCCGTACGGCTGCTGCGGCACCCCGTACACCGGCTCCGGTATCGGCTCGTACGACGGGTACGTGGTGGCGCGATGAGAACCGGACATACCGCCGATCCTGCCAAACGGTGTACCGGTTGGTAAACCCGGGGCAGGTGCGGGGGCGGTGAAGAAACGCCGCCGCCCGGGCCGGGGCCCGGGCGGCGGGGAGGTCGACGGTCAGAGGCGCATCGCCTGCGGAGCCTCACGGCGCCCCAGGTCCGGGCCCTCGTACTCGCGGATGATCTCGTAGCGGGTGTTGCGCTCGACCGGGCGGAAACCGGCGTCGCGGATCAGGTCGAGCAGGTCGTCGCGGCCCAGCTTGTTCGGGGTACCGAAGTTGTCCGCGTCGTGGGTGATCTTGTACTCGACCACCGAGCCGTCCATGTCGTCCGCGCCGTGGCTGAGCGCCAGCTGGGCGGTGGTGACGCCGTGCATCACCCAGAAGACCTTGACGTGCGGGACGTTGTCGAAGAGCAGCCGGGAGACCGCGAAGGTCTTCAGCGCCTCGGCGCCGGTGGCCATCTCGGTGCGGGCCATCAGCTTGTTGCGCACGACGCCGTCCTTGGAGTCGTGGAAGTCGTGCTGGTAGCGCAGCGGGATGAAGACCTGGAAGCCGCCGGTCTCGTCCTGCAGCTCGCGCAGCCGCAGCACGTGGTCCACCCGGTGGCGGGGCTCCTCGATGTGGCCGTACAGCATGGTGGCCGGCGTCTTGAGGCCCTTGCTGTGGGCGAGGCGGTGGATCCGCGACCAGTCCTCCCAGTGGGTGTCGTGGTCGACGATGTGCTGGCGGACCTCCCAGTCGAAGATCTCCGCGCCGCCGCCGGTCAGCGACTCCAGGCCGGCGTCGATCAGCTCGTCCAGGATCTCGTCGGCGGGCAGGCCGCTGATCTTCTCGAACCAGTGGATCTCGGTGGCGGTGAAGGCCTTCAGCGAGACGTTCGGCAGGGCCGCCTTGAGCTCCCGCAGCGAGCGCGGGTAGTAGCGCCAGGGCAGGGTCGGGTGCAGGCCGTTGACGATGTGCAGCTCGGTGAGGGAGTCGACCTCCATCGCCTTGGCGAGCCGGACGGCCTCCTCGATGCGCATCGTGTAGGCGTCCTTCTCGCCCGGCTTGCGCTGGAACGAGCAGTACGCGCAGGACGCGCTGCACACGTTGGTCATGTTGAGGTGGCGGTTGACGTTGAAGTGGACGACGTCGCCGTTCTTCCGCGTCCGCACGTGGTGGGCCAGACCGCCCAGCCAGGCCAGGTCGTCGCTCTCGTAGAGCGCGATCCCGTCCTCGCGGGTCAGCCGCTCACCCGCGTAGACCTTCGCCTCCAGCTCGCGCTTCAGCCCTGCGTCCATGCGGTGCCCCGCCTCCTCCGACTTCGATTCCTTGCCGGACCGAGACTACGTCACTCGTCCGCTCGCCTCCGGGCCGCTCCGACCCGGTGCCGACGCTCCTCGCTCCGGCACTCCTCCGGCGCTAGTCGCTCGTCGCTTTCGGCACTGGCGCGCCCTTCGGCTCGGGACGGTCCGACAGCAGCTCAGCGAGCAGCGCAGGGTCGATGTTGCCACCACTGACCACGGCCGCGACCGCCCGGCCCCCGGTCTCGGCGGCGCGGTGGAAGTAGGCCGCCGGGGCCACCGCGCCGGAGGGCTCGGCGACCAGCCGGCCGCGACGGGCCAGCAGGGCGACGGTGGCGCGGATCTCGTCCTCGGTGACGGTGACGATGTCGTCCACGTACGCGGTCAGGTGCTCGAAGGGCAGCTCGCCGACCGACGGGGTGCGCAGGCCGTCCGCGATGGTCCGGTAGGTGTCGGCGACCGGCCAGGCCAGCCGGCGGCCGGCCCGGAAGCTGGCCTGGGCGTCGGCGGCCAGCTCCGGTTCCACACCGATCACCCGGATGCCCGGGCGGGTGAGCTTGAGCGCGGCCGCCGTCCCGGAGATCAGGCCGCCGCCGCTGACCGGCACCAGGACGGTGTCCAGCCCGGCCGGGGCGTCCTCGGCGATCTCCAGGCCGACCGTGCCCTGGCCCGCGATGATGAACGGGTCGTCGTACGGCGGCACCCAGACGTAGCCATGCCGCTCGGCCAGCTCGGCGGGCAGGGTGTCCCGCTCCTCCGGCGACACCAGGACCACCTCGGCGCCGAACCCCCGGGTGGACTCCACCTTCACCGCCGGCGAGGTGTCCGGCATCACGATCACGGCCTTGATGCCGAGCAGCGCCGCCGCGTACGCCACCGCCTGCGCGTGGTTGCCGCTCGACTGGGCGACCACGCCGCGGGCCCGCTCGGCCTCGGTGAGCGCGGCCAGCCGGTTGTAGGCGCCGCGGGTCTTGAAGGCCCCGGTCGGCTGGAGGTTCTCGGGCTTCAGCCAGAGCCGGTGCTCCCCCTCGTCCGCCCACGGGGCGGGAACCAGCGGGGTGCGCACGGCCACCCCCGCGATCCGCTGCCGAGCGGCGCGCAGTTCCTCCAGACCGACCAGTGCCATCCGTCACTCTCCTTCGGGAGGGAGTTCGCTCACCCGGTTCTCCCACTTCGTGGAGAGTACGACGGTGGTGCGGGTGCGGGCCACGCCTTTCGTGCCCGAGATCCGCTTGACCACCGACTCCAGGCCCGCCACGTCGGCCACCCGGACCTTGAGCATGTAGGAGTCGTCACCCGCGATGAACCAGCAGTCCTCGACCTCGTTGAGGTCCTTGAGCCGGTGCGCGACGTCCTCGTGATCGGCGGCGTCGGTCAGCTGAAGGCCGATCAGGGCCGTGACGCCGAAGCCGAGCGAGGCCGGATTGACCGTCGCGCGGTAGCCGGTGATGACGCCGGCCTGCTCCAGTCGGTTGATCCGGTCCGTGACGCTCGGGCCGGAGAGTCCGACCAGCCGGCCCAGCTCGGCGTAGGACGCGCGGCCGTTCTCCCGGAGCGCCTGGATGAGCTGTCTGTCCACCGTGTCCATATACCGTCCGCGTCCTTCCGAACCTCACCAGACCCACAGATCATTATCCGGATTCCAAGGCGCCATGCGCGGAACAACCCGGATATCGCAGAGAAGATACTCTCCCGCCCCCGGCCTCCTCACTCCCCCTCAGTCGACACGCTGCCGTTCTCGTCGGCCCGGCGGGCCGCCGCCCCCAACTCCCCTTCCCAGCGCAGGTACAGGGAATGCGGGACGCCGACCGCGTCCAGCACCCGGCCGGCCACGAAGTCGACGAGTTCCCGCACGGTCGAGCCGCCGGCGTAGAAACCGGGCGAGGCGGGGAGGACGACGGCGCCCTGCGCGTCGAGCTCCACCAGGTGCTTCAACGTCACCCCGTTGAGTGGCGTCTCGCGCACGCACACGACCAGCGGGCGGCGCTCCTTGAGGGTGACGCTGGCCACCCGCTGCAGCAGGTCCTTGCTCAGGCCGAGCGCGATCCCGGCCACCGCGCCGGTGGTCGCGGGCACCACCAGCATGCCCTTGGCCGGGTACGAGCCGCTGGACGGGCCGGCCGCGAAGTCCCCGGCGGGCCAGTAGCGGACGTCGTCCAGGCCCTCGTCGGAGCCCAGCCAGGCGGCCAGGTCGGCGCGCCAGTGGGCGTCCCGGAAGGAGATGCCGGTCTCGTCGAGGATGGTGAGCCGGGCGGCTCGGCTGACGATCAGGTCCACCGGCTCCCCGGCGGCGAGCAGCGCCCGGATCACCGAGGCGGCGTACGGCGTCCCCGACGCACCAGAGACCCCGACCACCCACGGCTGACGCTTGACTGTTCCCATGTCCCATTTCTATCCGGACTCACCCGGTCGGGCCTCATCCGCGGGCTCCCCTGGAAGGATGGGGGCATGGCAGCGACCCTCGTCGACCTCACCCATCAGGTGACCACCGCGATGCCGGTCTACCCCGGCGATCCGGCCGTCCTGTTGGAGCCCGCTCTCACCACCGCCACCGCCGGGGTGAACGTGCTGGCCCTGCACCTCGGCTCGCAGTCCGGGACGCACGTGGACGCGCCGTACCACGTGGACGTCACCTGGCCGACCCTGGACGGGCTGCCGCTGGAGCGGTTCACCGGCCCCGCGGTGCTCGCCGACCTGCGCGGGCTGGAGCCCCGGGCCGCCGTCACCCCCGAGCTGCTCGCGCCCGCCCTGGCGCGCGTCGGCGAGGGGTCCGTCCTGCTGCTCGCCACCGGCTGGGCCCGGCACTGGGGCACCGACGCCTACCTCGCGCACCCCAGCCTGACCGCGGCCGCCGCCGAGGCGATCGTCGCCGCCGGGGTGCGGACCGTCGGGGTGGACGCGCTGAGCGTCGACCCCACCCCCGACCCGGGCCCGGGCGACCCGGCGGTCGCCGCGCTGCTCGCGGACCTCACCGACGAGCACGACCAGCCCGGCGCCGACGAGCCGACCCTCGCCGCGCACCGGGTGCTGCTGGGGGCGCCCGGCGGCGGGGTGATCGCCGAGAACCTGACCGATCTGCGGGCGCTGCTGGACGCCCAGGAGGCCGGGCGGCCGGTCGAGGTGTCACTGTTCCCGCTGCGGCTGGCGGCGGCGGACGGTGCGCCGGTCCGGGCGGTGGCACGGCTGGGCTAGGACCTGTCTTCAAACCCCCGCCCGCGCGCCGACGGGGGTTTGAAGACACGCCCTGGGCCGTTCCGGCCAGTCGCCGCACGGGACTTGGTCTAGACCATCCCCCGGCGCCGCCGCTACGCTGTCCGCCCATGGCAGAGATCATCGGAGTGATCGAGCGACTCTGGCGCTACCCCGTGAAGTCCACCGGCGGCGAACGGCTCGACTTCGTCGAGGTGGACGAGCGCGGCCTGGCCGGCGACCGCCTCTACGCCGTCCGCGACGCGGACGGCAAGCTCGGCTCGGGCAAGAACACCCGCCGCTTCCGCCGGATGGACGGCCTGCTCCGCCTCTCCGCCCGCCTCGGCCACCGGATCGACGGCCCCGAACTGTTCGACCCGCTCGGCCGCCCGGTCGCCGACCCGGCCGCGTTCCTGCGCGCCTACCTCCAGCGCGAGGACGTCGAACTCGCCCGCGAGGACGCCGTCTCCCACTTCGACCAGCTGCCGGTCAGCGTGCTCACCACCGCCACCCTGGACTGGGTCCGCGAGGCCGCCCCCTTCACGGTGGTCGACGAGCGCCGGTTCCGCCCCAACATCCTGCTGCGGACGCCCCCGGGCACCCCGCCCTTCGTCGAGGACCGCTGGTTCGGCCGGGAGGGCCACGGCGGCACCGGCGCCCGCCTCGCCTTCGTCCGCTCCAGCGAGCGCTGCGCGATGACCGGCGCCCCGCAGCCGGGGCTGCCGCACGCCCCCGAGATCCTCAAGGCGATCGTGCACGCCCACGACGGCCGGCTCGACGCCCTCGCCGAGGTCGCCGCCCCCGGGCGGCTGAGCGTGGGCGACGAGCTCGCGCTGCACTGAGACCGGCGGGAGCTGGGGAGAAGAACCGCAGGTCAGGACGGTCTCAGAGATTTTCGAAAAAACTTCTGGATCAGCTGCAACCCCAGCGGCCGCCGCACGTCTATGTCAGTGAGAGGCGGGGAAGCCCGCCGAACCCGGACCGCGAGAGGCGCTGGGGGCGACGCCCTCGAACTTCGGGTCCGACTTCCACCACATGTACCGGCCGGCGGCTGAAATACCGACGGCAGAACACCCCGGGGGGTATTTCCTTGCCTGCTGTCCGCGCCCGTCGTTCCCGCTCCACCGTCCTCACCGCCGCCACCCTCGGCGTGCTGCTGGCCACCGGCGCGGTGCTGTCCTCCCCCGCCGCGTACGCCTCCCAGGCACTGGCCGCCGCGACCGCCCCCGCCGCGCCGGCCACGGCCGACAAGCCGTCGTTGAAGGTCAACGCGCCGGCGACGGTCGGCCGCGGCGGACAGCCGGTCGAGTTCACCGAGACCATCACGAACCCCGGCACCACCGAGGCCTCGTTCACCCTGAGGATCGGCACGAGCGGCGCGGGCCCCATCGCGACGCACGCCATCAAGGTCGACTACCGCGACGCGGACGGCACCTGGAAGCCCGTCGCCGACACCGTCCCCGGCCTGACCGTCGCCGCCGGCGCCACCAGGACCGTCCAGCTGCGCCTCACCACCGAGCTCGCCGCCTACTGGTCCAACCAGGACTCGACCGTCACGCTCAGCTCCGCCGTCCTCGACGCGACCGGCACCACCGTCCTCGCCGAGAGCACCGACCAGGTCGCGGCCAAGGCCCTCACCGTGCAGGTCAAGGACGCGCCGACCACCGCCGTCGCCGGCGGCGCCCCGGTCGAGTTCGACGTCACCGTGACCAACCCCAGCGCCTCGCGCTACACCACCGTCGACAAGGTCGTGGAGGCGGACAAGCACAGCACGCTCCAGGTGCGGAAGGCCGACGGCACCTGGGAGAACATCACCGGCACCCCCAGCAGCCAGCCGGGCTCCGACCGGGTCACGTACCACCTCACCGACGACAGGACCATCGCCGCCGGCAGCAGCGACACCCGGCACGTCCGCTTCGCGTTCACCGCCGACGCCCCGCTCGGCACGGCCTACATCCACCCGTGGGCGATGGTCGACCAGGGCAGCGGGGCCATGCAGGCGATCGTCGGCCCCCAGTTCGTCGCGATCGACGTCACCGCCGCTCTGGTCGCCACCAAGCCGGCGCTGACCGTCCAGGAGCCGTCCTCGATCGGGTTCGGCGGCGAGCCCGTCGAGTTCTCCGAGACCGTCACCAACCCGGGCACCGCCGAGGCCCCGTTCACCCTGAAGCTCAACGTGAGCAACGTGCACGCCCGGGTGCACGACGCGTTCGCCATCGAGTACCGCGACGCCGACGGCACCTGGAAGCCGGTCGAGCTGACCTTCAAGCAGAGCGACAAGACCTTCAACTTCAGCGGCAAGGTCACCGGCCTGACCGTCCCCGCCGGCGCCACCAGGACCGTCCAGCTGCGGCTCGCCGCCGTGGGCAACAACGACGCGGGCGGCTACAACCAGCCGACCAAGCTCTACTCCGCCGTCGTCGACCCGGCGGCCGAGGACACCGTGCTCGCCGAGGCCACCAAGGACGTCGCGGTGAAGTCGCTGGCCGTCCAGCTCAGGAACGCGCCGACCACCGCCGTCGTCGGCGGCGCCCCGGTCGAGTTCGACGTCACCGTCGACAACCCCAGCGCCTCCCGGTTCGGCAAGCTCGCCACCATCCTGTGGGTCGACCCGCACAGCGTCCTGGAGATGCAGAAGGCCGACGGCGCCTGGGAGACCGTGCCCGGCACCCCGGGCCCCCAGTCCGGCGGCCCCGCCCGCTACCTCCTCAGCGACGACGGCCTCGCGGCAGGCGCGACCATCACCAAGCACGTCCGCCTCGCCTACACCGCCGAGGCCAAGGTCGGCCAGACCGCCGTCAACCCGTCCGCCCTCATCAACGAGGGCACCGCCCACGCCGCCGACGCGGGCCCGCAGGGCAGCGCGATCCAGCTCACCGCCGCGACCGCCGACACCTCCGGCGTCGACACCGGCCCCGTCATCCGGACCACCTACACCACCGGCACCGCCGACGAGACCGACACCACCGACACCACCGGCACCACGGGCACCACGGGCACCGCCGCCCAGCTGGCGGGCGGCCAGCTCGCCCACACCGGGTCGGACGGCGTCATCAGGACCGCGGCGGGCGCCGCCGCCCTGCTCGTCGGCGGCATCGGCGCGCTCTTCGTCGCGCGCCGCCGCCGCAGCGCCTGACCACCCCCGTCCGAGCCCCGGCTCCCCGGCTCCGCCCGGCGAGCCGGGGCTCGGCGCTTTCCGGGGGACACGTCCCAGGGCCCAGGAACGGATCAGGCAGTCTCCCGGCGCCGCTACGGCAGGGCGACCGCCCGCAGGTAGGTCTCGGCGAAGAGGTCGATGGACTCCTCCAGCGAGGGCAGTCCGGCGCCGAGGGCCGGTTCGAGGACCGGCCGCAGCAGGATGTGGTTGACCAGCGGGCCGAACAGCAGTTGGACCAGCACCGGGAGCGGCAGCGGACGCAGCCGTCCTGCCTCGATGTACGGCAGCAGCAGCCGGCCGAGGCCGTCGAACAGTCGCGGCAGGTGGGCCGCCATCATCCGGGAGGCGGGGCCGTCCGGTCGGGCGAACAGGTCGGCGAAGACCGCCGGCATGACCCGGGGCCGGCGGTCGAAGGCCGCGGCGAAGGCGCGGTGGAGTGCCCGGACGGTGTCCTCCAGGCACTCCGGCGGGTTCGCGGCGAGCGCTTCCAGGTCCGGCAGCGGGCCGTACTGGAGGAAGACGGCGGTGAGCAGGCCGTCCCGGCCCTCGAAGACGGTGTGCAGGCTGGGCAGCGAGCACTCGGCGCGGTCCGCCACGGCGTCCAGGGTGACCCCGCCCAGGCCGCGTTCGGCCACCAGCCCGGCTGCCGCCGCGATCGCGCGCTCCCGTACCGGCGGCCGTCCGCCCGGGTCGACGCCCGCCTGCCGGACCGCCTCGTCCAGCGGTGCCCGGCAGCCGCCGAGCCTGCGCAGCAGGGTACTGCGGGAGATTCCGGCCGTCGCGGCGATCGCCGTCAGCGGAACGTCCGCGACGTCCTGGCCCCGGTCCTTCGCCGCCGCGAGGGCGGCCGCCACCAGATCCTTCATGTGAAGCAGCATACTACTTGACACCTGAGACAGTTCCAGAGACTCTGTAAATGCAAGTTCCACACGGAAGGTGATCAACCGAGCACAGCAAGGGAGAGAGCCATGAGCGTCGTGATCTCCGGGGGCGGACCGGCCGGAATGATGTTGGGCCTGCTGCTGGCCCGGGCGGGTGTCGAGGTGACCGTGCTGGAGAAGCACGGGGACTTCCTGCGGGACTTCCGCGGCGACACCGTCCACGCCTCCACCGTGCGATTGATGGACGAACTCGGCCTCGGCCGGAAGTTCGCCGCGCTGCCGCAGAGCCGGCTCGGCAACCTGGTGGTGCCGGTTCCCGGCGTCGGCCAAGTCCCGCTGAGCGCCTACGACCGACTGCCCGCGCCGTACAACTACATCGCGATGATGCCGCAGTGGGACCTGCTCAACTTCCTGGTCGAGGAAGCCCGGCAGGAACCCACCTTCACCCTGCGGATGAACACCGAGGCCACCGGGCTGATCCAGGAGAACGGCCGGGTGGCCGGCGTGCGCTACCGCACCCGGGACGGCGAGCAGGGCGAGCTCCGCGCCGACCTCACCGTCGGCACCGACGGCCGACACTCGACCCTGCGCAAGGCGGCCGGTCTGGTGGCCGAGGAGTACCCGGTGCCCTTCGACGTCTGGTGGTTCCGCCTGCCCCGGCACGCGGAGGAACAGGCCGCGCCGCCCAGCCTCGTCGCCGGCTTCGGCAACGGCGAACTGGCCCTCAGCATCGCCCGCGACGGCTACTTCCAGATCGCCTACTTCAAGCCCAAGGGCTCCGACCCGCAGCTGCGCGCCGAGGGCGTGGAACGCTTCCGCGAGCGGATCGCCCGGCTGCTGCCCCAGTACGCCGACCGCGTCGACCAGTTGGCGGGCATGGACGACGTCCACATGCTCGACGCCCGGCTCAACCGGCTGGACCGCTGGTACACCGACGGCCTGCTGCTGATCGGCGACGCCGCCCACGCGATGTCCCCGGCCGGCGGGGTGGGCATCAACCTCGCCATCCAGGACGCCGTCGCGGCCGCCACCCTGCTCGCCGAACCGCTGCTGCGCGGCCGCCCGACCACCGCCGCACTCGCCCGGGTGCAACGGCGGCGCCAGATGCCGACCGTGGTCATCCAGCGGCTGCAGCGGATTCTGCACGGCGTGATGTTCGTCCCGGCGCTCACCGGCCGGCGGTCCGGCCCGCCGATGGGATTCGCCGCGCTCGTCCGCCACGTCCCGGCGGTCCGGCTGGGCATCTCCCGCCTGATCGCCTTCGGCCCCCGCCCCGAACACGCCCCGGCCTTCGCCCGACGACCCCCGGCGTAGCCGGCCGCCGTACGGGCCGGAGACCGGCCGTTCGGGCGGGAGGCTTCCGGGGAAGGACCGAGGGCATGACGATCCCTCACCGCTCGACCGGCACCGGCGACCACCACGTCCTGGTCCTGCACGACTGGTTCGGCACCAGCGCGGGCTGGGGGCCCTTCCTCGACTACCTCGACGGCAGGGCCTTCAGCTACGCGTTCCTCGACTACCGGGGCTACGGGGAGCGCAAGGACGTCACCGGCTCCTACACGCTCGCCGAGATCGCCGCCGACACGCTCGCCCTGGCCGACCAACTCGGCTGGGACCGCTTCTCGCTGATCGGCCACTCGATGGGCGGCAAGGCCGCGCAGCAGGTGCTGGCCGAGGCGCCGCTGCGGGTGCGCAAGCTCGTCGGCCTGGCACCCGTCCCCGCCGGGGCCTACCCGCTGGACGCGGACGGCGAGGCGCTGTTCTACGGCGCCGCCGAGGACCGCGAGAAGCGGTACGCGATCCTCGACCTGGTCACCGGGCAGCGGGCGGGCCGGGTCTGGCTGGACCGCATGGTCGACCAGTCGCTCCGACTCTCCACGCCCGAGGCCTTCGGCGGGTACGTGCGGGACTGGGCGACGGCCGACCTGGAACGCCGCATCAGCGGAAACCCCGTCCCCGTCAAGGTGATCGTGGGCGCACACGACCTCGCCCTGACCGCCGACGTGATGCGCGGCACCTGGCTCGCCCACTACCCCAACGCCGAACTGGAGGAGCTCGGCGGCAGCGGCCACTACCCGATGTACGAGACGCCGGTGGCGCTGGCCACCTCACTGGAGTCCTTCCTGCACAACTGACACCCGCCTTCACCCGACCGGGTGCGCTTCGCGGTGAGGGGCGGGGACCTGTAGCAGGCTCCTCCGCATGACTGACGATCCGTCAGTGCAGTCACCTCGACCTCGCGGAGATCTCCATGGCCAACGTCCCGAAAGACCTCAAGTACACCAAGGACCACGAGTGGGTGCGGACCACCGGCAAGGACAAGGCCCAGGTGGGCATCACCGATTTCGCGCAGAAGCAGCTCGGTGACATCGTCTTCGTCGACATCCCCACCGGGGGAAAGCAGCTCGAATCCGACGAAGCGTTCGGCACGGTGGAGTCGGTCAAGTCGGTGAGCGAGCTCTTCATGCCGCTCACCGGAACGGTCACCGCGGTGAACGAGAGCCTGAGCGACGAGCCCGAGCTGATCAACACGGACCCGTACGGCGACGGCTGGATCGTCGAGCTCACCGCCACCAGGCCTGACGAGCTGAAGCAGCTGCTCACGGCCGCCCAGTACGAGGCCTTCATCTCCGACCGTTCGGAGTAGCCGCCCCGGGCCGAGGGGGGGGGGGGGGGGGAGCGGGGCAGTCCTTTTTGTGGCCGGCGCACTGTCCAGCGCCGGGGGGAAGGGGGAGGGGGGGGGGGGGGGGAAGCGGAGGTGCAAGCGGATTGGGCGGC
>NZ_JBWKER010000036.1:86787-101870 GCF_056435345.1 Kitasatospora sp. NPDC043950
TTCCCTCCCCCCCTGTGATAGGTATCCCCCCTGAACCGACGGAAAGGAGTTTCCCCCCCCCCCCCCCCCCCCCCCCAGCCGGCACCCGGTCAGTCGGCGGAGGCCAGGGCGAGGTCGGTGCGCGAAGCACTCGGGGGCGCACGCGAGTTGGCGCGCGCCTGGTAGACGATGGCGCATGAACCGGAGACCCGCACGCATGGGGCGTCTCATACTTCTCGCCTACGTTCGAGACATGACAGAGAAGCGAGTTGATGGCACGTCACCTGTGCTGGCGGTCGGCGCCCCCGGAGCGGTCGAGCGACACGTCGGGCTGCAGCTCGCCGCCGCCGGGGTGCGGGTGCGGACGCTGACGCAGCGGGCCCTGCTCGACCCGGCATCGCTGGAGGCGGCGGTCCAGGGGGCGGGAGCGGTGCTGCTGGGGTGGCCGTTCCCCACGGCGGACGAGGCGGCGGACGCGGTGGGGGTGCTGGCCCGGGAGGTCGGGCGGGTCGTGCTCCTCTCCTCGACGGCCGTCCGGGTCGAGGGCGAGGTGGAGGCGCTGCTCGCCGGGAGCGGGGTCCGGCACACGGTGCTGCGGGCGCACGGGTTCACCGCCGCGCTCCAGTGGGCGGAGGAGATCCGCTCCGGGGGCGCCGTGCAGGGCTACGGCGGCGCGGCCGGACTGAACCCGGTGGACGAGCGGGACATCGCGGCGGTCGCCGTCCGCGCCCTCACCGAGGACGGCCACGACGGCGCGCGCTATCTGCTCACCGGCCCGGAGTGCCCCACCCAGGCGGAACAGGTGGACATCATCGGCGAGGCCGCCGGCCGCCCGGTGAAGTGGCAGGAGATCCCCCGCGAGGCGGCCCGCCGCCGCATGTCCGCCACCGGCCGGCCCGGAGCGGTCGTCGACAGCGCACTGGACTTCATCCACGCCCGCATCACCACCCCGAACCCGGCCACCACGACGGTCCAGGACCTCACCGGCCACCCGCCCCGCAACTTCCGCACCTGGGCCACGGATCACGCCGCGCTGTTCCGCTGACCCGGCTAGGCTCGGACGAGACGAGAGGAGCGCCCTGTGAGCCAGCCGGTGTCGAATGGAACCGAACTCATCCCTCGGCCTGAGAAGACCCCCGCGGCGATCAAGGCCGCGCTCGCCGTGGTGGCTGCCGACCGGCTTCCGGAGATGGTGGAGGGGCAGACCAGAGCCATGGCGGCGGCCATCGAGGCAGGCAGCGTCAACCCGATCCGCGCGTTCGTTGCCCACTGGGCCACCGTGGTGGAGATCGAGCGGGTCCCGGCCACGGCGCAGACCTACCACCGGGAGAACTACCTGGCCAACCACGCCGCAACCGTTGAGGAGTGCCGCCGACACGCCACGGAGGTCGCCGTGCTGTACCGGTCCGCCTTCTCGGCGGTGAACGGGTGAGCTGGAGCTGGGAGTACCTGCCCGGCGAGGAGCACGTCACCGGCGGGGCACCGGCCAGTTTCCTCTCGGCAGTCGAGCAGAAGGCCGCCGAACTGGTTCGGGCAGCCGAAGCGCTCTACCTGGATGGCACCACGTACGAGGGCAGTGGCGAGCCCATGCAGTGCCTCGACGTCGCCGGAGGACTGATCACTTACTACATCGTCCCCCGACTCGAACTCGTCGTCGTCTGCCAGTTGACCCCGCCGCTCACCTGATCCAGGTCTCCCAAGGCGACAGGGTCCACGCAAGTGACTCCGCGGGGCTCAGACCCCGAGCCCACGGATGATCAGGTCCAGCAGGGCGAAGGCGAACAGCGAGATGCCCACGAAGCCGTTGGTCTGGAAGAAGGCCCGGTTCAGCTTCGACAGGTCGTTCGGCTTGACGATGGTGTGCTCGTAGACGAACGCCCCCGCGACGACGACCAGGCCGACCCAGAACGCCGCGCCGGCGTGGGTCCGGAGCGCGAACCACCCCAGCAGGAGCGTCGTCACGAGGTGGCACACCCGCGCGCCCCGGATGGCCGCCGGGATGCCGAAGCGGGCCGGTACCGACCGCACCTTGCCGTGCCGGTCGGACTCGACGTCCTGGCAGGCGTAGATGAGGTCGAAGCCGCCGATCCACACGCCGACCGCGACACCCAGTACGAGGGCGTCCCACGACCAGGTGCCGGTCACCGCGAGCCAGGCGCCGACCGGGCCCATGGCCTGGGCGAGGCCCAGGATGGCCTGCGGGAAGTCGGTGAAGCGCTTGCCGTACGGGTAGACCACCATCGGCACGACGGCGACCGGCGCGAGCGCCAGGCAGAGCGGGTTGAGCATCGCCGCCGCGCCGAGGAAGACGATCAGTGCCACGGCCGAGCCGGCGTACGCCGTCTTCAGCGACACCGCACCCGTGACGAGTTCGCGCGAGGCCGTGCGCGGGTTCCGGGCGTCGATCTCGCGGTCGATGATCCGGTTGGCGGCCATGGCGAAGGTGCGCAGGCCGACCATGCAGACGGTGACGATGAACAGCTCGCCCCAGTGCACCCGCTTGTCGGCGAGGAACATGGCCGTCAGTGCGGCGGTGTAGGCGAAGGGCAGGGCGAAGACCGAGTGCTCGATCATCACCAGGCGCAGGAAGGCCTTCGTGCGCCCGGGCGTCTCGACCGCAGCGGTGCTCACAGTCCGTACTCCGGGAGACCCCCGCCGGTGCGGGGAGCGGCAGCCCCCTGCGTCTGGTCCGACCCCATAGTGCCGTATCTCCTCACAGTCCGTATTCCTTCCAGCGACGGGTCACTCGTTCGGCGGTGGCCGGGTCCGAGGAGACCATCTCGGGCCACCCGCCGTCCCGGGTGTACCCCTCCTCGGGGAGCTTGCGGGTCGCGTCGATGCCGGCCTTGCCGCCCCAGAATTGCTGGTAGGAGGCGTGGTCGAGGTGGTCGACCGGGCCCTCGACGACGGTGAGGTCGCGGCTGTAGTCGACGTTGCCGAAGGCCCGCCAGGCGACCTCCTGGTAGTCGTGCACGTCGCAGTCGGAGTCCACCACGATGATCAGCTTGGTCAGCGACATCATGTGGGCGCCCCAGATGGCGTGCATCGTCTTCTGGGCGTGCTTGGGGTACTTCTTGTCGATCGAGACGATCACGCAGTTGTGGAAGCCGCCGGCCTCGGGCAGGTCGTAGTCGACGATGTCCGGGATGATGATCTTCAGCAGCGGCAGGAAGAACCGCTCGGTGAACTTGCCCAACGGGCCGTCCTCGGTCGGCGGGCGGCCGACCACGATGGACTGGAGGATCGGACGGCGGCGCATCGTCACGCAGTCGATCTTCAGCGCCGGGAACGGCTCCTGCGGGGTGTAGAAGCCGGTGTGGTCGCCGAACGGGCCCTCGGGGAGCATCTCGCCGGGCTCCAGCCAGCCCTCCAGCACCACCTCGGCGTCGGCCGGGACCTGGAGCGGGACGGTCTTGCAGTCGACCATCTTCACCCGCTCCCCGGCGACGAAGCCGGCGAACAGGTACTCGTCGATGTCGCCGGGCAGCGGCGCGGTGGCCGCGTAGGTCACGGCGGGCGGGCAGCCGAAGGCGATCGCGACCGGCAGCCGCTCGCCGCGCTTCGCGGCCACCGCGTAGTGGTTGCGGCTGTCCTTGTGGATCTGCCAGTGCATGCCGATGGTGCGGCGGTCGTGCCGCTGGAGCCGGTAGAGCCCGAGGTTGCGGATGCCGCTGTCCGGGTCCTTGGTGTGGGTGAGGCCCAGGTTGAAGAAGGAGCCGCCGTCCATCGGCCAGGTGAACAGGGCGGGCAGCTCGTCCAGGTTGACGTCGTCGCCGGTGAGCACGACCTCCTGGACCGGCGCGTCACCGGACTTCACGTGCCGGGGCGGCACGTGCGCCATCGAGGCGAGCTTGCCGAAGGCGTCCCGGAAGCCGGTGAAGCCCTGCGGCAGCTCGGGCTTGAGCAGGCCGGCGATCTTCTCCGAGATGTCGTCCGGGCCCTTGAGGCCGAGCGCCTTGGCGAGGCGCCGCTCGGTGCCGAAGACGTTCATCGCGAGCGGCATCGACGAGCCCTTGACGTTCTCGAAGAGCAGCGCGGGGCCCTTGGCCTTCTGGACCCGGTCGACGATCTCGCCGATCTCCAGGTGCGGGTCCACCTCTGCCTTGATGCGCTTGAGGTCGCCCTCACGGTCGAGTGCCCGCAGGAACGAGCGGAGATCGTCGTATGCCATGCCTGTCAGTATCCGCCACCGGATAGCCTGGCTCCGTCAAGGGCCCCGGGAAGGCACCCGCCCCGACCGCCCCGCAGGGAGATCGCCGCCGTGCTGAGAATTCTTCTGACCATCATCCTTCCGCTCGCGCTCTGGGTGTGGGCGTTCATCGACTGCCTGACCACCCCCGAGGACCAGGTGAAGCACCTGCCCAAGCCGGTGTGGGTGCTCATCGTGCTGCTGTTCCCGCCGGTGGGCCCGATCGCCTGGCTGGTGGCCGGCAAGCAGCGCGGCCTCCTGCGGACCGGGGCGCCCGACGACGCCGACGGCCGTCCGGGGCAGCCGGTCCGGCGCGACGGCCGCCCGCTCGCACCGGACGACGACCCCGAATTCCTCGCCTCGTTGAAGAAGAGCGACAAGGATCACGAGGACATGCTGAAGCAGTGGGAGGCCGATTTGCGCCGCCGCGAGCAGGAGCTGCGGGGCGAGGACGAGCCCGAGGACGGCCGAAAGAGCTGATCGGAGCCACTGGGGGCATCCCCCGGACAGCCCACCCGGACGGCATCGGGTGGGCTGTGGTGTTTTTGGCGCTTCCCTACGACTCGGCGCCGTCTAGCACGGATCCGCACCGGCGCCCGACCGGACTTGAGCGGGGCTTGAGCAAGGCGCAAGAGGGCCGCCCTACATTACTGAACAACAGCCCTGACCTGCACTTTTCTTCATGTTCAGATCATCGGGCCATCACCTGACCGACAGCCCCCGGTATTCGAAAAGACACCCAGCGCTCCGGCTTCGACACCACCCCTTCTGTGCAGGCCTGACATCTAAACGGACCTGACCTTGTACGGAATCGACGCCGAAACCAACGCACGGCCCCTCGTACAGTCATAAGTGAAGAAAGTGATTCGCAGCCGGGGGCACAGCAGACGTTGGCTGTCGGACAGTTCCCTCACCCTTGGAGTGGTTCGAGATGACGGTTGTGCATGAGGCGCCAGTCGACGGCGAGGTCCCCGAGGTCGCGGCCGACGCCCGCGGGCGGGTCGCCGAGCTGCACGAACTGCGCGAGAAGGTGCGGCGCGGCCCCAGCGAGAAGGCCACCGAGGCCCAGCACGCGAAGGGCAAGCTGACCGCCCGCGAGCGCATCGACCTGCTGCTGGACGAGGGCTCCTTCCGCGAGGTCGAGCCGCTGCGCCGGCACCGCGCCCAGGGCTTCGGCCTGGAGGCGAAGAAGCCGCACACCGACGGTGTGATCGTCGGCTGGGGCACCGTGCACGGGCGGACCGTCTTCACCTACGCGCACGACTTCCGGATCTTCGGCGGCGCGCTGGGCGAGGCCCACGCGCAGAAGATCCACAAGATCATGGACATGGCCATCGCGGCCGGAGCCCCCCTGGTCTCCCTCAACGACGGCGCCGGCGCCCGCATCCAGGAGGGCGTCACCGCCCTCGCCGGCTACGGCGGCATCTTCCAGCGCAACACCAAGGCCTCCGGCGTCATCCCGCAGATCTCCGTCATGCTCGGCCCCTGCGCCGGCGGCGCCGCCTACTCCCCCGCGCTGACCGACTTCGTCTTCATGGTCCGCGAGACCTCCCAGATGTTCATCACCGGACCCGACGTCGTCCAGGCCGTCACCGGCGAGAAGATCACCCAGAACGGCCTCGGCGGCGCCGATGTCCACGCCGGCGTCTCCGGCGTCTCCCACTTCGTCTACGACGACGAGCAGTCCTGCATCGAGGAAGTCCGCTACCTCCTCTCCCTGCTCCCCCAGAACAACCGCGAGATGCCGCCCCCCGCCGTCAACGACGACCCCGTCGAGCGCCGCAACGACACCCTCCTCGACCTCGTCCCCGCCGACGGCAACCGCCCCTACGACATGCGCAAGGTCATCGAGGAGATCGTCGACCACGGCGAATACCTCGAAGTCCACGAACGCTGGGCCACCAACGTCCTGTGCGTCCTGGCCCGCATCGACGGCCACGTCACCGGCATCATCGCCAACCAGCCCCAGTCCCTCGCCGGCGTCCTCGACATCAACGCCAGCGAGAAGGCCGCCCGCTTCGTCCAGATGTGCGACGCCTTCAACATCCCCCTCGTCACCATGCTCGACGTCCCCGGCTTCCTGCCCGGCGTCGACCAGGAGCACGACGGCATCATCCGCCACGGCGCCAAACTCCTCTACGCCTACTGCAACGCCACCGTGCCCCGCATCCAGCTCATCCTGCGCAAGGCCTACGGCGGCGCCTACATCGTCATGGACTCCCGCTCCATCGGCGCCGACCTCTCCTACGCCTGGCCCACCAACGAGATCGCCGTCATGGGCGCCGAAGGCGCCGCCAACGTCATCTTCCGCCGCGACATCAACGCCGCCGAAGACCCCGACGCCATGCGCGCCCAGAAGATCAAGGAATACAAGAACGAACTGATGCACCCGTACTACGCGGCCGAACGCGGCCTCGTCGACGACGTCATCGACCCCGCCGAGACCCGCCAGGTGATCGCCTCCGCCCTGGCCATGCTCCGCACCAAGCACGCCGACCTGCCCAGCCGCAAGCACGGCAACCCGCCGATGTAACGCCCGCGCCCACGCGCGGCCCGCAGCACGCAGTTCCGAGCGACCACCACACACCACAAGCCACCGGGGGAGAAAACCAGACCATGACTGCTTCCGCCGAACCCCTCGTCCGTATCGTCCGCGGCTCGCTCTCCGACGAGGAGCTGGCCGCCCTCACCGCCGTGCTGATGGCCCGGGCGGCCGTCGCGCAGCAGGCCGCCGCGACCGCGCAGGTCGAGCCGATCGCCAACTGGCAGCGCCTGGAGCGCCGCCCGGCCTACTACTCGCCGGTCAGCTGGCAGCAGGCCGCCTGACGGCCCGGAACCTCCCGCGACGGCCGGTCACCCCACCCGGGTGGCCGGCCTTCCGGCCTTCCCGGCGGCCCGGACCACCGGGCCCGGCCGGTCCGACCACCGGGTGTCCGCTCCGCCCCGGCGCGGCTCGGTAGAATACCTACTGGACGGTATGCGGCCCGCCGCCCCGTCGGCCCCCATAGGATCGGCCGCTGCCGATGGACCAGAACTATCCAGGGAGGCTGCGATGGCCAGGCAGGCCCGCGCGCTGGCGACCCGCCAGACGGTACTCCTCGCGGCGGCCGAGGTGTTCGACGAGCGGGGCTACGCCGCCGCCACGATGTCCGAGATCCTGGACCGGGCCGGTGTCACCAAGGGCGCGCTGTACTTCCACTTCCGCTCCAAGGAGGAGCTGGCGCTCGCCGTCATCGAGGGGCAGGGCGCCTGGCTGGGCACCTGGCAGCCGTCCTCGGACAGCCCGGTGCAGACCCTGATCGACCTCGGGTACGCCTTCGCCCACGCCCTCCAGGACGACCCGCTGGTGCGCGGCAGCATCCGGCTGACGATCGAGCACGGCAGCTTCACCCAGCCGCAGATCGCCGCCTACCAGGGCTGGTCCGACGTGGCCCGCGGGCTGCTGGAACGCGCCCGGGACGCCGGGGACCTCCACCCGGGGATCGATCTGGCGGCCGCCGCCGGGGTGATCACCGGGGCCGTCACCGGGATCCAGCTGAGCTCCCAGGTGCTGACCGACCGGCGGGACCTGATCCAGCGGATGTCCGACCTGTGGACGCTGGTGCTGCCCGGCCTGGTCCAGCCGCACGCGCTCGCCCGGCTGAGCGTCGCCGAGCGCGTGCCCTCCTAGGGGCTCTCCTCCGGATCACGCCGGGCGCTTCCGGGGCACCTCCCGCGACGCCTCCCGGGCGTTTCTCAGGGCGCTTGCCGGAGCTGTCCGCCCAGGGCCGCTCGGAGCCGGTAGTCGGCGCAGTGCTCCACCGCCACCAGGGCCGGCAGCGCGGCCGCCCAGAGCCGGCCGACGGCCTCCGGCCCGGGCCGGTCGGCCTCCTCGGCGGCGAGCAGCACCTGGCCGGCCGCCATCGTCGTCAGCAGTTCGGCAGCGGCCCGGCGGTCCAGCCCGGGGCGCAGCTCGCCGGCCTCGGCGGCGCGGTCCAGCAGCCGGTGGACGACGGCGGTGAGGCTGCGCCAGGCGGCGTCCGCGCCGGGCGGGCCGTCCGGGGTGTCGGCCCGGGGTGGGCCCTGGCGGCCGAGCCGGACGCCGGCCCGGACCATCACGTCCTCGCGCAGCAGCCGGGCGAGTTCGTGCGAGAAGTCGATCAGGCCCTGGAGGGCCGGTCCGCCGGAGCGCAGGGCGCGCAGCGCGGCCGAGCCGATCTCGCGCCCGGCGGCGGCACGCACGCCGTCGGCGAGGGCCTGCTTGGAGACGAAGTGGAAGTAGAGGGCCCCCTTGCTCACCCCGGCCCGGCGGCTGATGTCGACCAGGCTGGCGGCCTCGAAGCCCACGCCGGCGAACGTGTCCGCCGCGGCGAGCAGCACGGCACGCCTGGTCCGCCCCGCGCGTTCCTGCTTGACCACTGGGCCCCTCCGGACTCGGCCGGACGCGTTTCCCCCCGCCCGCCCCGCTGCTGTCAGCGCGCCGCCGTTGGGGGCGACGCCTCGCATGCGGACGGCGCCGACCGAAACCGCATGGTTGGTATCTAATCTAGCTCCTTCGCCGACCCCGCCGTCCAGTGGGGAGCACCCCCGCCCCGGGCCTGCCACCCCCTGGGCGGCCATTACCCCAGTCCAGAGGCCGGGTAGCGTGGTCGCGTCGGGCTGCGCGGCAGGGGCCACCCCAGACGCAGAAGAGAAACCGGGTGGTCTGTATGTTTTCTTTCAGGCGGCCGTACCGGCCGCTCGACCGCCACCCTGGAGTAGGGCCCGTCATGCCATTGATCGTAGAGCCGGACGCCCACGGTCCGTACGCCCACCCCGGTCCCGGCTACGACTTCCACGAGCGGACCGTCTCCCGCCACCTGGTGCACCGCACCTCGGTGTCCGAGGTGTTCCTCACCGGCTGGCAGGCCACCGGTCCGTACGACTTCCTGCTCGGCGCCCAGTGGCCCCGGCTGCACGCCTTCTACCGCCTGCCCGGGGACCGCTTCCACGACCCGGTGCTGATGGCCGAGACCATCCGGCAGGCCGGACTGCTGATCGGCCACGCCGGCTTCGGAGTGCCGCGCGGCCACCACTTCGTCATGGAGGACCTCTCCTACGCGCTCGGCCCGGACGGCCTGCGCGGCCTGGCCGTCACCACCGGACCGGCCTCGCTGATGCTCGCGGTCGGCTGCGAGGACGTCCGGATGCGGCACGGGCGGCTGGTCTCGCTGCGGGTGCACATCGACATATCCCGGGACGGCCACCCGATCGGCCACGGCTCCGGCCAGTTGCGGGTCGTCTCCCCCGCCTCCTACGCCCGGCTGCGCGGCCCCGAGCGGCGGGCCGCCACCCTGCCCCGGCCGCCCGCGCCCACCGCGCCCGAACTGGTCGGCCGCGCACAGCCCACGGACGTCGTGCTCAGCCCCACCCTGCGGCCCGACACCTGGCTGCTGCGCACCGACGCCGGGCACCCGGTGCTGTTCGACCACGAGCTGGACCACGTGCCCGGGATGCTGGTGCTGGAGGCCGCCCGGCAGGCCGCCCAGCGGCTGCGCCACCCCGAACCGGTGGTGCCGGTCGAGCTGGTGACGTCCTTCGACCGCTACATCGAGCTGGACCGGCCCTGCCTCGTCCAGGCGGTCCACGAGCAGGCGCCGGACGGCCGCCGGCTGCCCGTCCGGGTGCTGCTGGTCCAGGACGGGCGGACGGCGGCCGACTGCCGGCTGCTCACCGAACCGATCGACGGGCCCGCCGACGGATCGGCGGACAGGCCGGCCGACAGGCGGGGTGACAGACCGGGCGACAGACCGGGAGAGCCGCCGACGGTGCCCGCCCGGCGGGAGGCCTTCGACGACCGCCCCGCCGGCCAGGGCATCGGCAGCCCCCGGCTGCCACTGGCCAGTTGAACCGGCCTCCCCCGAGCGCCCCCTGGGCCCCCTCGACCGCCCGCTAGGCGGCGACCAGCGCCGACGGCCGACCGGCGTGCATCACGCTGAGGTTGGTGGCCAGCCGGACCGGGTCCTGGGCCAGCCAGAGCCGCAGCGCCGCGCCCAGCATCGCGCTGGCCGACTCGATCCGGACCTCGGTGACCTGCGCGATCCGCGCCGCGCCGGGCACCAGCAGGTCGGCCAGCGGGGTCGGCAGCCAGACCGTCAGCGCGCACGGCGCCGGCGCCGCCAGGGCGCCCAGCAGGCGGTAGGCGTCCACCGGCGAGCTGAGCGTGGGGATGATGTCCAGCAGGCCATCGGCCACCACCTCGGACACGTCGCTGCGGTGTCCCTGGGCGAGCCGGCGGAGCAACGTGCGCTCGGCGGCGGTGATTCGGACGGTCAGCATGACCTCGTCGCACTCCATTGCGCGATTTCCTCCTCGTTCCTCCCCGTGCCGGCCGGCGGCCGGCACGAACTACCCCTGTCGCACCTCGGCCCGGCTACCTTCTGCGGAGAGCCGGGCCGGTGGGTGACTGTGTGCCCCGGTCAGATCCCCGCGTAGGAGTGCTTGCCGGTGACGAAGATGTTCACGCCGTAGTAGTTGAAGAGCCAGCAGGCGAAGGCCGCCAGCGCCAGGTAGGCCGCCTTGCGGCCCTTCCAGCCGGCCGTCGCGCGGGCGTGCAGGTAGCAGGCGTAGGCGACCCAGGTGATGAACGACCAGGTCTCCTTCGGGTCCCACTCCCAGTACTTGCCCCAGGCCGCCTCGGCCCAGATCGCGCCCGCGATGATGGTGAAGGTCCAGAGCGGGAAGACCAGGGCGTTGATCCGGTAGGACAGCTTGTCGAAGGTGGACGCGGCGGGCAGCCGGCGCCAGACCGACGCCGGGGTGCCCAGCGGGCCGGTGGTCAGGCCGGCCGCGATCCGCTTGTCGAAGGAGTCCTTGCCGAGGTACAGCAGCGTGGCGATGAACGCCGCGTAGAAGGCGCCGCCGCAGAAGATCGCGGTCGAGACGTGGATCGCCAGCCACGGCGAGTGCAGCGCCGGGACGAGCTGCTCGGAGTCGGTGTAGAGCACCGTGGTGGCGATGCCGAGGGTCAGCAGCCCCGCGAGCACGACCGGCAGGCCGAGCCAGCGGACGTTCTTCTTCGAGGCCAGCAGCACCAGGTACGCCGCCGTCATGGCGAAGGCGAAGGCGCAGGAGAACTCGTACATGTTGCCCCACGGCCAGCGGGAGACCGAGAGGCCGCGGGTGACGATGCCGCCGGCGTGCAGCAGGGCACCCAGCACGGTGAGCGAGACCGCGATCCGGCCGGCCAGGTCGGCCCGGGTGCTGTTGCCGGCCGCGCCCGGACCGTCCTCCTCGTCCGCGCCGCGCCCGCTGGTGACCACCGTCGCGCCCTCGCCCGCCAGGGCGGTGCGGGTGAGCGTGGTGGTGGTGCCGCCGCCGGCCCCCGCCACGGTAACGGTGACCTTCTTCGCGCCCTTGGTGCCGGCGACGGTCTCGGACAGGCTGCCCGACTGCTCCGTCGAGCGGACGGCGACGGCGCCCTTGCTGCCGAAAGTCCACTCGATCATGTGGGCGAACATGGCGAGCGTGTAGACCACCATCGCCGAATAGATCAGCTTGTTGGAGAGGTCGGCCAGCTGTGGGTCGACCCCCGAGGCGAGATGCACCGTCTACTCCTTGGAGTTCTGGTCGGCAGGGACTGCGGGTTCTGCGGGTGCGTCCGAAGCCGCGGCGGCCTCGGGTCCGGGGTCCTCGGCTTCGGGATCCTCGGGCGCGGGGCCTTCGGGTGCGGCGTCGTCCTCGTCCTCCGACGCCGGGGCGTCGTCCTGGAGGTCCACCGCGAGTTCGGCCAGCTCCTCGGCGATCTTCGCCGACTCACTGCGGGCCAGACCGGCCAGCTCCACCTGGGTGCCGCCGCCCGGCAGGGCGACCGCGCGCACCCAGATCCGGCGGCGCTGCACGAACAGCGAGCCGATCAGGCCGAGGATCGCCAGCACCGCACCGGTCAGGGCGATCGTGTTGCCCGGGCGGTGCGAGACGTTGAAGCTGGCCCACTGCTTGTAGCCCTCGAAGGTGACGCTGCCGTAGCCGTCCGGCAGGTCCCAGGCCTGGCCGGGCTTGAGCCGGGCCTTGGCGGGCTGGCCGTCCTGGGTCAGCTGGGTCAGCTTCCGGTCGTTGAGCTGGTAGATGTTCTGCGGCAGGCCGGAGTCGGTGCCCAGGTCGCCCGCGAAGGCGTTCAGCACCAGCTCGGGGGCGGCGTCGCCGGGGTAGAGCGAGACCGGGCCGGTGCCCTCGAAGCTCAGCGGCGCGGTCGGCAGGAAGAAGCCGGAGAAGCCCATCTGGGTCGGGTTGCCGTCCGGGCCAGCGCCGTAGTCGGAGACCTTCACGACACCGGTCGAGGTCAGGTTGCTGTCCTGCGGCAGGAACGGCACGGCACCCCGGTAGACGACGTCGCCCTTGCCGTTCTTGACGGTGATGACCGGGGCGTAGCCGTGGCCGATCAGGAAGACCTTGCTGCCGCCGATCTCCAGCGGGTGGTTGACCTCGATCGTGCCCTGCTTGAGCTTCGAGGTGTCCTCGCCCGCCGTGTACTCGACGTTCGCGGTGAACTGCCGGGCGGCGCCGATCTGGTCGCCCTTGTCCTGGAACTTGGCGGTGAAGCCGTTCAGCTTCAGGTAGAAGGGGTCGAGGTCCTCGGTGCCGTAGAACCGCGTGCCGTTGAAGTCGTCGAGCTGGGTGATGGTGTTGGAGTAGCCCTCGCCCTCGACCATCAGCTTGCCGCCGGTGCCGGACGCCAGGCTGGCCCAGGCGAAGCCGCCGAGCAGCGCGAACAGCGACATGTGGAAGAGCAGGTTGCCGACCTCGCGCAGGTAGCCCTTCTCGGCGGCCACCGAGCCGCCGGCCAGGTTGGCGCGGAACCGGCGCTTGCGCAGCAGCCGGTGGGCGGCGGCGTTCACCGCGTCGGCGTCCGCCTCGGTGCGCCAGACCGCGTAGACCGGCATCCGGGTCAGGTTGCGCGGCGCGGCCGGCGGCTGGGCCCGCAGCACGCCGACGAACTGCCAGGTGCGCGGGACGATGCAGCCGGCCAGCGAGACGAACAGCAGGATGTAGATCGCGGAGAACCAGACCGAGCTGTAGACGTCGAACAGTTGGAGCTTCTCGTAGATCGGCGCGACCGTGGTGTGGTGCGTCTTCCACGCCTCGACCTTGAGCAGGCCCTGGCCGTTCTGGTACTGCGGGATCAGCGAGCCCGGGATGGCGGCCAGCGACAGCAGGAAGAGCAGGATCAGCGCGACCCGCATCGAGGTCAGCTGGCGCCACATCCAGCGCGCCCAGCCCAGGACCCCTATGCCGGTGGGGCCCTCGGACTCGACCGGCGCGCTGCTGAGCCGCTCGGCGGCCGCGTCGTCCGGCGCCGGGGGCAGCTCGGCCTCGGTCGTGGTCTTGCTCACGGTCAGATTCCGATCGAGAAGTCGGCGGTCCAGGACTGCAGTTCGCTCATCGTCGAGTCCCAGATGCCGGTGACGAGCAGCAGACCGACTGCGACGAGCATGCCGCCGCCGATCCGCATGACGAGCGGGTAGTGCCGCTTGACCCAGCCGAAGGCACCCAGGGCCCGGCGGAAGGCCAGCGCGGCCACGATGAACGGTACGCCCAGTCCCAGGCAGTAGAAGGTCATCAGCAGGGCGCCGCGCTCCGCGTCGGCCTGGTTCAGGGCCAGGTTCTGGACGGTCGCCAGGGTCGGGCCGATGCAGGGCGTCCAGCCGACGCCGAACACCATGCCGAGCAGCGGGGCGCCCAGCAGGCCGACCGCCGGGCGGCGGTGGGAGCGCACCTCGCGCATGCTCAGGCCGGGGACGAGGCCCATGAAGGCGAGGCCCATCACGATGGTCAGCGCGCCGAGCACGATCGAGATGACCCGCTTGTGCGCCTGGAGGGTGTCGCCGAACTGGCCGAACAGCGCCCCGCCCGAGACGAACACCGCGGTGAAGCCGAGGATGAACAGCGTCGCCCCGAGCAGCATCCGGCCGCGCCGCGCACCGCGGGCGTCCGCGAGGTCGGCGGCGGAGAAGCCGGTCACGTACGACAGGTAGCCGGGGACGAGCGGCAGCACGCAGGGCGAGAAGAACGACACCAGCCCGGCCGCCAGCGCGATCGGCGCGGCCACCAGCAGTGCCCCGCTCTGGAGGGTCCCGGTGTTGTCGGCGAGCTGTAGCGGCAGGCTCACTGCTTCGGCTCCGCGACCACCGGCTGGAGGATCGACTCCAGCGCGTCCTGGGTCGTGCCGCCGACGGCGCGGGCGGCCAGCTTGCCGTCGCGGTCGACGATCAGGGTGGTCGGGAGCGACTGCAGGCTGAGGCTGCCCTTGGGGAACTTGAGCAGCTGGGTGCCCGCCGGGTCGAAGATGCTCGGGTAGGTGACGCCCTGCTCCTGCTCGAAGCGGACGGCGTTGGTCTTGTCGCTGTCCCGGGTGTTGACGCCGAGGAACTGGACGCCCTGGTCCTTGTACTTCTCCGAGACGGCCTGGAGGCTCTTCGCCTCGGCCCGGCACGGCCCGCACCAGGAGCCCCAGACGTTCAGCACCACGACCTTGCCGTGGTAGTTCGAGAGCTTGGTCTGGCCGCCGTCCAGGGTCTCCCCGGAGATGTCCGGTGCGCTCCCGCGCTTGCCGGTGTCCACCTTCGACAGGTTGGTCCCCTTGACGGTGACGAAGCCGACCTGGCCTTCGCCGCTGCCCGACGAGCCCGAGGACGAACAGCCGGTGAGGACGAGCGCAGCGGCGGCGACAGTGGCGGCAGCTGCGGCGACACGGGGACGGGGGCGCGCCATGGCAGACATGTGAAAAGTTTCGCATGGAGTTCCGGGCAGGTTCGCCGGGGTCCTCCCTAGCGCGTCGCACCCCCTCTGACCTGTGACGGAGTCGGGGGGGGGGGGGGGGGGGGGGGGGGGGGGGGGGGGGGGGGGGGGGGGGGGGGGGGGGGGGGGGGGGGGGGGGGGGGGGGGGGGGGGGGGGGGG
>NZ_JBWKER010000037.1:0-100728 GCF_056435345.1 Kitasatospora sp. NPDC043950
ATCCACTGGGGAAAGGGGGGTGGGGGTTGGGCCGGAGCGGGGGAACGCCCCCCCCCCCCCCCTTTCTGTTTGTTTTTCTTTTCTCCCCCCCCCCCCCCCCCCCCCCCCCCCCCCCCCCCGGCCCGATTCCACCCCCCACCCCGGAGGACGGCCATGGAGCCCACCTCGCTCTCCCGCAACCGGGACTTCCGGCTGCTCTGGGTCGGCGGCCTGATGGCCTCGCTCGGCTCCCAACTCGCCTCGATCGCCCTGCCGTTGCTCGTCCTGCGGGAGACCGGATCGGCCGCCCAGGCGGGCGCCATCGGCACCGTCTCGATCGGCGCGCTGCTGCTCACCATGCTGCCCGGCGGCGTCATCGCCGACCGGATCGAGCGGCGCCGGCTGATGCGGGTGTGCGACGTCGGCAGCCTGCTCGCCGTCACCGCGCTGGTGATCGCCGTCCTGCGCGGCCACACCCCGCTGCCGCTGGTGCTGCTGGTGGCCGCCGCCGGGGCGCTCATCACCAGCGCCTACGGGCCCGCCGCCGGCGGCCTGCTGCGCGCGGTGGTGCCGCGCGAGCAGGTCCGCGCGGCCTCGTCCCGGATGCAGGCACGCGGCGCCGCCGCCCGGCTGGTCGGGCCGATCGCCGGCGGCGCGCTGTTCGCCTGGCACCCGGTGCTGCCGTTCCTCGCGGAGGGCGTCGGGCTGCTGCTCTCCACCGTCTGCGTCGCGCTGATGCGGACCCGCTCGGTGCCCGCCGCCAGGAGCGGCGCGGCGTTCAGCCGCGGCGAACTGACCGCCGGGCTCAGCTTCATCTGGCGCCAGCCCTACCTGCGCACCCTGCTGCTGATCTTCGGGCTCGGGATGAACTTCGCGTTCAGCGCGCTGATGTTCACCACCCTGGCCGTGGCCTCCGACGGCGGCCACTCCGGGATCGGCGGCGGCACCGTGGTCTCCTGCACCGCGGCCGGCGCCCTGGCCGGCGCGCTGCTCGCCCCGAGGCTGGAGGCCAGGGCGCGTCTGACAATTCACGCGCCCGACGGGAATTGTCAGACACGCCCTGAGGCGCGCCCCGGGGTGCGCGACGGCAGGCTGGTGGCGCTCAGCTGCTGGGCGGCCGCGGCCACTGCCGGGGTGCTGGTGCTCACTCGGATCCCGCTGCTGATCGGGCTGCTGTGCGCGGTGTGCATGTGCCTGTCCACGGTCGCCAGCATCGGCTTCGTCTCCGGCATGCTGCTCGCCGCGCCGCCCGACCGGATCGGCCGGGTGCAGAGCGCCGCCGGTTTCCTGTCCACCCTGGTCCAGCCGTTCGGCCCGCTGGTGGGCGGCGCGCTGCTCGGCGCTCTCGGCGGCACCCGGACCTTCGCCCTGCTGGCGCTCGCCATCTCGCTCTGCGCGGCCGTCGTCACCTGGGCGCCGCCGGTCCGGCGCGGTCCGGCGCCTGCCCCGGCCCCCGCACCGCTACCCGCACCCGCAGGCTGAACCGTTCGGCGGCCCGGGAGACGAGCGACCCGGAAGAGCCCGGAAGACGACCCGGAAGACGACCCGGAAGAGGAGGCGCGCCATGGCCGGCGCCCAGGAGACCCAGCTGTACTGCCTCGCCGATCCGACGTACTACGACACCCCCGGCCGGCTCCGCGACCGGGCCGGCCGGTACCAGCTGGGGCTCGGCGCACCGCCCGCCGGGTGGCGGCGCGAGCGGCGCGGGCTGTGGACGGCGCTGCGGCCGGACGGCGCCCGGCTGCCGGAGCAGGGCTGGAAGATCCACGTCTCGACCGTGCCGGAGGAGGCCGAGGCGACTCTGCGGGCCGTCGCGCGGGTCTGCATGGCGCGCCGCACGACGTTCAAGTTCCTGCGCAGCGACGAGGCGCTGCGGGTCGCGAACGGCAAGTACATGGGGCGCGGCAGCAGCGGCAAGTTCGTCACCGTCTACCCGGGGTCGGAGGCGGAGTTCCTGGCCGTGGCGGCGGAGTTGGCCGAGGTGCTGGCGGGCCGCCGGGGGCCGTACGTGCTCACCGACCTGCGGATCGGGACGGCCCCCGTGTACGTGCGCTACGGCGCGTTCGTCGAGCTGTGGTGCCAGGACGAGGACGGGCGGCCCGTGCCCGCGCTGCGCGACCCGTCCGGCGAGCTGGTCCCCGACCGGCGCGACCCGGTGTTCCAGCTGCCGGCCTGGGTCGAACCGCCCGAGGAACTGCGCCCGCACCTGGCCGCCCGGGAGGCGGCCGGCGGCGACCTGCCGTACCGGATCGTCGAGGTGCTGCAGTTCTCCAACGCCGGCGGGATCTACCTCGCCGAGCACCGGACCACCGGGGAGCGGGTGGTGCTGCGCGAGGCCCGCCCGCACGCCGGGCTGGACGCCGCCGGGGACGACGCCGTCACCCGGCTGCGGCGCGAGCAGTGGGCGCTGGAACGGCTCGCCGGCCTGGACTGCGTGCCCCGGCTGCACGAGGTCCGGACGGTCTGGGAGCACACCTTCCTGGTCCAGGAGCACATCGAGGGCGTCCAGCTGTTCGCCGAGGCGATCCGCCGTTACCCGCTGGTGCACCAGAACTGCACCGCCGGACAGCGCGCCGAGTACGCGCACTGGGTAGCCGGGGTCGTGGCCGGACTGGAGAAGGCGCTCGGTGCCCTGCACGAGCGGGGCGTCCGGTTCGGCGACCTGCACCCGGCCAATGTGATCGTCCGTCCGGACGGTTCGGTGGTGCTCGTCGACTTCGAGTACGCGGAGGAACTCACCGGCCGCCGTGTCCCGCTCGCCGGCGCGGGCGCGCTGCAGCCCCCGCCCGGGCTCGACGGGGCCGACGCCGACCGCCACATGCTCTGGGCCACCTGGCTGATGCTGCTGATGCCCGTGATGGAGCTGGCCGAACGCGATCCCGGCAAACTGCCCGCGCTGGAACGGCGGGCACGGCACTGGTTCGGCCTCGGGCCGGAGGAGGGGCCGGTGCGGCCGGGCGCCGTGGCACCGGTGGCGCGGGTGGAACCGGTCGGCGAACGGCGGGTCCGTGAACTCCTCGCCGGGCCCACCCTCGACGCCGCCAGGAACGAACTCGTCGCCGGCATCCACGCCGGGGCCACCCCCGACCGGCCGGACCGGCTCTTCCCCGGCGACCCGGCCGGATTCGCCGACGGCGGCACCGGCGTCGCCCACGGCGCCGCCGGCGTGCTGTACGCGCTGCACCGCGCCGGGGCGCCCTGCCCCGACGAGTACGCGGACTGGCTGATCGCGGCGATGCGGCGGCGCGGCCCGAGACCGGGCGCCGGAGGGCTCTTCGACGGGCCGCTCGGCGTGGCGGCCGTGCTCGCCCGGGTCGGCCGCGGCGACGAGGCCGCCGAACTGGCCGCCCAGGCCCGGCAGGCCCGGCCCGCGCCCACCGTCGCCCTCCACGGCGGCCGGGCCGGCGCCGCGCTCGCCCGGCTGCGGCTCGCCGACGCCCTCGGCAGTTGGCGCGAACTCGCGGACGCCCTCGCCGACGCGCGGGCGCTCGACGCGGTGCTGCGCGGGCAGACCGTCCCGGGGCTCGGCGCGCCGACGGCGGCCGGACTGCTGTACGGCCTGGCCGGGATCGCCCTCGTCCAGCTGCGGCTGTACCAGCGGACCGGTGAGGACTGGCTGCTGGCCTCCGGGCGCGAGGCGCTGGGGCGGGCCGTGGCGCAGTGCGTGCGGGTGCCCGACGGGTCGGTCCAGGTCCTCGACCGGGGGCGGCGGCTCGCCTACCTCGACCGCGGCAGCAGCGGGATCGCGCTCGTCGCCCAGGAGTACCAGGCGCTCGGCGGCAGCGGGTCCGAGGAGTTCGGCGGGCCCGGGGAGTTCGGCGGGTTCGGGGAGTTCGGGGAGTTCCTCGCCGACGTGCGGCGGGTGTGCGCACCCGGATTCGTGCGCGAGCCCGGGCTGTTCCGGGGCCGCGCCGGGCTGCTGCTGGCGCTGGACCGGCTGGGCGGGGCGGCGGCCCGGGACGCCGTCCGCGAGCAGGTCCGCAAGCTCCAGTGGCACCTGGTCGCGCGGCCGGAGGGCCTGCTCGTCCCCGGGATGCGGCTGCGGCGGTTCTCGGCGGACCTGCACACCGGGGCGGCGGGCGTCCTGCTGGCCCTGCGGGCCGTCGAACAGGGCTCGGAGGGCGGGGAGTTGCTGGACGTGCTGACGCTCGGCCCAAGGGGTGCCGGCCGGCGCGGCGGGCTCAGCTGAGGTTGTCGGCCAAAGCAGTGGCGTGCTCGCGGGCGTGCAGGTGAGTGAGGCGGGGGAGGGCGTAGAGGGCGGCGTGGGCGGTGACCTCGCCGGTGGGGGAGGTGACGGCGCCGGTGTCGGTGAGGGCCTCCAGGGTGCGCAGGGCGAGGCGTTCGGGGCGGCCGAGGGCGGCGGCGGCCTCGGGGAGGGTGAACAGCAGGGAGAGCGGCAGGGCGGCGAGCCGGCCGAGGGCGAGGCGACCCTGGTCGGTGAGGTCGCGCCAGCCGGAGTCGAGGCGGGCGCGGACGGTGACGTCCCCGGCGACGAGTTCGTCCAGGGCGCCGGCCGGATCGGCGAGGCGGGCCGCGTACTCGGCGAGCGGCAGGTGGCGCAGGACGGCGAGCCGGGTGCCGGCGACCCGGACGGCGAGCGGCAGCAGCCCGCAGGCCTCGACGATCCGGGCGGCGGCCGCGCGGTCGGTGCCGGTCCGGCCGGTGCCGACGATCCGGCCGAGCAGGTCGAGCGCCTCGGCGGGGGCGAAGGGCGGCACGGTGACCCGGTGCACCGAGGCCAGTCCGGCGAGCTGGCTGCGCGAGGTGACGAGGGTGGCGCTCGGGCCGAAGCCCGGCAGCAGTTCGCGGACTACGGCCTCGCCGGGGGCGTCGTCGAGGATCAGCAGCATCCGGCGTCCGGCCAGGGAGGCGCGCCAGAGGGCGGCGGCCTGGGCCGGGTCGGCCGGTCTCGGGCCGGATCGGCCGGTGAGGGCGGCGAGTTCGGCGAGGATGTCGGCGAGCGGGCGTGGGGTGCCGTCCTCGGTGCGCAGCCGGAGCAGCAGCCGGCCGTCGGGGAAGCGGTCGGCGAGCAGGTGTCCGGCGTGCACGGCGAGGGCGGTCTTGCCGACGCCGGCCGGGCCGGAGAGGACCGCGACGCGCTCGCCGCCCTCCGCCAACGCGTCGATCAGATCCCGCAGTTCGTGGCTTCGGCCGGTGAAGTCGGTGGTGTCGGCGGGCAGCAGTGCGCCGCTCGGGCCGGGGTGCTGCGCCGGCCGGGCGGTGGCGGGGCGGGCCGGGCCGTGGGCGAGCAGCTGCCGGTAGCGGGCGGTCAGGGCGGGGCTGGGTTCGAGGCCCAACTCGCGGGCGAGCAGCTGGCGGTGGGTGTCGTAGACGGCGAGCGCCTCGGCCTGCCGGCCGGACAGGTGCAGGGCGTTCATCCGGGCGGCCTGGAGGCGTTCGCGCAGCGGGTGGCGCTCGGCCGGGTCGGCGAGTTCCTCGGCGACGGCGGTGGCGTTGCCGAGCTCCAACTCGGTCTCCGCCCAGTCCTCGTGGACGCCCAGGCAGCGGGCCTCCAGCCGATCGGCCTCGGCCTGGACGGCGGGCGAGCAGCGCAGGTCGGCGAGCGGCGGGCCCTGCCACAGGTCGAGGGCCTGGCGCAGCAGCCGGGCGGCGGGGGCGAGCGCGCCGCTGTCGGCGGCGGCCCGGCCGGCCCGGGCGAGGGCGCGGAACTGCAGGACGTCGAGCTCGGGTTCGGCGACCCGCAGCAGGTAGCCGCCGGCGGTGTGGACCAGCCGTTCGGGCCCGGGGTCGCGGCCGAGCAGGGTGCGCAGGGTGCAGATGTAGACCTGGAGGTTCTTGCGGGCGGTGCGCGGCGGCTCCTCGGGCCAGACCGCGTCGGTGAGCAGGTCGACCGGGACGGCCGTGTTGGCGCGGCTCAGCAGGACGGCCAGCACCAGCCGCTGCTTCAGCGGACCGAGGGCGAGCGGGCGGCCGTCCGCTTCGCCGGTCAGCGGGCCGAGGACGGAGAAGCGCGGCCGGGTGGGGGCGGCGGGCTGGGCCAGGGGCATCGGCGTACCTCCGGGGCGTGGGTGGGGGCCAGGGCGTGTCCGAGCGGGGGTGCGTGACCGGTGCGGTGCGGGCGTGGGCGCAGGCTACTTGACGGCCGATCCGATCTGTAGGGCACGGAATCGGCCTGTTTCGGTCACGCGACCCTCACACTTCGGGCACCTGGGGGAGGGGGCATCCGGGGGAGGGGGCGGCCGGGGGCGGTGGCGGCCGGCGGGCGCGGTGTCGTGGCCGGTGGGGTGGGGTGGGAGAGGCCGGCGGGGTGCGGCGGAGGGCCGGGGCCGGGGGTGCGGGCCCCGGGGCGGACGGGGACGGGCGGGCGAGGTCCGGGGCGCGGGCGCCGGGGCGGTTCCGGCGTTCCTCCAGCGGTGCTCGTCGGCGCGGTGAGCGCCGCCCGAGGGGCCGGGGAGGGACCGACGGCCACCGGAGGTCCCGGTCCGGGTGCCGGAACGCGGGCCGTGCGGCCCCGGGGGCGCGGGCCGAACGGCCCTAGGGGGCGGGGGCGGTGCGTTCGGATCATGGATCGCCAGCCATTCGCACGACGTTCCTAAGGAGTGCGTCCTTGAGCGCCACCCCGGCACAGGGCGACCCCACGCCACCGCCAACCTCCGTACCGCAGCCGTCGGTTCGGCCGAAACGGCCCGGTTCGGCCGTGGTCAGACTGCTGACCACCACCGACCACAAGACGATCGGCTCCATGTACCTGGTGTCGGCGTTCGGGTTCTTCCTGATCGGCGGTGTCCTGGCGCTGGTCATGCGCGCCGAACTCGCCCGGCCCGGAACGCAGATCCTCTCCAACGAACAGTTCAACCAGGCCTTCACCATGCACGGCTCGGTGATGCTGCTGCTCTTCGCGATGCCGCTGTTCACCGGCTTCGCCAACTGGATCATGCCGCTGCAGATCGGCGCCCCGGACGTCGCCTTCCCGCGCCTGAACATGCTGTCCTTCTGGCTGTTCATGTTCGGCTCGCTGATCGCCGCCGCCGGCTTCGCGACCCCGCAGGGCGCCGCCGACTTCGGCTGGTTCCTCTACGCGCCGCTGTCCGACGCCGTCCACTCGCCCAGCGTCGGCGCCGACATGTGGATCATGGGCGTGACGCTCTCCGGCTTCGGCAGCATCCTCGGCGCCGTCAACTTCATCACCACGATCATCTGCATGCGCGCACCCGGGCTGACCATGTTCCGGATGTCCATCTTCTGCTGGAACGTGCTGCTCACCTCGGTGCTGGTGCTGCTGGTCTTCCCCGTCCTCGCCGCCGCCCTGCTCGCCCTCGAATGCGACCGCAAGTTCGGCTCGCACGTCTTCGACCCGGCCAACGGCGGGGCGATGCTCTGGCAACACCTGTTCTGGTTCTTCGGCCACCCCGAGGTGTACATCCTGGCGCTGCCGTTCTTCGGGATCATCTCCGAGATCATCCCGGTCTTCAGCCGCAAGCCGATGTTCGGCTACGCGGGGCTGATCGCCGCCACCGTCGCCATCGCCGGCCTGTCGGTGACGGTGTGGGCGCACCACATGTACGTCACCGGGCAGGTGCTGCTGCCGTTCTTCTCCTTCATGACCTTCCTCATCGCCGTCCCGACCGGGGTCAAGTTCTTCAACTGGGTCGGCACCATGTGGAAGGGCTCGCTCAGCTTCGAGACACCGATGCTGTGGACGGTCGGCTTCCTGGTCACCTTCCTCTTCGGCGGCCTCACCGGCGTGCTGCTCGCCGCCCCGCCGATCGACTTCCACGTCTCCGACTCGTACTTCGTCGTCGCCCACTTCCACTACACGCTGTTCGGCACCGTGGTCTACGCGATGTTCGCCGGCTTCCACTTCTGGTGGCCCAAGATGACCGGCAAGAAGCTCGACGAACGGCTCGGCCGGATCACCTTCTGGACGCTCACCGTCGGCTTCCACGGCACCTTCCTGGTCCAGCACTGGCTCGGCGCCGAGGGCATGCCCCGCCGCTACGCCGACTACCTGGCCTCGGACGGCTTCACCACGCTCAACACCCTGTCCACCATCTTCTCCTTCCTGCTCGGACTGTCGATCCTGCCGTTCCTCTACAACATCTGGAAGACGGCCAAGTACGGCGAGAAGGTCGAAGCCGACGACCCGTGGGGCTACGGCCGCTCGCTGGAGTGGGCCACCTCCTGCCCGCCGCCCCGGCACAACTTCGTCCGGCTGCCGAGGATCCGCTCCGAATCCCCGGCCTTCGACCTCCACCACCCCGACATCGCGGCCCTGGACGTCCTGGAGAACACCGGCAAGCCCGCCACCCACCTGGGCGACGTGAGCCCGGCCAAGTACGACCTGCCACAGACCAGGGCGGAGCGGGCGCGGTCCGCCGTGGACAGCTGACCCGAGGCCGGGCGCGCCCCGGCCACCCGCTCCGAACCCTCCGACCGCCGTCTCCGCCCGCGCCCCCGTCACGGGCGGGGACGGCTCCCTCCCCTCGCGACCTGGAAGGCCGGCCCCATGACCCACACCGTCCTCGCCATCGGCACCGCCGCGCTCACCGCGAGCGGCTGCGTCTGGTACCTGCCCGCCATCGCCGACCTCCAGGCCGGCGCCGACCGGCCCCGCTCCACCCGCACGGCCGCGGCGGCCTGCGTCCTGTGGTGGGCCGCCCTCGCCATGGCCGGCGGGCTGCTGCTCGCCGTGCCCGACTGGCGGCCCGCCGCGCAGATCGCCCTCGCCGGGCTGGTCGGCGGCGTGGCGCTGCGGGTCCGCGCCCGGTGGGACCGGCGCGGGGAGCAGCACGAGGCCGCCGCCCGCTGGGCGGCCCCGGGCGCCCGGCCGGCGCCGCGCTCCGGCCGCCCCGCCGCCGTCACCCTCGCGGGGTGGCTGGTCGTCGGCGCCGCCGTCGCCTCGCTGGGGGCGGTGGCGATCCTGCTGTCGGACGAGGGCGCCGTCGGCTCCCGGGTGGTGCTCGCGGCGGTCAGCGGGGCCGGGGTGGCGCTGGCCTTCCTGCTGGCGGGCCTCGGCAGCGCGCGGCGGCGCTGACGGCCCCTCCGGTACGGGCGGCGCGGCTCCTCCGGGGGCCGCGCCGCCCGTGTGCTCGCCCGAATGGGGTCGTTGGGCCCTGGGTCCTGCGGCGGTCGGTGGGCGATGATGCCCTGGGCCCTGCCGGGAGTGTGCGGGGGTGACGAAGGTGGAGCCGCGTGATGGCGACCAAGACGGCGGGCGCCGGGGCACCGGCGCCGGTGCGGGTGTTCCTGCTGGACGACCACGAGGTGGTGCGCCGCGGGGTGCACGACCTGCTGGACGGCGAGCCCGATCTGGAGGTGGTCGGCGAGGCCGCCACCGCCGAGCAGGCGCTCGTCCGGGTGCCCGCGCTGCGGCCCGACGTGGCGGTGCTGGACGTCCGGCTGGGCGACGGCGACGGGGTGTCGGTCTGCCGTGAACTGCGCTCCCGGATGCCCGGCCTGGCCTGCCTGATGCTGACCTCCTTCGATGACGAGGAGGCGCTGCTGGACGCCGTGATGGCGGGTGCCGCCGGGTACGTGCTCAAGCAGATCAGCGGCACCGACCTGGTGGCCGCGGTGCGGACCGTCGCCTCCGGCCGCTCGATGCTGGACCCGGGCGCCGCCACCCGGCTGCTCAACCGCCTGCGCAGCGACGCCGAGCCCGCGCAGCCCGTCACCACCGGGCCCGCGCTGACCGTGCGCGAGCAGGAGGTGCTGGCGCTGATCGGGGAGGGCCTGACCAACCGGCAGATCGGCGAACGGCTCTACCTCGCCGAGAAGACGGTGAAGAACCACGTGTCGCGGCTGCTCGCCAAGCTGGGTGTGGAGCGGCGGGTGCAGGCCGCGCTGATCTCCACCGAGCTGCGCCAGGCGGCCGCCGCCGCGCAGCCGGCGCACCTGCGCTCCCTCCGGGGCTGACGCGACGTCCGGGCCCGGGACCCCCGGCGGGACCATCGGCCCTCGCGCCGCCGCCACCGCCGGGGCGAGCATCGAGAGCATGAACGGTGATCACGACCTGCTCGAACTGGACCGGGAGCGGGCGCTGGAACTGCTGGCCAGGGCCGCGGTCGGCCGGGTGGTCTACACCATCCGCGCCCTCCCGGCGGTGCTGCCGGTGTCCTTCCGGCTCGACCTGTCGGACGGCGGCGGAGTGCTGCTCTCGGCCCCGGCCGGCTCCGAACTCGCCCGGGCCGTGGACGACGCCGTGATCGCCTTCGAGGCCGACGAGGTGGACGGCGTGGACGGCTCCGGCTGGTACGTGACCGTCCTCGGCCGCGCCCAGGTCGGCCCCGCCGCCGGCCGAGCCCCCGGGGCCGTCCGGATCCGCATCCGCCCGGAACTCGTCGTCGGCCGGCGGCTGCCCCCGCGCACCGACTAGTGCAGATCGCCCTCGATGCGGCCCGCCAAGGCGCGGACGGTCGGCGGGAGTTGGCGCAGGTGTACGGCGAGGAGCGGGACGGCCAGGGCGAGGTAGACCCAGCTGAGGGCGACCCGGGCGGACTCGCCGGGGAGGGCGAACTGGACGGCGAACAGGGCGAACAGCAGCCCGGCCTTCCAGGGCAGGAACCGAAGGTCGAGCAGGAGCACCACGGCCAGGACGGTCTGCGCGGCGGTCAGCAGTACCTCGTCCACCTGGCGTTCGACCAGCGGGAGGGAGGCCGCGCCGCCGCCGGCCAGGTAGGCGAGCGGGAGGCAGCCGATCAGCAGGGTCCACTGGTTGACCTTGCTGGAGAGCAGCGCGCCGAGGCCGTCGTCCCCGCGCAGCCGCCAGGCGAAGACGACCGCGACGATCAGCTCGGGCGCCTCGGAGGCGAGCGGGGCCAGCCACTGCACCAGCAGGAAGCGGTCGATGCCGAGCGAGGCGCCGGCGTCGACCAGCGAGGTGGCGAAGGGCTCGGCGCAGGCGAAGATCACCCCGGCCGCGACCGCGAACACCAGGACGGTGGTCGCCCGGCGGCGCTGCCGGGGGAGGGCGGCCAACCGGGCCGGAACGCCGATGAGTTCCTCCTCGTCGTCCTCGCTACAGCGGCTGACCCGGAAGAGGTAGTAGCCGTACCAGGCGATCAGGACGACCGCGAGCACCCAGGAGATCTGCCGGGTCAGCGGCATCACGAAGGCCACCAGGGCGGCGGCGCCGAGGAAGGCGGTGTCGATCCGGCGGTGCTCCCGCAGGGTGATCCCGGGGGCGGCGCCGCGGCGCCGGGCGGCGAAGGAGGAGGCGAGGGCGACCAGTGGCCAGCCGACGCCGACCAGCAGCCGGTTGGCGCCGGTCATGTTGGCGGCCGCGTAGGCGGCGTACTCGGGCCGGGTGCCGGCCGCGTACGCGAAGTAGAGGTCGACGGCGTACTCGGGCAGGACGGCGATGAACGCCAGCAGGGCCAGGGCGAGCGGGCCGGAGATGTCGGCCCGGGCGGTCTCCGCGGCCCACATCAGCAGGAGCGCCGCCGCCAGGACGCCGAGGCCGAAGACCACCATGCCCGGCACGGGCGCCAGGTGCACCCCGGCCAGCCGCAGCACCACGGAGGGCAGCGCGCCGGCCACGGCGGCCCCGATCCGCAGGGCCGTCACGGATCCGCTGGGCGGCTGCGCCGACGGGATCTCGGCGGGGCCCGGTGGGGTGGCGGTCGCGGGTGACTTCTGGGCCATCAGCCGTCCTTGCGCTCGGGGAACCTGAGCAGGCCAGGGCCTGTCCGGCGGATCTTGCCGGACAGACCTTAGGGTCGGCGGGCGGCGGGGCGGGCCGAACGGCGGGGCGGCGTGGCCGAGTTCCCCCGGACGGCGGGCGGGCGCCGTGCCCTAGGCTGGCTCGGGACGCCGTCGACGGAGGGAACAGGACGCCATGCTCGACCCCGGGACCGCCGCCCTCTACGCGCGGGACGAGACCTGTCGGCTGCTGGGCATCGCGCTGGACGAGGTGTCCGCCGGTCGAGCGGTGACGCGGATGACGGTGGCCGCGACGATGGTGAACGGCCACGGGACGGCGCACGGCGGCTTCCTGTTCCTGCTCGCCGACGCCGCGTTCGCGTTCGCCTGCAACAGCCACGGCCCGGTGACGGTCGCGCAGGCGGCGCAGGTCGTCTTCCTGGCCCCGGCGGCGGTCGGGGACGAACTGGTGGCGGAGGCGGTGGAGCGGTCGCGGGCCGGGCGCGGCGGGGTCTACGACGTGACGGTCCGGCGGGCGGACGGGAAGGCCATCGCCGAGTTCCGCGGGCAGAGCGTGGTGATCGGGGGCCGGCCGCAGACCGACTGAGCGCCCGGCCCCTCACCGCTGCCCGGCCCCCGTCGTCACCTCCCGGTCAGGACCGTGGACGCTCGTCCAGCACCTGCTGGAGCTTGCCGGTGCGCGGGTTGGTGACCAGTTCGGAGCGCGGCACCCACTCGACCGCGAGGTCGTGGATGCTGCCCAGCGCGACCTCGTCGGGGTAGAGCGGCCGGGCCGTGTACACGGCCTCGACGAGCCGGTCGGCGAGCTCGGGGGCCGGCCGCTGCCCGGTGTAGCCGAGGCGCAGGATCAGGCCGTCGCGCCCGGCCCAGCGGCGCTGCACGAGCTGCATGCCGGTGATGTGGCGCTCCGGGTCGGCGGCGAGCAGGACGGCGCGGATCTCCTCGGTGGGCATGGCGACGGTGCCGACCCGGGCGCCCTCGGTGGAGCGGCCGAGCAGGCGGAAGCGGCGGCAGCGGGCGTCGGTCCACTCGGCGCGGTCGCCGGTCGGGTAGCGCAGGATCGGCATCAGGGTGCGGAACAGGTTGGTGACGACGACCCGGCCGGGAGTCCTGGGCGTGGTGATCGTCTTGCCGGTGACGTCGTCGACGAGCTCCACCACCGTGCGGTGCGCGAAGGCCTCGTGCACCCGGACGTCGTCGCCGGGGACGGGCGAGCCGACCAGCCCGGCGTCGTTGGAGGCGTAGCCGACGGAGGCGACGGCGGCGTGGGGGAAGGCCCGGGCGAGGATCGGCCGCAGGTCGGCGAAGAGCAGGTCGCCGCCGAACAGCAGCAGTTCGACCCCGTCGGCCGTCTCCCCGCGCTGGACCAGGCACTCGGCGACGGCGCTGAGCTTCATCGGCTCGCCGGCCAGCACGTGGACGCCGAAGCCGGTGATGAGGTCGGCGATGTACGGGTCGGGGGCGGCGCCGCCGACGCCCAGGCGGACGTTGTCCACGGGGGCGTGGTGCAGGGCGCCCTCGATGTAGAGGAAGCCGCCGTAGAGTTCGCCGGCCGTGAAGAGGTTGGCGACCCGGTGCCCGGGCCGCAGGCCGGCCCGGACGAGTCCGGCGCCGAAGGCGGTGACCGAGTCGGCGTGCTCGGTGCGGGTCCAGGGCGAGAACTTGGGGACGCCGGTGGTGCCGCCGGTCTTGTAGATGCCGGCGTCGCTGAGCGGGCCGGTCAGGACGCGGTTGTCGGGCCAGGTGTTGGCGGCCCAGAAGGCGGCCTGGTCGATGACGGGGAGCTGGTCGAGGCGCTCGGCGGCGGGGGGCAGGTCGCGGTACAGCTCGGCGTAGAACGGCGAGTTGGCGCGGGCGAAGGCGATCAGCTCGGCCAGGGGCTTGGCGGGCATGGTGGTCGGGTCCCTTGCTCAGGAGGAGGGTGCGGCGGGGGGTGCTTCGGCGGGTGCTGCGGGGGGTGCTTCGACTCGCGCTTGGAGGCGTGCTTCGGGCTGCCCGAGCCAGGTCCGGGCGAGGGACTGGACGGTGGAGCCGTCCGGGTCGGCGAGTTTGGCGGCCAGGTAGTCGGCGGCCCACTGGTTGGCGGGCACCCGGAAGGGCGGCCGGTCGGAGAGCAGGGTCCGCACGACGACCTCGGCGACCTCCCGGGCGGGCTGGCCGGCCGACTCCCAGCCCTGGCCGCCGATCCAGTCCAGGTAGCCGGCGAAGGTGGGCGCGTACGGGCCGGAGGCGGCCTGGACGGTGCCGCGGTCGATGTCCGGAAAGACCCCGAACCGGGTGTCCGGGACGTAGCCGGGGACGACCACCGAGACCTGGACGCCGTGCGCCGCCGCGACCGGGGCGAGCGCCTCCAGGAACCCCTCGACGGCGAACTTGGCGGCGCAGTAGGCCTCGTTGAACGGCTGACCGACCACGCCGTGCACGCTGCCGACGGCGACCAGGCGGCCTGCGGCGGCCCGCAGCAGCGGCAGCGCGGCCCGGCTGACCGCGGCCACCCCGAAGAAGTTGACCTCCAGGTTGGCCCGCAGCGCCGCGTCGGTGGACATCTCCAGGGTCGGGTCGGAGTTGGAGACGCCCGCGTTGTTGACCACGGCGTCCAGCCGCCCGTACGTCCGGGCCACGCCGTCCAGGCAGGCGGCGATCGAGCCGGGGTCGGTGACGTCGAGGCGGCGGACGTCCACGGTGACGCCGGCGGCCTCGGCGGCCCGCCGGAGCTCCCCGGCGCGGCCGGGTTCGCGCAGGGTGGCCACCGTGCGGTACCCGGCCCGGGCCGCCGCGACGGCGGTGGCCAGGCCGATGCCGGAGGACGTCCCGGTGATCAGCAGGACCTTCCCGTCGGCGCTCCCGGCCTTGGCGCCGCTCCCGGCGCTCCCGGCGCCCCCAGCGCCCCCAGCGCTCCCGCCGCTCATGACGCGCTCTCCGCGAGCTCCCCGGGGGCGGCGGCCTCGCGCCCGGCGGCGTCCAGCAGCGGCTGGAGGCCGAGGGCGGGGAGGAAGGAACAGGCGGCCAGCAGGGTGCCGCCCGCCATCACCGCCCGGGCCGCGTCCAGGATGCCCAGCGGGCCGGTGAGCAGGGTGACGGCCAGGCCGCCGACCAGCGCGGCGAGCGGGATCACGCCCCAGGTGACGGTCCGGAAGGCGGCGTGCATGACGCCCTGGTTGCGGGCGGTCATCCGGGCCTGCCGGGTGGGCGCGCTGCACACGTTGATGCAGGACATGAAGAACCCGTAGCAGCCCATGGTCACCGCGATCACCGGCCCGGGCGGCAGTGCGGGCGCGGCGAGCAGGCCGAGGCCGGCCAGGCAGTGCAGCAGCAGCGACCAGGCCATCGTCCGCCCCAGGCCGAACCGCCGGCTGAGCCGCGGGGCGACCAGGGCGCCGATCAGCGCTCCGAGCGCGGCCACCGACATGGCCGCGCCGAAGGCGCCGACCGTCACGCCCAGGCCCCGGTAGGCGAGGACGGGCAGGACGGTGACGAAGACCGGCCCGCCGCAGTTGAGCGTGACGGCCGCCAGCACCACCCGGCGCAGCACCGGGTCCGCCCAGTTGAGCCGGAAGCCGAGGGTCAGCCGGTCCCGGATCGAGCCGGGTTCGACCGTCCGCTCGCCCCACGGGCTCATGTACCGGAAGCAGACGGCCGAGACCAGGTAGCTGGCCGCGTCCACCAGCAGGGCGGCCACCCCGAGCGCGCTGTACAGGGCGGCGGCGATGGAGGGGCCGGCGACCTCGGCGACCGAGCCGCTGCCCTCCAGCCGGGAGTACGCGCGGACCATGCCGTCCTCGGGCACCACGGCGGGGACGGCGACCAGGTAGCCGACATTGAAGAAGATCGTCGCGCCGCTGATCACCGCCACGCAGCCGAACAGCAGCGGGGTGGACAGCACGTCGAGCCAGTACGCGAGCGGGATCGCGGCCACCGCCGCCAGCCGGACCAGGTCGCAGCCGAGCATGGTGCGGCGCTTGTCCCAGCGGTCGACCAGCACCCCGGCGACCGGCCCGAGCAGCGGGATGCCGAGGTACTGGGCCATCGCCACCACGCCGACCTGGAGGGCGGAGGCGTGCAGAACGAAGATCATCAGGGTCGGGACGACGAACACGGTGACCTTGTCGCCGACCAGGCTGACGGTCTGCCCGGCCCAGAACAGGTCGAAGCCCCGGCCCAGCGGCGCCGGCCGCTCGGGCGCCGTCCCGCCTCCCACCGGGTCGGACGTCACGCCCTCGCCCGTCCGGTCGGACTTCACGCACCCTCCCGCAGGACCAGCCCGGCGGTCTTGCCGGTGCGGCCGTTGCTGATCAGCTCCTCGACCGGCCGTACCCGGAAGGACTCCGGGTCGTGCTGGAAGGCGGTGCTGAGCGTGAAGGTGGCGGTGAACAGCTCCTTGCGCAGCCGCTCGGCGTCGGGGGTGGCGCCCGTCCCGCCGGTGAGCAGCAGGACCTCCACCCCGGTGGCCCGGCCGCGCTGTTCGGTCAGCACCACCTGGGCCCGGGCCACGCCCGGGTCGCGCTCGGCCCGGGCGATCAGTTCGGCCACGTCCAGTCCGAGGCCGCGGACCTGGACGACGTTGTCGCGTCGGCCCAGCACCCGCATCGCCGGGCCCGGTCGCCCGCACGGGCAGTCGGTCAACTCGCCCGCGTCGCCGGTGCGGTAGCGCAGCACGGGGTTGAGCATCTCGGGGTTGAGGGTGGTGAAGTCGAGCAGGCCGCCGGCGTCGGCGTGGACCAGCTGGTCGGGCAGCGGGTGGAAGGTGTCGGCCGGGCAGTCGGGGGTGTTGGTGGCCACCACCCAGGTCTCGGTGCTGCCGAACATGCCCCAGCGCCGCGCCTCGGGCGCCACCCCGGCGAGGTCCTCGTCGAGTTGGGGCTGCCAGGCCTCGCCGAGCCACAACACCTTGCGCAGGGAGGGGAGTCGGATGCCGGCGGCGCGGGCGTGCGCGAACCAGAGCCGCAGCACGCTGGGCGTCCCGCCGATGGCCGTCACCCGGCGCGCGGCCAGGAAGGCCAGCCAGTCGCCGTACTCCTCGGCGGCGACCGAGCCGAGCGCGATGATCCGGCAGCCGGAGAGGTCGGCGAGCGCGGCGGCGAGGAAGTGCGCGCCCCACATCCGGCCGGCGCCCCAGGCGTTGACGAAGACGTCCGTCCGGTCGAGCGGCTGCCAGTGGGCGTGCACGCCGGCCATGTAGAAGCCGGTGGGGGCGTAGCCGACCTGGGGGGCGCCGGTGCTGCCGCCGCTCTGGAACAGCCAGGTGGCGGCCTGGTCGGCGGCGGGCTCCAGGTGGGCGAGGGCGGTGTTGAGGTCGTCCTTCGCCAGGGGCGGGAGCGTGGCGAGCCGGTCGAGGGTGTGGACGTTGACGTGGCTGGCGTAGCGCGGGGCCAGGTCGGGGACGCTGCGCAGCCGCTCCAGGGTGCGCCGGGCCACGTGCAGGCGGGGCTCGGCGGCCTCGGGGGGCAGGGAGAAGGAGGCGGTCATCGGGAGTCCGTCCGGAGGTCGAGGTCGCGGTCGCGGTTGGAGGTGGGGGCGGGGGTGGGGGCGGGGCTTCGGGCGGGGTCGAGGGTGAGCGGGCGGGCGCCGTCCGCGAGCCACCTGGCGTGGCCGTCGCGGTAGGCGGCGAAGCGGGCGCGGGTGACGTCACGTTGGAGGGTGCGGTCCGGGTCGGTGAGGTCGGGGGCGATCACGCCGTCCGGTTCCAGTTCGGAGAACCAGTACCGCTCGCCGTCGTACAGGAAGTCGACGCAGAAGAACGGGATCGGCAGCCGCTCGGCGAACCAGGCGGTGGCAGCGGCGAGTTCGGGCGGCACCGGCGGGAACTCCATGGCGCCACCCCGGCTGGCGTTGGCGACCGGGGAGCCGGGCTCCGGGGTCCGCTTCATCACCGCGTACGGCTCGCCGTCGACGACGTACACCCGGTAGTCGATCGTGCCGTCGCCCAGGTAGGGCTGGACCACCAGCGTGGTGTCGCCGCCCTGGGCGAGGCTGGCCAGGCCCCGGACGTCCTCGGGGCCGCGGGCCAGGTTGATCCCGCCGCCGCCGCACCAGCCGGCGGGTTTGACGATCGCGGGGTAGGTCATGTTCCGCAGGCCCACCTCGTAGCCGTGCTTGCTGATGTCCCGGCCGGTGCCGATCCGCACCGTCGGGATGGTCGGCACCGGGGAGCCGCCCAGGAACAGCAGGGTGGCCAGCTTGTCGTTGCCGATCAGCGAGACCTGCGGCGGGAACGGCAGGTAGAACCCGGCCTGTTCGAGCACCGCGTACAGCGCGTACTGGTTGAAGACGTCCATCGACTGGTACGGCAGCGAGTAGAGCGCGGTGATGAACAGGGTGTCCTCGGGGGTGACCGGCTCGTCGTCCACGTAGACCCGGGGGCGGCCGGGCCCGGTGGCGTCCACCGTGACGGCCTCCGGCGCGTGCCTGGTCCAGCGCAGGCCGAGGTCGGCGGCGCTCTCGGCGTAGAGGTCCCAGAAGAAGCCGTGCCACATCGCGGCCATCCGGGAGGACTCGCGGTCGGGGAAGATCCAGCACAGGCGGCGCAGTTCGCCGTCCCGGGGAGGGGCGGGGCTCGGGTCGGGGCTCGGGGCGGGGCTTGGGTCGGGGCTCGGGCCGGGGGTGCTCATCGCGCTCCTCGTGCGGTGGACGGCTCGGACCACCAGCGGCGGCCGGTCTCCGGGAGGGTGTCCACCGGGTCGTAGTAGGGGTGGCGCCGGTCGAGCGGGGCGTCCTGGCCGCCGCCGCTCTCCAGGCCGGTGCGGTAGTTCTTGGTCCAGTACGAGATGCCGAGCTCGCGGTCGTAGGCCACCGCCTGGTGCACCCAGCGCTTGCCGACGTGCGGGACATCGCAGACCAGGCGCGGGGTCGCGTAGCCGGGCAGGTAGCCCATGATCGCCTCCTGGAGGCGCTGCGCCTGGTGCAGCGGCGTCCGCCAGTGCTCGGCGCCCGGGATCACGTCGCAGAGGTAGAAGTAGTACGGCAGGATGTTCGCCTCGCCCTGGAGGGCGAAGCAGAGGTCGAGCAGGTCCTCGGCGGTGTCGTTGACGCCCCGCATCAGCACGCCCTGGTTGCGGACGTCCCGCACGCCCGCGTCCAGCAGGGCCCGGGCCGCCTCGGCGACCAGCGGGGTGATCGAGCGCACGTGGTTGGCGTGGGTGTGCACGGCCAGGTTGACCGCGCGGCGGGCGGCCAGTTCGGCGACCCGGGCCAGGCCGTCCAGCAACTGCGGTTGCAGCCAGTGCTGGGGCAGGCCGACCACGGCCTTGCTGGCCAGCCGGATGTCCCGGACGGTGCCGAGGTCCAGCAGCCTCAGCAGGAAGGACTCCAGCCGGGGCCAGGGGACGTTGGCGAGGTCGCCGCCGGACAGCACCACGTCGCGCACGGCGGGGGTGCGCTTGAGGTAGTCGAGCATCTGCTCCTGCCGGTCGGCGGGGCGCAGCAGCAGCCGGGTCTTGGCCACCTGGGGCGTCGAGGTGCCGACCAGGTCCATCCGGGTGCACTGGCCGCAGTACTGCGGGCAGGTGGCGGTCAACTCGGCCAGCACCTTGGTGGGGTAACGGTGCGTCAGTCCCTCGACGGCCCACATGTCCGCCTCGTGCAGCGAATCCCGCTCGGCCCGGGGATGGCTGGGCCAGTGCGGGTGCCGGTCGGTGCGCACCGGCAGCATGTAGCGGCGCACCGGGTCGGCCAGGAACGCCTCGGTGAAGGCCTGCGGGTCGGCCGGGGCGTCCGGGGCCATGGTGTTCAGCAGCTGCGGCGGCAGCAGCATCGGCATGGTGGCGAACCCGGCCTGGTCGGCGGCGAGTTCGCGGTAGAAGTGGTCGGTGAGCCGGTCGCCGACGACGGCCCGCAGCTGCCGGGCGGTCTTCACCGAGTGGGCCCGCTGCCACTGGGCGTCGCGCCACTGCGCCTCGGTGACGCGGCGCCAGCCCGGCAGCCGCCGCCAGTCCGGCTCGACCAGCGCCGTCCGCGCGTACGTGTACGGCTGGCGGATCACGGGGTGGTCCACGGCCGGCTACTGGCCGGTGGAGGGGGCGGTGGAGGGGCCGACCAGGGGGCCTGTTCGAGGGCTTGCCTGGGGGTCGGCTCGGACGTCGGTGAAGAGGCCCGCGAAGCGGGTGCGCAGCTCGCGCTTGAGCACCTTGCCGGTCGGTCCGAGTGGGAAGTCCTGAGGTGTGCGGGCGATCCGGACGGCGGCGAGTGCGGCCAGCCCGGCCGCGGCCAGCGCCTTGTTCGCCGCGTCCTGTACCTCCTCGGCGCCGGCCCCGGCGGCCCCTCCGGCCCCTGCCTGCAACCGGACGACGGCGACCGGGCGTTGTCCCTCACCGGGCGCCCCGGGCACGCCGACCACCGAGCAGTCCTGCACCAGGTCGGCGCAGTCGGCGAGCAGCACCTCCTCGATCGGCAGGCTGTAGACCGGGCCGTCGGCGGTGTCGATGACGTCCACCGTGCGGTCGAGGTGGTAGAACCGGCCGTCCGGCGAGCGGTGGGCGACGTCGCCGGTGAGCCAGTAGCCGGCCAGCTCGAAGCTCTCGGTCAGCCGCCGGTCGTGCCAGTAGCCCGGGGTCCGGGAGGGGCTGACCACGCCGAGCAACCCGACCGTGCCGTCAGGGAGTTCGGTGCCGTCCTGGTCGAGCACGGCGGCCTTCAGGACCACCTCCAGCGGCCTGCCGACGCAGCGGTCGTCGCGGGCGCTCTCCGGGGTGGTCACCTGGCCGAAGAGCGCCATGCCCATCTCGGAGGAGCCCAGGCCGTCGACGAACTGCGAACCGGGAAGAGCGGGTTGGTCGGCCCGGTCCTGCGGCAGCAGCCAGGGGCGGATCAGCCCGGCCGGCCGCTCGCCGAGCGTCACCAGGCGGCGGATGTGCCCGTGGTGCGCGCTGTCACCGGTGTTGAACCAGGAGTGCACCCGGGCCGCGCCGCGGACCGGGAGTTCGCCGGTGGCCAGCTCGACGAAGGTCCGGGGGAAGGAGGCGACCATGGTCGGCTGGAAGGCCTCCATCACCGGCTCGACGACGGCGCGCCGCCAGTCGGACATCACCACGGTGGGCAGGCCGAGCAGGGTCGCGGTGAGGAAGTAGCTGAGCCCGCCGGCGTGGGTGTGCGGCATCAGCGACATCAGCCGGTCGTACGGCTCGGCGGGGAAGCGCTCCATCCGCGGCTGCTTGCCGTCCCAGAACTGGCGGTGCGCCAGCATCGTGGACTTGGGGGTGCCGGTGGTGCCGGAGGAGTGGATCAGCGCCACCACGTCGTCCGGGGCGTGCCGGTACGGGTGGCCGGCGGGCAGCTCGACGGTGTCGGCGTCGAAGGCCTGCACCTCGGCGGCCAGGGCGAGGAAGCGCGGGCGGCGGCCCGGGTCCTCGCGGTAGGCGGCGGCCAGCCGGGTGGGGTCGTCGGCGACCACGCCGACCACGCCGACGTGGTCCAGGTAGCGGACCAGCACGTCGTGCCGCATCGCGTCGTTGACCAGCGCGGGGACGGCGCCCAGCGAGGTCAGCGCGAGGAAGTGCAGTAGCGGTTCCAGCCCCTCGCCGACCACGACGCCCACCGGCTCGCCGGGGCGCACCCCGTTGGCGTGGTACCAGGCGGCGTAGCGGTCGCGCAGCGCGGCCAGGTCGAGCAGGCTGTGGCCGCGCAGCACCACCTCGCCGCGGTGGTCGGTGCGGTGGGTGAAGACGGACGGGACGGCGCGGTGCGGGTTGGCCGCGAGGGCGTGGTCGAGGAAGTTGCCCGCGCCCAGGGCGGGTTCGGTCATCAGCCGCTGTCTGGCGGCGAGGGGTGCGATGGAACTGCGGTCGCTCATGGGGGTCTCCCGAAGGGGGGCCGGGCGCGGGTTCTCGTGGAATCGGCGCCGGGGAGGGGGAAGGGCCGGGGAAGGACGGGGGTGGGGCGTCAGGCGTGGGTTCGGGGCGCGGGCGTCCGGAGTGGGCGTCGGACCCGGACGTCGGGCGCGGGTCTCAGGTGCGGGCGTCGGATCCGGACGTCCGGCGCGGGTCTCAGGTGCGGGCGAGGATGTCGGCGACGACCCGGTGGCCGGAGCGGATCGCGCCCTCCATCAGCCCGAAGTACGCGGTGCTGGTCTCGGTGCCGGCCCAGTGCACCCGGTGGTGCGGCGCGGTCAGCGCCGGGCCGAGCCGCGGCCAGTCGCCGGGCCCCAGCAGGGCGGCGTAACAGCCCTGGCTGTACGGGTCGTTGAGCCAGTCGGTGACGTGGCAGGCGGTCGGCTCGGGGAGCATCGGGAAGAGCTGTGCGGCCTGCCCGACGGCCGCGGCGCGTTGCTGCCGCGGAGTGAGGGCGGCGAAGCGGTGCGCCTCGGCGCCGGTGACGAAGCCGGTCAGGACGCCGATGCCGGCCTCGGCGGGGGAGTCGTCCACGGTGGAGAGCAGTGGCCCCCGGGCGTTGACCGACCAGCCGGACAGGCCGTGGTCGCGCCACAGCGGCGCCGGGTAGACCAGGTGGACCTTGACCGCGCAGCCGCGCGCGGTGCGCTCGCCGGCCCGGCGCACCGGCAGGCCGGGCCGGTAGTCGATCGCGTCGGCGAGCAGCGGCGGCAGCGCCATGACGGCGACGTCCGCGCGGTGTTCGCCGCGGTCGGTGTGCACGGTGACGGCGTCGGCGTCCTGGTGGACGGCCCGGACCGGCTCGCCCAGCCGTACCCGGCGGCCCAGGCGCTCGGCCAGCCGCTCGCACACCTGGTGGGCGCCGCCGGAGATCCGGTCCTGCTGGGCGCCGCCGGCGAAGGCGTTGAGGTAGCGCAGGCCGCCGCCGGAGCGCAGGTAGAAGGCGAGGTGGAGGACGGAGATGTCGGCCGGGTCGGCGGCCGTCATCTCACCCAGGAACAACGGGAAGAACAGCCGGGCGTCGGGGTGGGTGAGGTGCTGCTCGGCCCACTCGGCGGCGGTCAGGGCGTCCAGGCGTTCGGCGTCCGGGGTGAGCCAGGGCGCCTCCGGCCGTACGGCGGCGGTGAGTTCGGACAGCCGGTCGAACAGGTCGCCGAGCGCGACGCCGTCGAGCGGCGGGAACCGGCCGTCGCGGGTCGTGGCGTCGGCGCTGCTGCCGTTGTGGTTGTCGTTGCCGCTGCCGAGCGCGAACCGGCTGGCACCGGACATCGTGGTGGGGGTGGTCTTGAGCCCCAACTCGTCCATCATGGCGAGTAGTTCGGTGTGCCGGTCGCCCAGGTAGGCGGCTCCGGCGTCGACCAGGACACCGGGGGCGGCCTCGATGCCGTGGGTGCGCCCGCCGACCCGGTCCCGGGCCTCCAGGACGGTCACCTCGAAGCCGTGGGCCGCCAGCCCGGTCGCGGCGGTGAGCCCGGCCAGTCCGGCGCCGACCACGACGGCGGTTCCTCCTGGCCGATGCGCGTCGAACTGCCGGCCGTTGAACGGGCGGTCGTTGAACGGGTGGTCGTTCATCTCGCGGCCGTGATTCTGCGCGCGAGCGCGGTGGGGGTGGGCGCGAGCAGGAACTCGTCGAAGGTGAGCTCGACGGCGTAGCCGCGCGCGACGGCGCTCAGCACCCGGGTGGCGATCAGCGAGTCGCCGCCGAGGTCGAAGAAGTCGGAGTCGGGCGCCACGTCGTCGCGTTCCAGCACGCGCCGGAAGACGGCCACCAGGTCCTGTGGGGTGGCGGGGGTGGTGAGGTCAGTGCTCAACGGAGGTCTCCTTCGACCTGTCGTGGGCGCCGTAGCGCAGGTGGCAGCCGGCCCGGTCGACCTTGCCGCTGGGGGTGTGCACGAGCCGGGGGACGACGGTGATCCGCCCGGGCACGAGGTGGCCGGGTACCCGGGCCCGCAGGTAGGACAGCAACTCGCCGGCCAGGTCCGGCGGGGAGGTGTGCCGCCGCGCCACGACGTACGCGAGCAGCGTGGTGCGGCCGGCCAGGGCGGCGCCGGTGACGGCGGCGGCGTTCACCTCGGGGTGGCCGGTGAGGTGCGCCTCGACCTCCGCCGGGTCCACCCGGACGCCGCGTACCTTCAATTCGCCGTCCAGGCGGCCCTGGTGGGTGAGCAGGCCGTCCGGGCCGCGGCTCACCCGGTCGCCGGTGCGGAAGTACCGCTCGCCGTCGACGGTGGTGAACCGGGCCGCCGTCGCCTCGGGCAGGCCGGGGTAGCCGAGCGCGAGGCCGGGCCCGCCGATCAGCAACTCGCCCTGCTCGCCGAGGCGTTCGATGACGTGCGGCAGGGCGTGGCCGATCGGTGCGCGGGCGGCCGGTGCGCGGTCGGCGCCGGGCCGGGCCGGTTCGCGGGCGAGCGGTCCGGACAGGTCGACGGCGTGGGTGATCTGGGTGGTCTCGGTGCAGCCGTAGGTGTTCAGCAGCCGGATCCGCCCGGTGTCCAGCCGGGCCCAGTCGTCCAGCCGGGCCGGTTGGACGGCCTCCCCGCCGATCACCAGGAGCCTTACGCAGGGCGGCAGTTCGGCCCGGTCGTCGACCAGGTGGTGGACGAGTTCGTGCCAGAAGGCGGTCGGCAGGTCCAGGACGGTGATCCGCTCGCGCTCGACCATCCGCAGGAAGCGCGGGAACGACCCGCAGTGCGCGTCGGGGTCGAGGACGAGGGTGGCGCCCGCGGTGAGTGCCGGGAGGATCTCCTCGAAGCAGGTGTCCCAGTTGAGCGAGGCGAACTGGAGCACCCGGTCCTGGGGGGTGAGGTGGAAGAGGTCGCGCAGTGCGTGGGCCGTGGCCGCGACGGCCCGGCGGGGAGTGGCGACGGGTTTCGGCTGCCCGGTCGAACCCGACGTGAAGAGAATGTAGGCCGGATGTTCCGGGCCGCTTGCGGCACGGTCCGCCGGAAGGGTTCCGGGCGGTTCTCCGGGGAATTCCGAGAGGGCGGGTAACTCTACTAATCGAGCGTCGAGTTGGTGCTCCGCGACGGCGTCGCCGAGTATCGCCGTGCGGCAGTTCGCGGCCGTCGCCATGGCGTGTCGACGGGCCGCCGGGAATGCCGGATCGATCGGGCAGTACACGCCCCCGGCGGTCAGCACGCCGAGAAGTGCGACCACCGTTTCGGCCGTGTGGACGGCCGGCACGGAGACCGTGCCGGGGTCCGGTCCCAGGCGCCTGGCCAGGGTGTTCGCCAGCTCTGCGAGCCGGCCGTAGTCGAGAGTGCGACCCCGCTGGACGATCGCGGGGTGCCGGGGATTGCGGCGTGCCATTTCCGTGAACGCGTGGATCAGGTCGGGAACGACCTGGAGGGTGTCCTGATTAATTGACATGGCCGCCCCAAATGATGCCGTCGAATGCTCATCCGTGCTCGGCGAACGGCGACTCTACCGTCGAACATGCGTGGCGACAATGGATGTTGAGAGCGTTCTTCGAAGGGGGCGTGCTTGACGTGTGAACCCGCCCGAGGACGTTCGGTCGTTCGAGTAGGGACGGCGTGCGCAAGGGGGCGGAGCGACGTGGGCGAAGGCCCGGTGACGGCACGTCAGGAGCTGAGCGGGGCCTCCCAGGAGAGCCGGGTGCCGCCGCCCTCGGCGGGCCCGACCGTGAAGGCGCCGCCCACCCGCTCGGCCCGCTCGGCGAGGTTGCGCAGCCCGCTGCGCCGGCCGCCCTCGGGAACGCCCACCCCGTCGTCGGCCACCACCAGGGACAGCCGCCCGGCGAGCGCTCGCAGCGTCACCTCCACCCGGCCCGCCCGCGCGTGCCGGGCGGCGTTGCTGAGCGCCTCGCCGAGGACGGCCACCACGTGGTCGGCCAGTTCCTGCGGCACGTCGGTGTCCAGCAGGCCCTCCATGCTCAGCCGGGGCGCGAAGCCGAGCGTCCCCTGCGCCTCGGCGACGACGCGGGTGGCGCGGGCGCGCAGGCCCCGGTCGGGCTCGCTGTGGGCGCGCAGCCCGAAGATCGTCGACCGGATGATCTTGATGGTCTCGTCCAGGTCCGCCACCGCGCGGGCGACCCGGTCGGCGGCGGCCGGGCTGTCGATCAGCCGGCCCGCGCTCTGCAACGTCATCCCGGTCGCGAACAGCCGCTGGATCGCCAGGTCGTGCAGGTCCCGGGCGATCCGGTCACGGTCCTCCAGCAGCGTCAGCTGCTCGGCGTCGCGCCGCCGCTCGGCCAGCTCCAGGGCCAGCGCCGCCTGGTCCGCGAAGCCCAGCAGCGGCCCGGTCTCGTCCGGCCCGAAGGCCGGCTGTCCGGCGGCGCGGGCCAGCAGCAGCACGCCCCGCCCGTACCCCGCCCCGGTGCCCAGCGGCACCGCAACCGCCGGGCCCAGCCCGTCGAAGCGCCCCGCCGGGCCCGCCGGGTAGCGGGCGTCGCAGGCCAGGTCGTCGCTGGTCACCGGTGAACCGGAGGCGTACGCGGCGCCCGACAGCGTGCCGTCCACCGGCACCGTCACCCCCAGCCGCGCGGCGGGCGCCCCGCCCAGCGCGACCTCCACCGTCAGCTCCTCCGCCCGCTCCTGCGGACCGTCCAGCGCCACCGAGACGTCGGCCAGCTCGGCGCCGGCGATCTCCCCGGCCCGGCGGGCGATCAGCTCCACCACCTCCAGCCGGGGCGCGCCCGACAGCAGGCTGCGGCTGATCTCCGCGCTGGCCCGCAGCCAGCGCTGGCGCAGCTGCGCCTCCTCGTACAGCCGGGCGTTGTCGATCGCCACCCCGGCCGCGACCGCCAGGGTGGAGATCACCGCCTCGTCGTCGGTGTCGAAGTCCAGCCCGCCGCGCTTGTCGGTGAGGTACAGGTTCCCGAACACCTCGCCGTGCACCCGCACCGGCACCCCGAGGAAGGTGTGCATCGGCGGATGGTTCGGCGGGAAACCCGCCGAGGCCGGGTGCTCGGACAGCACCGGGCAGCGCAGCGGCTGCGGGTCGCGGATCAACTCCCCGAGGATGCCCCGGCCGGACGGCGGCGGGCCGATCTCGGCGATCTCCTCCTCGGACAGTCCCACCGTCAGGAACTGCGACAGCGAGTGCCCGTCCGGGCCGATCACTCCGAGCGCGGCGTAGCGGGCGTCCACCAGGTCGGCGGCGGCCTCGACGATCCGGTGCAGAGCCTGGGCGAGGTCCAGCTCCCGGCCGACCGCGAGCACCGCCTCCAGCAGGCTGTGCACCCGGTTCTGGGTGCCGCGCGCCGCGTCGATCCGCCACTGGAGCTCCTCCAGCAGCTCGTCCAGGCGCAGCCGGGGCATCCGCGCGCCGCCGACCGCCGCGCTGCCGTCCGCTCCGCCCACCGCTGTCCTCCTCGTACTCGCCCCGGCCCGTCCTCCACCCGCCGCCGGAGGGCGCCAGGTGCCGCCCGATCAGGGCGATTGCCGGATTCACGGTAGTGCCCGGGTGTCGGCACCCCGCACGCCGGGGTGCGCCGTACGCTCCCACGGGCGGGCCTTTCGTCCCGTCACCGAGGGGCCTGCGGCCTCTGTCGCGAGGCCTTGGCGGACCGCCAGGGTGGGGGAGGAGCGGACGGGCCGTCAGTGCGCACACCGTCCCCGCGCCGCCCCACCAAGCGCCGACACAGTGGAGGAACCCTCATGACGCCATCCGTCCTGGCCGGGGTCGACGGCTCGCCGGAGAGCACCACCGCCGCCCTCTGGGCCGCCGACGAGGCGGTGCTCCGGGGCGCCCCGCTGCGCCTGGTGCACGCCTGGCCGTGGCTGACCGACGGTGTGGCCACCTTCGCCGAGCCCGACGACCTGCCGGCCGCCGCACAGCGGGTGCTGGCCTCGGCCGCCGACGCGATCCGCGAGCGCCACCCCGACCTGGTGGTGCACACCGACGCCGTCCTGGACGCGCCGGTGGACGGCCTGGTCGCCGCTGCCGCGGACGCCGCCCTCCTGGTGCTCGGCTCGCGCGGCCTCGGCGGCTTCACCGGGCTGCTGCTCGGCTCGGTCGGCATGGCCGCGGCCGCCCGCAGCACGGTGCCGGTGGTCGTGGTGCGCGAGCCGGGCGCGCCCGACGGGGCCGGCGATGACGGGCCCGAGGTGCTGGTCGGCGTCGACGCGCACGCCCCGGAGGAGGAGGTGCTCGCCTTCGCCTTCCAGGAGGCCGCCCTGCGCGGCGCCCGGCTGCGGGCCGTGCACGGCTGGGACCTCCCGCCGGTCTTCGGCTACGCCGGCGGGGCCGTGCCGCCCACCGAGATCGCCCAACTGGAGGCGCTGGAGGCCAAGCTGCTCACCCTCGCCCTGGCCGGCCAGCGCGAGCGGCACCCGGACACCGTGGTGATCGAGGACGTCCGGCTCGGCTCCGCCCGCGGCCTGGTCGAAGCCTCCGCCGGTGCCGCCCTCCTGGTCGTCGGCCGCCGCCACCGCTCCCTCGACTTCGGCCCCCGCCTCGGCCGCGTCGCCCACGCCGCCCTGCACCACGCCCAGTCCCCGGTCGCCGTCATCCCCCACCCCTGACCGACACCCCGGCGGCGCACGCTCGGAAAGCGGGCCCAGGCAACCCCTCACGAGTTCGAATCTCACCTCCTCGGCCGGCCGATGGCCCGGACCGCACAGCGGTCCGGGCCATCGGCGTATCCCGTCCGAGGAACCCAGGGGGGCGCCAACGTGCGCGGCGTCGCAGGCGTTCCGGCAGTGCTGGGCATCGCCGTCCACGCATCCCTTCCGCCTGGAACATGTCGAGATATACTTCAGATGCGAGTTGATATCAGGAGGTGCATCACATGAGCCGGACCGTGATCGACCTGGACGACGAGCTGCTCGCCGACGTGGCTCAGGCTCTCGGCACCAGCACCAAGAGGGAGACGGTCAACACCGCTCTGCGTGAGGTGCTGGAGAACAGGCGGCGAGCGCTCGCCCTCACGCGGCTGCGTGCCGCGGCGGATGCGGGGGCCTTCGACCTGGAGATCTTCGAGGACAAGAGGAACTACCGCCGGTGAACGCGGCGCAATTCCTGATCGACACCAGCGCGCTCGCGCGCTTCATGCGCGGCGACGCCGAGCAGTACGGCTGGGACCAAGCCGCAGCGGCGGGCTTGGTCGCAAGCTGCCCCATCACCGAACTTGAGTTCTTCTACAGCGCGCGGACAGCGGCCGACCGCGCTCAGGGGATCGAGGACATGCGGCTGCTGTTCGGCTGGGTGCCGGTCGATGACCGCGCCTACGACCGCGCCTGGTACGTCCAGGGCATGCTGACCAAACGAGGTCAGCACCGCAGCGCCGGAGCCGTGGACCTGGTCGTCGCGGCCACAGCGGAACTGCAAGGCCTGACCCTTCTGCACCGGGACCGCGACTTCGAGTGCATCGCGAGCGTCACCGGACAGGCCCTCCAGTGGTACGGGCCGGAGGCCGGCAAATGAATCCGGTCCGTTCCGGTCCAGGACTGGGAGCCGGGAAAGGGGCCTGATCCTGTTCGAACCGCAATCTCGTGTTCTCTGCCTCCGCCCGACAGGCCATCGGCCGGGCCGGATCACGCCTCGACGGGGGCGGGGCGTGATCCGGCCGGGGAGTGTCAGGTTGCCGGGGGTTCGGTCGGGCGGGGGCGGGTGCCCGGGGGGAGGACTTGGGCCTTGAGGTGGAGGTCCGGGCTGTGGCGGAAGCCGAGGGTGAAGTCCACCCACTGGCCGGCCCGTAGGGGTGGGGGGTCGGCGATCATCAGGTCGGCGTCCTCCGGGGCCATCGCCAGCTCGCCGCGGCCCGGGATCGGGAGGGCGGCCACCGGCTCCCAGCGGCCTGCGGCGCCCTGGTGGAGGTGCCGCTTGATCGTGATCCTGCCGCCGAACTCCCAGCTGGCGGAGGTCAGTTCGTCCGGTACGTCGCCCGGGTTGCGGATCGTGAAGAACGCCGCCGTGGCCGGGGCCGCGCCCGCCGTCGGCAGTAGCAGCCAGCCCGGGCCGGCCTCCACCGGCCGGGGCCGCCCGGCCCCGCCGACCGCCGTCCACCCGGTCAGCAGCACCAGCGTCAGCGCCGCCGCGCCCACCGGCGGGCCGACCACCCGCAGCCGTCCGATCGCGCTCATCGCCGTGCTCATCGCCGCGCCCCCTTCCGGGCCGCCGAGGCGCCGCGCCCGGGCTGCCAGGTGCGCAGCCGCAGGCTGTTGCCGACCACCAGCAGCGAGCTGAGCGACATCGCCACCGCCGCCAGCATCGGGTTGAGCAGGCCGACGGCCGCCAGCGGGATCAGCACCACGTTGTAGCCGAAGGCCCACAGCAGATTGGCCCGGATCGTGCCGAGGGTGCGCCGGGCCAACCGGACGGCGTCCACCACCGCCTCGATGTCGCCGCGCACCAGGGTGAGTCCGGCCGCGCCGATCGCGGCGTCGCTGCCCGAGGCCAGCGCCACCCCGAGGTCCGCCGAGGCCAGTGCCACCGCGTCGTTGACGCCGTCGCCGACCACCGCGACCGTCCGCCCGGCGCCCCGCAGCTCGGCCACCACCGCGGCCTTGCCCTCCGGCGAGGCCGCGGCGTGCACCCGTTCGATGCCCAGCTCGCGCGCCACCGCCCGGGCCGCGCCCGGGCCGTCGCCGGTCAGCAGGACGGTCTCCAGTCCCATCCCGCGCAGCCGGTGGAGCGCCCGCCAGCTGCCCGAGCGCAGCGTGTCGCCGACGGCGAGCACGGCCGCGGCCCGCCCGTCCAGTTCGACCACCACGGCCGTGCGGCCGGTGTCCGAGGCGGCGGTGACCGCGTCCGCGAGGTCGGCGGGCAGCGGCTGCGCCGTGCCGTCCGGGCGGACCACCCGTATGCTCCGGCCCTCGACCACCCCGGACACCCCGACCCCGGTGGCGGCCGCGAAGCCGTCCACCGCGGGGAGCGGACCGCAGCGCTCCCGCGCGGCCGCCGCCACGGCCCGCCCGATCGGGTGCTCCGAGCGGTGTTCCACCGCGCCGGCCAGCCGCAGCACCGCACCCTCGTCGAGACCTTCGCCGAGACCTTCGCCGAGCCCCGAGTCGAAGTCCTGGGCGACCGTCACCGCCGCCAGTTCCATCCGTCCGGTGGTCAGCGTCCCGGTCTTGTCCAGCACCACGGTGTCGACCCGGCGCAGGCTCTCCAGTACCTCCGGGCCGCGCACCAGCACGCCCAGTTCCGCGCCCCGCCCGGTCGCCGCCAGCAGCGCCGTCGGGGTGGCCAGGCCCAGGGCGCACGGGCAGGCGACCACCAGCACGGCGACCGCCGCCGTCACCGCCGCCTGCGGGGCCGCGCCCGCGCCGAGCCAGAAGCCCAGCACGCACACCGCGCCCGCCAGCACGCACGGCACGAACACCCCGGCCACCGCGTCGGCGAGGCGCTGCGCCCGGGCCTTGCCGGCCTGGGCGTCCGCCACCAGCGCGGTGATCCGGGCGAGTTGGGTGTCGGCGCCGACGGCCGTCGCCCGAACCACCAGCGCGCCGCCGACGTTGACGGTCGCGCCGGCCACCGCGTCCCCGGGGCCGACCTCCACCGGCACGCTCTCCCCGGTCAGCAGGCTCAGGTCGAGCGCCGAACCGCCTTCGACCACCACCCCGTCGGTGGCCACCCGTTCACCCGGCCGCACCACGAACTCCTGCCCGGGCAGCAGCAGTTCGATCGGTACCAGGCGCTCCTCGCCGGTCCCGCCGTCCCGGACGCACACCTGCTTCGCGCCCAGTTCGGCCAGCGCCCGCAGCGCGGAACCGCTGCGCCGCCGCACCCGGCCCTCCAGCAGCCGCCCGGCCAGCACGAACAGCGGCACCCCGACCGCCGCCTCCAGGTAGACGTGCGCCGTGCCGCTGCCGTCCGCGGTCAGCGAGAACGGCATCCGCATGCCGACCTCCCCGGCGCCGCCGAACACCAGCGCGTACGCGGACCAGCCGAAGGACGCCACCACCCCCAGGCTGACCAGGGTGTCCATGGTGGCCGCCGCGTGCCGCAGCCCCTGCCAGGCCCGGCGGTGGAACCCGACCGACCCCCAGGTCACCACCGGGACGGCCAGCGCGAAGCAGACCCACTGCCAGGCGGGGAACTGTAGTGACGGCACCATCGACAGCACCACCACCGGGACGGCCAGCAGCGTCGTCACCAGCAGCCGCCAGCGCTCCGCCGGCTCCTCGTCCGGCAGCCCGACGCCCGCCCCGGCGGGCGCCAACTCGGCGGTGTATCCCGCTCGTTCGACGGCCGCCACCAGCTCTGCGACCGGCACCCCGGCCGGGTGCAGCACCCGGGCCCGACCGGTCGCCAGGTTCACCCCGGCCGTCACTCCGTCGATCCGGGCCAGCCGCTTCTCCACCCGGCCCACGCAGGCCGCGCAGGTCATCCCGCCGACCGCCAGATCGGTGCTCACCAGGGCCCCGGCGTCGGCCCCCGCGACCGGGCTCATCGCATCCCGCCCATGTCGTGCCCGCCCATCCCGGGCGCCCCGGGCGACGCGCCGCCCCCGGGCGTCAGCCCCGGGGACACCGGGCCCGCCTGCCGTCCCACCGCGTACGCCACCACGAACACCACCACCAGCAGCAGGGCGAACCCCGCCAGCACACTCAAGGGCCGGACACCCGGCGACTTCGCACTCACCCCCCAGCAGTCGGACGACGGGCACGGTTGGTTCCCGTACGGTCCGAACCGGTGGGGACCGGTGGGAGCGCCCTGGCGTCGCGGGCCCGGCGAGACCCGTACGGCGGGCCTCGGGCCCGGATTAATTCGGATGACGCACCCGGTGTGACCAGGTAGCGTCCGGGACGGCGCCTCCCGATGCGCTGGGCCCCGGCTACTACCCGTCAACTAGATGCCGGTGCCCGTGGTCGGGTTCCGGGAGGCGCCCATACGCGTTCAGCCCCGGGGTCGCTTCAGCCCGCCGCGCGGGGGCGTGGTTCGAGGGCCGGGGTCAGGCGAATCCGCCCTCGGCGAAATCTGATCGTCATAAGATCCCTTCGTGTGCCGAGGGTCGGCACCCGGCCCGGCCGCGCGCGCTCGTGCGGCCGGACGGATGGTCAACGCAGCGGGGAGTAGCGATGACACGTACGGGGAAGCGGATGCTGGCCGCCAGCGCGGCCGCGCTGGCGGCGGTACTGGCGGTCGCCGGGACGGCCTCGGCGCAGCCGGGCCCGGCTGCGGTCCAGAGCGGTATGGGGACGGGGGAGATCCTGCCGCACCCGGGGGAGACGGGCCTGATCTGGATCCCGGACTGGATCGGCGACGGTGGCGCGGTGACGGCCTCCGTCAACCCCTCTCAGCCCTTCACCGTGACGGTGGGCTGCCAGGGCGGCGGCTCGGTCCAGGTCCACGTCGCCGGCCTGGCGCCGGCCGACTTCACGGTCCAGTGCCCGGTCGGCGCGACCGGCATCGGCTCGGTGGAGATCCCCGCCCGGCCCGGCCGGGACCTCCTGTTCACGGTGACCGCCTCCGACCAGGCGATCCACTGGGGCATGTACGCCACCCAGGCGGACTGACCCCGCCGCGCGTCCCGGAACGGGTCCCGTTCGGTCCTGCCGCGCGCGCGACAGGACCGAACGGGACTGAACGGGACCGGCCCTAACGCCGCACGCTGCGCGGCCCGGTGACCGCCGCGCCCAGCGCGCCGACCCGGGCCCGCAGTTCGCGGTCGGCGGTGACGACCAGGCAGTCCCGGTCCGGCTGTTCGGCTCTGGCCGCCCGGACCAGCTCGACGATCCGGTCGTCACCGCTGCCGGCCGCCGCGACCACCCGTACCTCGGGCAGTCCGTCCACACCTCGGGCCGCGCCCTCCACGACCAGCACCACCTCCAGCGGCCCGGGCCGCTCCGGCAGGCCCTGCCCGGCGACGGCGACCAGCGCGTCCCGCAGCCGCTCGGCGGCGCCCCGTCGATCCCGCCACCACCCGTCGGGCACCGACCCGACCACGTTGGCCGCGTCCACCACCAGCAGCGGCAGCCCGCCCCGGGCCCCGTCCGCGTCCCTGTCCTCCATGGCCTCTCCCACGCCCTTCCTCGTCACGCCTTTCCCCGGGCCGGCCCGGCGAGTGACCGGGGGCCCTGCCAGCCGGGTGGTGCGTCAGGTGAGGGTGATCCGGATGCCGACGGTGCCGCGCTCGCCGCGGCGCAGGCGGCTGCCGAGCAGGGTGAGCACGCCGAGCAGGCCGTACTTCTGGCGCAGCAGGGTGCGGTAGGCGGCGGTGCGTTCGGGGCTGAGGATCTCGGCGGTGGCGGGGTACTGCTCGCCGGTCGGCCGGCCCTTGACGTCGCAGGGGCCCACCAGAACGTCCGCGCGGTTGCGGATCCGCTTGACCTTCCAGGAGTCGGCGACGGTCCAGACGCCGAGCGCCTCGCCGTCGCGCACCACCCACACCGGGGTCGGCACGGTGGTGCCGTCCTTCTTGTAGGTGGTGACGAGCAGGTAGCTCCCGGAGGAGAGGCTGACGATCCGGGCGAGCCGGTCGGAGGAAACGGGGTCGGGCGTGGTCATGGCCGGAAGTCTAGGGCGTGCCTGACCAGGGCCCGGGCCCGGCGGGCCAGCCCGCGGTGGCCGTGCCCGCCGAGGGCGGTGGCGCCCGGGTCGGGGAGCGCGGCCGGGTCGGCGGCGAGTGCGGCGCGGCGGCGGGCGGCGGTGCGCCCGGCGGCCCACAGGGCGAGGACGGCGCCGAGTGCGATGGCCGTCCAGGCGGCCGGGGCGAGGCCGGGGTCGTTGCCCCGGACGGCCTGCGGGTGCGCCTGACCGGCGATGGCGGCGGGGGCGGCGGAGGAGGCAGCGCCGGCCCGGCCGGTGATGGTGGCCGGGCGGGCGGCGGCGGTGTCCTCCACCAGTTGCCCGACCGGCTGGACCTTGTCGGCCGCCGCGAAGCCCCAGTCGAGCAGCTCGGCCGCCTCGTCGTAGACCCGGGTCTGGGTGTCCGGGTGCATCACCGTCACCAGCAGGGTTCGGCCGCCGCGCTGGGCGGCGCCGGTGAAAGTGGCGCCCGCGTTGGTGGTGTAGCCGTTCTTGACGCCGATCAGGCCCTGGTACTTGCCGAGCAGCCGGTCGGTGTTGGCGATGTCGAAGCTGGTGCGCTGCCCGGTGAGCTTGTCGAGTCCGCCGGGGAAGTGCGCGGTGCGGGTGGAACAGTAGGAGCGGAAGTCGGCGTTGCGCAGCCCGGCGCGGGCGAACAGGGTGAGGTCGTAGGCGGAGGAGACCTGGCCGTCCATGTCGTAGCCGTCGGGGGAGACCACCTTGGTGTCGCGGGCTTGCAGGGCCTGGGCGCGGGCCTGCATCTCGGCGACGGTCTGCTGGAGGCCGCCGTTCATGTGCGCGAGGACGTGGACGGCGTCGTTGCCGGAGCTGAGGAAGACGCCCCGCCAGAGGTCCTCGACGCGGTACGGCAGGTCCTCCTTGACGCCGACGAGGCTGCTGCCGGCGCCGACGTTGGCCAGTTCGGCCGTGGTGACCTTGTGCTCCGTCGTGCGGTCGAACTTGGGCAGCACGGTGTCCGCGAAGAGCATCTTCAGGGTGCTGGCCGGGGGGAGCTGGAGGTGGGCGTTGTGGGCCGCGAGGACCTCGCCGGTGCCGGCGTCGGCGACCAGCCAGGACCGCCCGGTCAACGTGGGCGGCAGCGCGGGCGCCCCGGCCAGCGGAGCGACCTGGACGGCGGACCGGCCGAGCCGTTCGCCGCCGATCGCACCGGCGGCGTCCTGCCCGGGGGCGGTCGGGGCGCCGGCGGCGAGCATCAGGGCGGACACCGCGGCGGCCGCCGCCACTCTGCTGACATGCTGTGGCATCTGCTGCACACGGCGAACGTACCCGGGGCGCCGCCGGGCCGCCGCGCCTGCTGCTCCGTCCGGATCCCGGGCGGGTACGGCGGTCCGCACCCCGGGCGGTACGGCACCGGGACGGCCGGGCGGCGGGCGGGCGGCGACCGGCGGCTCCGGGACGGCCGGCGGAAGCCGCCGGGACGACTTTGGTCATCCCCGGGTCGCGCCGAAAGTCGGATTCCCGGGCGCCGGGAGCTGCCTAGGCTCGGGGCATGAAGACGCTGCTCGGCTATCTCGGTTTCGTGCTGATCCTCGGCGGCGGGTCCGGCCTGGCGGCGGACTGGCTGGGGGGCTTCCGGCTGTTCGGCTTCGTCCGTTTCCTGGTCCCGGACGGCCATGAGACCGCCGGGTACGCCACCCTGCTGGTGCTCGGCATCCTGCTGGCGATCCCGGCGGCCCGCCGAGGCTGATCAGCGGCTCAACCCGAGCCCCGACCGGCACCCCGACCGGCACTCTGATCAGCCCCCGCCCCCGAGGCCGCCACGCCGTCGAGCAGGACGGCGAGCCCGGTGCGGAAGGCCGCCCGGTCGCGGTCCTGCGGCGTGCCGTCGGAGGCGCCCTGGAGGGCGGTCAGCAGGGGGAAGCGCTCGGTGAAGTCCGGTGCCAGTTCGGCGAGTCGGGCGGACCGGGCGGTCCACCAGTCCTCGTCGGCGATGCCGGTCGCGGCGGCGGCGCCGCGTGATTCGGCGGCCACGGCGGCCGTGCCGCGGACGAACTGCCAGAGCGCCGCGACGACGCCGTGCAGCCGCGGGGGTGCGAGGGCGGCCGATTGCAGGGCACGCAACAGGCTTTCCATGGCGGCGAGTTCGGCCGGTCCGAGCACCGGGCGGGCCTGCGATACCTGGAGGATCCAGGGGTGGCGCAGGTAGCAGGCGTACAGTTCCTCGGCCCAGGCGGTGACGGCGGGGCGCCAGCCCTCCAAGTCCGCGACGGAAGGCCGCAGTTCGCCGAGTGCCCGGTCGTGCATCAGGTCGAGGAGTTCGGCCTTGCCCGGGACGTAGGTGTAGAGGGCCATGGCGGTGCGGCCGAGCCGTTCGCCGACGGCGCGCATCGAGAGCGCGGCCATGCCGTCCGCGTCGGCGACCGCGATGCCGGCGGAGACGATCGCGTCGACGCTGAGGCCCGGTTTGGGGCCGCTGCGCCCGGTGCGCGGTTGCGGTGGTGCGCCCCAGAGCAGGGACAGGGACCGGTGGGCGTCGCCCTGTCCGGCGTAGACGACCATGCAGCAACTCCTTATGGCGTAAAGTATCCTCGGCCGCGACAACTCTTTATGTCGTAAGGTTATCAACCGAAGGGGTTTTGCGATGACACTGCCCGTCACCTTCGCCGAGGTCGTCGAGGTCCGCCGGATCACGCCGCGCACCGCCCGGGTCACCTTCGAGGCCGAGGCCCTGGCGGACTCCGTGGGCACGGCGCCCGACCAGCAGGTGAAGCTGTGCTTCCCCCGTCCCGGCCAGGCGGTGCCCGAGCTGCCCGCGCAGAGCGACGACCCGATGAGCTGGTACCAGGCGTACCTGGCGATCCCCGAGGCGGGGCGCCCGCTGCTGCGCAGCTTCACCCTCCGGCGCCGGCGGCCCGGCACCCGCCTGGTCGAGATCGACTTCGTGCTGCACGGCGACACCGGTCCGGCCGCCGCCTGGGCGGAGCGCGCGGAGCCGGGGCAGCGGCTCGGGATGGTCGGCCCCTCGGCGCTGTACGCCCCGCCGGTCCCGCTCGCCGAGGCCGCCGCCGCTGCCGACTGGGTGCTGCTGGCGGGGGACGAGACGGCGCTGCCGGCGATCGCGACGCTGGTCGAGGCGCTGCCCGCCGGGGTGCGGGCCCTCGCGTTCGTCGAGGTCGCGGACGAGGCCGAGCGGCAGCCGCTGGAGAGCCGTGCCGAGCTGGCCGTGCACTGGTCGGTCCGGGGCGGGGCGGCCCCCGGGGTCGTGCTGGCCGGGGCCGTGCGGGCCGCCGCGCTGCCGGCCGGCGCGCCGTTCGCCTGGCTCGCGGGGGAGGCGGGCGCGGTGCGGGCGCTGCGCCGCCACCTGGTGGCGGAGCGCGGCGTGCCGAAGCGGTCGATCGACTTCACCGGGTACTGGCGCCACCGGCTGACCCAGGACGACGCGCCCACCGCCGAGGATCTGGCGGACGCCCAGGAGCGATTGGCCGCCGGCTGATCGGGTGCCGATCGCTCGGCGGCCGGGGGATTCCGGCCACCGGGCGTCGGTGTGACCGCGCGCCCGTTCTGTCATGTCCGGTTTCAGGGTGGGTCCGGGGGGAAGGGTGTGTGGCGGTGCTGACGGTGTGTCCCAGGTGGCGATGGTCCGCCACTGTCCAGAGTTCGCCACCGATTTTTTCCGACCGGGATCGGACAGTTCCGACCGGGTCTGGTCAGCGAAAAGGGGCGGACATGGCCCGATTTCTGCCGCGAATTTTACTTTCTGATGGTCTTTTTTACTTTCTAATGGGGATTTCCCCCCTTGTCGTGGTCGTGTCGGATGCGCTGGAATGCGACCGCTGTCGGGACGCGCGGTCCGGAGCAACCACGCGTCCGACCTGGATTCGCGTACGCTGGGCCGCGCAACCTGACGTCTCATCAGACGAAAGGATGTCCATTGATCGGCTGGCGGAAATCCCAGCTAGCAGCTGCCGTCACGGTCACCGCCGCGTCCATGGTCCTGACCTTCGGGTCCAGCGCCAACGCAGCTCCGCTCCCGGACCCGCAGAACGCCCCCGTGGCGTCCGCGGACGGGACCCCGGTGCCGGTGATCGTGATTCTCAAGGACCAGATAGCGGACGCCCCGGCCGACAACGGCCACCTCGGCGCCCGTAAGCAGAAGGCCGCGAACGCCCAGGCGCCGCTGCTGGACAAGGTCAAGGCCAACGGTGGCACCAACATCAAGAGCTTCGTGGTCGGGAACGCGTTCTCGGCCACGGTGAGCCCCGCGCTGCGTGCCGCGCTGCTGGCCGACCCGGCCGTCGCCTCGGTCGTCGCGGACGAGCAGGTCACCGTCACGCCGCCGGCCGCCGGCAAGGCCGCGGCCGCGAAGGACGCCGCGGACACCAAGTCCGGTGCCAAGTCGGCCAAGGCCGCCGCCCCGCAGGCCGTTTCGGGCAGCAACGGCCAGGGCGCCGAGCAGAACGCGACCAACACGATCTGCCCGTCCGACCCGTCCCAGCCGCTGCTGGAGCCGGAGGGCCTCTACTCGACGCACGCCGTCGGCGCCGACGGCAAGCCCGGCGCGGCCGACCTGGCCACCGGCAAGGGCGTCAAGGTCGCCTACATCGCGGACGGCCTCGACCCGAACAACCCGGACTTCATCCGGGCCGACGGCTCGCACGCGGTCGTCGACTACCAGGACTTCGCGGGCGACGGCGTGGACGCGCCGACCGGTGGCGCGGAGGCCTTCGGCGACGCCTCGGCGGTCATCGCCCAGGGCCGCCAGGTCTACGACGTCTCGAAGTTCGTGAACGCCTCCCGCGGTCTGCCGGCCGGCTGCAACATCCGCATCCGCGGCCTCGCCCCGGACGCCTCGCTGGTCGCCCTGCGGGCCGGCGGCGAGATCATGTCGAACTCGTCGATCCTGCAGTCCATCGACTACGCGGTCTCGGCCGCCAAGGTCGACGTGCTGAACGAGTCCTTCGGCGGCAACGTCACCCCGGACAGCGGCGCGCACGACACCATCTCGCTCTTCAACGACCAGGCCGTCAAGGCCGGTGTCACCGTCTCCGTCTCCACCGGCGACGCGGGCATCAGCGGCACCATCGGCACCCCGGCCACCGACCCGAACGTGATCGCGGTCGGCGCCTCGACGGACAACCAGAACTACCAGCAGACCGGCTACGCGGCCGCCCAGTTCTCCAACAAGACCTGGAGCAACAACCGCATCTCCGCGCTCTCCTCGGGCGGCTTCACCCAGGCCGGCCGCACGGTCGACCTGGTCGCGCCGGGCGAGTCGGACTGGGCGCTCTGCTCGCCCGACACCAGCAAGTACACCGACTGCACCGGCTACAGCGGCCAGGGTTCGCCGATCCAGTCGTTCGGCGGCACCAGCCAGGCCGCGCCGTTCGTCACCGGCGCCGCGGCCCTGGTCATCCAGGCCTACCGCGACACCCACAACGGCCAGTCGCCCGCCCCGGCGCTGGTGAAGAAGTTCATCACCGGCACCGCCCAGGACCTCGGCGTCCCGGCCGAGGAGCAGGGCGCCGGCCTGCTGAACGTCCGCGCCGCCGTCGAGGCCGCCCGCGGCTACCACGCCGGCTCCGGCGCGTCGGACAGCAAGACCGTCGTCGTCACCACCGGTCAGGTCGACATCGCCGGCAACCCCGGCTCGACCCACACCGCCGACGTGACCGTCACCAACACCAGCTCCGCCCCGCAGACGGTCAGCGGCGCGACCCGCACCTTCGTGCCGCAGTCGAGCAACCAGCAGACCGTCCAGCTGGACACGGCCTCCACCGACACCTTCAAGTACGCCACCAACGGCGCCACCTGGGTGCAGAAGCAGGTCAAGTTCACCGTCCCGGCCGGCGCCGACCGCCTCGCGGCGTCGATCGCCTGGCAGGGTGCGGCCAGCCCGGTCACCAACGGCTCCGTGGTCCGCATGACGCTGCTCGACCCGTCGGGCCGCTTCGAGACCAACACCCGTCCGCAGGGCGGCGCCACCCCGGCCGACTTCGGCCTGGTGGACGTCCCGCACCCGGTGGCCGGCGAGTGGACCGCCGTCCTGTACACCCCGGCGGGCAAGGCCGGCTACAACGGCCCGGTCCAGCTGGGCACCGCCACCCAGCGCGCGGTGCCGGCCGGCGCCGTCAGCCCGAGCGTCGCGGACCTGAAGCCGGGTGAGACCAAGACCCTCAAGGTCCAGCTCACCACCCCGGGCACCAGCGGCGACTCCAGCCAGGCGATCACCGTCGCCAGCTCCAACGGCACCGCCACCAGCGTTCCGGTCGTGCTGCGCAGCCTCGTCCCGGTCAACCAGGGCAAGGGCACCTTCACCGGCACCATCACCGGTGGCAACGGCCGCAACGCCTCGCCGACGCAGAGCTTCGCGTACGCCTTCGACGTCCCGAAGGGCCAGAAGGACCTGCGGGTCGGCGTCACCGTCGCCAAGGACCCGAAGCTGCTCATGCAGGGCGCGCTGATCAGCCCGAACGGCACCCCGATCGACATCGAGGGCAACGGCCTGCTCGACGCGCAGGGCAACCTGACCGGCACCACCGCCGGCGTCTCGGCCACCACCGTCAACCCGGCCGCCGGCCGCTGGCGGTTCGTCCTGAACGTGCTCGGCCCGGTCAGCGGCCAGGAGCTCGCCCAGGACTTCGCCGGCACCGTCGCGTTCAACCAGAACGTCGCCACCGCCGCCGGCCTGCCGAACGACCCGCACGCCAAGCTGGCGGCCGGCAAGCCGGTCACCGTCCAGGTGAACTACACCAACAACACCGTCGCCACCCAGAAGATCTCGGCCGACGGCCGCCTGGACCGCCGCACCGACATCCCGCTGGTGCCGCAGGGCGCCTCCGCGACGGTCACCCTGCCGCTGAGCCTCACCTCCGCGGTGCCGTCCTTCCTCGTCCCGCCGGGCACCGACCAGCTGAAGGCGGTGGCGGCCTCCTCGACGCCGGCCCACCTGGAGCTGTCCGGCACCACCGGCTCGCCGGACCTCTTCGGCGACCTGAAGAAGGCCCAGGACGGTTCGACCATCTCGGTCGTGACCGACAACGGCAGCGCGTCGCAGCCGGTCCTCCCCGGCGTGTGGGGCACCTTCCTGCAGCAGGTCGGCCCGTTCGGCACCGCCGGTGCCCCGGCCGGCACCGCCACCATCACCGCGACCGCGCACACCCAGGCGTTCGACCCGGCGCTGACCTCCAGCACCGGTGACCCGTACGCCCTGGCGGTCAACGCCTCGGCCCCGGCCGCCAACCCGGTGACCGTCCAGCCGGGCGCCAGCGGCTCGCTCCAGGTCACCGTGACCCCGACCGGTGCGAAGGGCAGCACCGTCCACGGTGTGCTGTACCTGGTGTCCGCCCCCAGCTCGGTGGCGACCGCCAACAACACCCTGGGCACCACCGGTTCGGTGCTCGCGGCGATCCCCTACAGCTACACGGTGAACTGACCTTCCATCACCATGCCGAGGCCGTCCCGGAGTTCCGGGGCGGCCTCGGCCGTTTTCCCCGGAGTGGCGGGAATGCCCCGCGCCCCGGCGGTGTTGCGCCGGGAAGGGCCGGGGCGAAACGGATGCCCCGGCCCTTCCACCGGACCGGGAGCGGGACTTGAACGACGCGATCAAGCACAGCCACGTCGAGGTGAACGGTGTCCGTCTGCACGTCGCGGAACAGGGCGAGGGCCCGCTGGTCCTGCTGCTGCACGGCTTCCCGGAGAGCTGGTACTCCTGGCGCCACCAGTTCGCCCCGCTCGCCGCGGCCGGCTACCGGGTCGTCGCCCCCGACCAGCGCGGCTACGCCCGCAGCGAGCAGCCCGAGCGGGTGGACGCGTACTCCCTGCTGCACCTGGTCGGCGACGTCACGGCGCTGATCCGCGCGCTCGGCGAGGAGCGGGCCGTCGTGGTCGGGCACGACTGGGGCGCGCCGGTCGCCTGGGCCACCGCCGCGCTGCGGCCGGACCTGGTGCGCGGGGTCGCCGGGCTGAGCGTGCCGCCGCTGCCCAGCGGGCCGCGGCCGCTGCGGGAGTCCCGGGAGAACTTCGGCGAGGGCTTCTACCAGAACTACTTCCAGGAGCCGGGCCGCGCCGACGCCGAACTGGCGGCCGACGTGAAGTCCAGCTTCCGCCGCATCCTGGGCGGTGGCCCGCGCGGTGGGGGGAAGCCGCAGCCATGGGTCGTCCCCGAGGGCAAGGTCCTGCTGGACACCATCCCGGAGCCGGCGCAGCTGCCGGCCTGGCTCACCGAGGCGGACATCGACGCCCTCGCGGCCGACTACGCCCTGCACGGCGAGCACGCCTTCACGGGCGGGCTCAACTGGTACCGGAACATCGACCGCAACGCCGAACTGATGGCCGCCTTCGACGGCGTGACGATCGACGTGCCGGCGCTGTACGTGGCCGGCGAACAGGACATGGTGAACGCGCTCGTCCCACCGGAGGTGCTGGCCCACCTGCTGAGCCGGGTGCCCAAGCTGCACCGCCACGTCCGGCTGCCGGACACCGGGCACTGGACGCAGCAGGAGCGCCCGGCGGAGGTCAACGAGGCGCTGCTCGACTTCCTCAAGCACCTGGACGCCTGACGCCCGCCCGGCTCCGGCCCGGATGCCGGGTCGGATCCGGGTTGCGGAGGTCCGGCGGCGCGATCAGTGGTGGTGGTGGCTGCCCATGGGGTGGTCGCAGGCGCGGCACCTCCGGATGAAGAGGAGGCTCAGGCCGACGGTGACCACCGCGCCGAGCGCCACCCCGGTGCCCCGCACCGTCTTGCGGGCCGCGTTGCCGCCGATCGAGCCGGTGCACCGCGAGCAGTTCTGGCATCCGGTCCGCACCGGGATCTTCTTCCCCACGACGCTTCCTCCCAGGCGAGGTCCCGACCAGCGGCCGGGCTCGTGAACGTCCCGCAGAAGCTTATAACTTGAGCTGCCCGTCGATAACGTGAGCTGCCCGTCCTCGCCCGGTGAACGATCATCCGCCCGAAGGACCGGCCCCGTACGGGTCGAGGAGTTCGGCCACGAGCCGGCGCGCGTACGCGGGGTCGAGGCCGGCCGGGCGGAAGAGGATGCGGTACATCAGGGGGGCGACGACGCCGTCCATGACCGCCTCGACGCCGGGCGTGTCCTCCCCGCGGCCGCCCGCCCGGCTCAGCACGGCGCCGACCTGTTCGGCCGCGTAGTCCGAGCACTGACCGGCGTTGCCGCCGTCCGGGTCGCCGAGCAGGGCGTCGCGGATGTAGGCGCGGCCCGAGGGGGAGGCCATCTCGTCGAGGAACTGTTCGGCCCAGGCCGTCAGGTCGGACCGCAGGTCGCCCAGGTCCTCCGGCGCCGTGTCGGGCCGCAGGCGCTCCACCGCGACGTCGGACAGCAGCTCCTGGAGATCACCCCAGCGGCGGTAGACCGTCGACGGGGTGACGCCCGCGCGCTGCGCGACCAGCGGCACCGTCAGCGCGTCGCGGCCCACCTCGGCGAGGAGTTCACGCACAGCGGTGTGCACCGATGCCTGGACCCGGGCGCTGCGCCCGCCGGGGCGCACCATCTGTTTGCGACTCATGATAAACACCTTAAAGCACAATCCTTGCGTTTACGGGTGCCGGGGTGCCGGGGTGCCCGCCTCGGAGCCGGACGGCGGGCCGGCGCCGTCCGGCCCGGCCCGCCTGCTGTTCTCAGACCGCCGGCGCGAGCGCCCGGGCGGGCTGCGTCCGCTCGAAGGCGTGGCCGACCCGCAGCAGCGTGCGCTCTCCGAGCGGCCGGCCGAGCAACTGCATGCCGATCGGCAGGCCCGCCGCGTCCCGGCCGACCGGGACGGACAGGGCGGGCACCCCGGTGATGTTGGCGGGGGCGGACAGGCGCACATAGGCGTCGGGGACGCTCTCGACCGTGCCGTCGGGCCAGGTGACGGCCTCCTGGTCGGTCCGTACCGCGGTGACCGGGACGGTCGGGGCGGCGATCACGTCGACCTCCTCCAGCATCCGGGCCCACTCCTGCCGCATGAGCGTCCGGGAGCGCTGGGCGCGCAGGTAGTCCCCGGCGGTCATCAGCTCGCCGGCCTCCAGGAGGGCGCGGACGTCCGCCTGGTACAGCTCGGGCACCGCCCGCAGGGAGCGCTCGTGGTAGGCGGTGGCCTCCGGTGCCACCAGCCCCCACAGAGTCGCCTGGAGGTAGCGGGTCATCGGGATGTCGACGTCGACGAGCCGTGCGCCGAGTGCCTCCAGGTGCTCGATGGCGCGCCGGACGGCGGCCTCCACCTCCACGTCGACGCGGTCGAAGTAGTAGCTGCGCGGCACGCCGACGCGCAGCCCCGTCAGGTCCGTGTCCGCGCCCGGCTGATGGCCGACGGCGGGGGTGGCCAGCGAGGCGGGGTCGCGCGGGTCGTGCCCGGCGAGGGCGTCCAGGACGAGGGCCGTGTCCTCGACGGTCCGGGCGATCGGGCCGACGTGGTCCAGCGACCAGGACAGGGACGCGACGCCGTGGCGGGGGACGAGGCCGTAGGTCGGCTTGAGGCCGACGACCCCGTTGAGCGCGGCGGGCACCCGGATCGAGCCGCCGGTGTCGGTGCCCAGCGCGAAGGTCGCGGCGCCCGCGGCGACGGCGACGGCGGATCCGCCGCTGGAGCCGCCGGCGACCCGGCCGCGGTCCCAGGCGTTGCCGGTCTGCGGGGTGGTCAGGCCGTAGGCGAACTCGTGGGTGTGCGTCTTGCCGACCAGGATCGCGCCGGCCGCGGCCAGGCGGGCGGCGACCGTGCTGTCGGCCTGCGCGCGGTGGTCGGCGCGGACCCGGGAGCTGGCCGTGGTGGCCAGCCCGGCGACGTCGATCAGGTCCTTGAGCCCCATCGGGACGCCGTGCAGCGGCCCCCGGTGCAGGCCGCGCGCCGCTTCCTGCTCGGCCTCGCGGGCCGCCCGGCGCGCCCGCTCCGCGGTGACCGCGACGTAGGCGCCGAGGTGCGGTTCGACCAGCTCGATGCGGTCGAGGACCGAGTCCACCAGTTCGACGGGGGACAGTCGCCGGGCCCGGATCTCCTCCGCGGCGGCGGCGAGGGAGAGCTCATACGGCTGCATCGTGCGTCTCCTCGTCCGTGTAGTGGGCGCTTTCCGCGCGGTAGGCGCTCGCGGGCGGGGTGTCCCCGAAGTCCAGCTCCCGCAGGACCGCGACGACGGAGAGCAGCTGGTTGGCGGTAGCCGCGACCGGGTCGTGGCGGTCGGCGGGCAGGGGGAGCCCGGCCCGGGCGGCCCAGCGGGCGGCCTCGGGTGGCGTGAGGTCGGTGGCGGGCCGTTCGGTGGCGGACGGACCGGTGGGCGGTTCGGCGGGAGGTTCGGCGGAGGGGTGTTCGGTGGTGGGCGGTTCGGCGGAGGACATGGGCGTTCTCTCCTGATCGGGGCTGGAGCGAGATGGCACCCGCACCAAAAGCTAACTGTTTGCGTTAGTTGGACTGTAGGTCCTACGATGGCTTAACGCAAACCGATTGCGTTTACGGGAGGAGCCCCATGTCCGGCGCCACGTCCGAAGCCCCCGCCCCCATCCCCGCCTGGACGGTGGGAGGCGTCACCGTCCACCGCATCGACGAGACCCTCCTGCCGCCCGCGACCGGGCCGTGGCTGCTGCCCGAGGCCACCCCCGAGGTGGTGACCGGCCACGACTGGCTGCACCCCCACTTCGCCGACCACGAGGGTGTCCTGCACCTGGACAGCCACAGCTTCGCGTTCGCCGTGGGCGGGCTGCGCGTCCTCGTCGACACCGGCATAGGCAACGGCAAGGAGCGGGCCAACCCGGCCTGGCACCACCTGCGGACCGACTACCTGGAGCGCCTCACCGCCGCCGGCTTCCCCCCGGACTCCGTCGACCTGGTGATCCTCACCCACCTGCACGCCGACCACGTCGGCTGGAACACCCGGGAGGTGAACGGCGAGTGGGTCCCCACCTTCCCCCGCGCCCGCTACCTCACCTCCCGCGCCGAGCGGGAGTTCTGGGCCGGGTACGACCTGGAGGAGGCGCGGAGGCAGATGTTCCTCGACTCCGTGATCCCGGTCGAGCGGGCCGGGATGCTGGACCTCGTCGACGTCCCGGCCGAGGGCGTCGAGGTCGCCCCGGGCCTGCGCCTGATCCCCACCCCCGGCCACACCCCCGGCCACGTCGCCGTCGAACTGACCAGCCGGGGCGAGGCGGCGCTGATCACCGGTGACTGCGTCCACCACCCGGTCCAGCTCGCCCACCCCGCCATCGGCGCCTGCGTCGACATCGACCCGCGGCAGTCCGAGGCCTCGCGCCGCAAGCTCCTCGGCTCCCTCGCCGACACGGACACCCTCCTGCTCGGCACCCACTTCGCGCCGCCCACCGCCGGTCGCGTGCTCACGCACGGGGACGCCTACCGGCTGCTGCCCGTGCCCTCGGCCTGACGCCGCGTTCGACCTCCCCGGGACGCTCGCACCCCTTCACTAGTCCTGCGCCCGAGGTCCGTCGACCGCACACCCGGATCGAGCGGGACGGGCGCGCGGGGTAGGGGTGGTGAGTCGGAGTCGGCTCCCCGGGGTTCGATTCCCGCGTGATCTGTCGTTTATCTGGCGATACCGCCGCTGAGCTGCGAAATCTCGCTGGCAGCGGACGTCGGTGATCCCCTAGAGTCGGCGCGCCCGCCCCGGTCGGGGCGTTGGCGGCACCGGCGTGCGAGTCCGAGCACGCGGCGATTCCAGGAGTTGACGATCTGATGGTGTGTGTGGCGTGTGGGGCGCGTCCCGCGGGGACCGAGAGCCGACGCTGCTTCGGCTGCGCGGAGGCGGCGCCGGGCTGGGCGGCGGCGCTCCGACCGGCGAACAGCCTTGCCATCGCGGTCTACGTCCTGCTGGGGGTGAACGCGATGCTGGCGGCGGGGGCGGTCGTGGCCGGCCTCTGGTCCGATGCCCTGTTGGGCCAGTTGGCGGACGGGTCGGCTGACCTCGACGACTTCGATGCCGTGGACTCCCTGGTGAAAGGGCTGAACGGGGTCTTCCTTCCGTTGGCGCTGGTCACCGCCGTGGTGTTCATCATCTGGTTCTACCGCATCCGCCAGAACGCCGACCTGCTGCTGCCGCACGGGCACCGGCGCGGACGCGGCTGGACCATCGGGGCCTGGGTCACCCCGTTCGTCCTGCTCTGGTTCCCCTGGCAGCTGATGGTGGACTGCTGGCGGGCGAGCGCTCCGCTGGACGCGGAGGGACGGCGCCGCACGGTGTCGGAGAAGGTCCTGGTCCTGTGGTGGTCCACCTGGATCGGCGCGCTGGTCGTCAACCGGATCGCCAGCTCGATGATGAAGCACGTGAACCTGACGGTGCTCGACAGCCTGGAGGACCTGCGCGAGACCATCCGGGTGGAGACCGCCGGCTCGGCGCTGCGCCTGGTCGCGGCCGTCGCGGCGATCGTGGTGGTCCAGCGGCTGACGGCCATGCAGTGGGCGCGCCGGGCCGACATCAACCCGCTGGCCGCCAGGGCCGCCCAGGTGGCGGCCGAGGAAGCTCGGGCCCAGGCCCAGGCCAAGGCCCAGGCTTAGGCCGCCACGGCGGCGGACTCGGAAGCTCCCTACACCGGCAGCAGGCGGGCGATCAGTTCGCCGAAGCGGCGGGCGTTGCGGCAGGAGTGCATCTCCACGACGCCCGCGTAGGCGGCTGCGGCGGAGTCGCCGGTCCGCCAGAGGGCGGGCTGCTCGGGGTTGAGCCAGTGGACCCGCCGGGCCCGGCCGGCGATCCGGCGCAGCGCGTCCAGGTTCGGGTCGCGGTGGTTGTTGCGGGCGTCGCCGAGGATCAACACGCTGGTGCGCGGGCCGACCGCGTCCAGGTGCCGTTCGGCGAACTCGCCCAGGGCGGAGCCGTAGTCGCTGTTGCCGTGGTGGCCCATCACCTTGGCCTCGGTGAGGATCCGGGCGGCGAGCCGGGCCGGGTCGGCGTCGCCGCGCGCCAGCAGGGCGGTGACCTCGGCGGTGCGGTTCAGTACCTGTGTCTGAACCCCCGATCCGGGTAGCCTGGAGCCCTAGCCTGGGCTGGTGTCCGAGGACAGCGGGCCGGTTGGTGAGCGGTGGTGCGAGGCTGCGACGTACGGCTGAGGCCGGAGTCGCGGCCCGGTACGCGTTTCTGCTCGACGGCGTGTCGTGCCAGGCAGTGGCGGGTGGACCAGCGGCTGCGGAAGCGGGTGGCGGCCGAGCTGAGCGGGGCCGGCCGGGTGGAGTGCCCGGAGTGCGACGCGTGGTGGGTGGCCGGGGTGGATCGGCGTTCGAACGCCCGGTACTGCTCGCGGCGGTGCGTGATGAGGGCCTGGCGGTCTCGGAACGAACCGTTCGGCGAACGGTCACAGTGACCGTTGAGCGAACGCCGAGACGGTCACGATTCGCTCAACTTCGTTCATCCGCAGGCTAGTTGTTGTGATCACCACATTCCGGGCCGGACTCTGCTGCACGGAAGCGGACCGGTCCCGTCACGGCCAACTGCCGTGCCTGGTACGCGAGTTGGTGGTGAGATTCCACATGGCTCAGGAGATAGCGGAGAAGGTCGGCTGCGTCAGCGCCGACCGATACCAGGAGATCGTCGCCGAGCTGCGGAAGCTGGTCGAGACGACCACCCGCGCGCAGTTCACGATCGGCGACTACGCGCTGGAGATCGAGCCGATGCGCGAGGTCGGCGGCCAGGAGCACAGCGACGAGATGTTCTCCGTCAAGAAGTCGCTGGCCCGGGTGGCCGACGACGTCGGCCTGACCTACTCGCAGGTCAGGCGGGCGAGGTGGACCTCTTCGCGGTGGCCCAAGGACCGCCGGCAGGCCGGCGTCTCCTTCACGGTCCACGAGGTCCTGGCGGGGATCGCGGACGAGCGGGAGCGGTTCGAGGCGATCCTCAACCCACCGCAGCCCCGGGGAAGGTGGACGGCGGACGACGCCAAGCGCAGGGTCGGCCGGCAGGTCGATGTTCCGGTGACCCCGCAGGAGAAGGTCAGCGCGATCCACACCCTCGCCCAGGACGAGGAGGTCGCCGCGGTGGTGACCGGCGACCTGCTGCGGCGTCCGGGCGTGGTCGCGCAGGTCAAGCCGGAGGACAAGGTCCGGGTGGTGGAGGAGCTGACCCGCGACGACGAGGTCGCCGCGGCGGTCGCCCCCAAGTTCCTGCACCGGCCGGCGGTGGTCGCCCGGGTCGCCCCGGCGGAGAAGGTGAGGGTGGTCGAGGAGCTGACCCGCGAGGACCACGTCGCGGCGGAGGTGACCACCGGGCTGCTGCGGCGCCCGGACGTCGCGGCCCGGGCGATGGCCGACGACACCGCCCGCCACCAGGTCAACCACGCCCAGGTCGAGCGGGGGCGGCAGGCCCGCGAGCACTTCGAGGAGAACAGCCCGATCGCGCCGGTGATCCGCAAGATCGACCGGTCGGTGGAGTTCCTGGACCTGGTGACGGCCTGCCACGCGTTCGTCGCCGCGGCCGGGCGGGTCGTCCCGGGCCTGCGCGACCGGCAGCTCGGCGACGACGAGCAGTCGGTGATCCGGGAGAACTGCGCGCGCGTGAGGGCGACGCTGGACTGGATCGAGACGGCGGTCGACACCGGGAAGGTCGACATGGACGGCGAGCTGGCCCGCCTGCTCCAGGGTGAGTAGGCGATGCCCCGCGCCTCCCGGCGCAGGTCGGCGGCGGCCGAGCGGCACGCCGACACCGTTCGCAAGGTCCTCTTCGAGGCCCGTCCCGCCGGGCTGACCTTCGACCAGCTCGGCCGGGCCTCCTCGCTCAGCGCGGGTCAGGCCCGGGCGGGGCTGGCCTGCCTGCGCGACACCATCGCCGAACGGGGCTGGCCGCCGCTGATCTGGACGAGGGCGGACGGCTACCGGTTCTGCTCCGACCCGGTCGAGCTGCAGGCATACGAGGCCGCGGTGATCCGCGAGAAGCTCACCGAGTTCCGCCGGTTCATCACCGGTGTTGTCGCCCCGCACTTCGCCCTCCAGCCCAAGGGCCGGTGGGTGAAGCACCTGAACACCCAGATCAGCTCGGTGGAGTCCACGCTCGAAATGATCGCGGACTACAGCGATGCCGGACCAGGGCCTTCGTCTTGAGGGGAGGGAACGAGGTTGGCCCGGCGTCGCTGCTACCCGTCGGACACCTTCGACGACGAGTGGGCGCTGATCGAGGCGCTTCTGCCGGTTCCGGCCTGCGAGACGAAGGCCGGCGGGCGGCCGGAGAAGCACCCGCGTCGGGAGATCGTGGACGCGATTCGGTACGTCGTGGACACGGGCTGCAAGTGGCGCGCGCTGCCGAAGGACTTCCCGCCCTGGCGCACGGTTTTCGGCTTCATGGCGCGCTGGGCGGCGGCCGGGGTGATCGGCCAGATCCGTGACCAGCTCCGCGCCCGGGTCCGCCGGGACATGGGCCGGGCGCCGGGCGCGGTCGCCACGATCATTGACTCGCAGTCGGTGAAGGCCGCCGAGACGGTCGGCAAGGACAGCCGGGGCTACGACGCGGCGAAGAAGATCAACGGCAGGAAGCGGCACCTGGTGGTGGACACGAAGGGCCTGCCGCTGTTCGTGATGGTCACCCCCGCCGACATGACCGACCGCGACGCCGCGAAGGAGGTGCTGTTCCGGCTGCGGCTGATGCACCCGGAGATCACGATCGTCTGGGCCGACTCCGCCTACGCCGGGCAGCTGGTCGGCTGGGCGAAGAAGTACCTGAACCTCACCATCAAGACGGTGAGCCGGCCCAAGGACGCGAAGGGGTTCGTGGTCCTGCCGCGCCGTTGGGTGGTCGAACGCTCGCACGCCTGGGTGATGCACGCCCGCCGGCACGCCCGCGACTACGAACGCCTCGTCCAGCACTCCGAGTCGCTGATCACCTGGGCCGCGATCACCCTGATGACCAGGCGCATCACCAAGCGGCAGTCCAGGCGCTCGGGCCAGCCGGCGTCCCGCGAGGCCCAGCGGGACTGATCGTTCTCGGAGTCGGCCAACCGATCGCCACCCGGAGCCGCCGGAAGAACCGGCCGACCCCTACTCTCCCACGACCTCCCGGCGCCGGTCAGCCGGTTCGCCGACACCGGGGCCGCTTCCTGCCCGATGATGTGATCCATCCGACGAGCAGGGTGAACGGGCGGACTTGGGGGAAGGGCCACGCATGGAGATCATCAGCAGCACCGGCTTAGGCCGGCCCTGGCCCGAGCTGATGCCCGACCGCCGTCCGGCCCTGGTGGTCCCCGCAGCCCCCGGTCGTCCCCTGCTCGCCGAAGACGGCTGGGCCCCGCACGACGACGTCCCCGCCCTCACCACCGGTCAGCAGTGCGCCTGGTCCACCGTCCTGGACGGCTACCGGCTGACCGTTCGTCGCCCGTGCGGCCTGACCTGGTTCGACGGCGAGATCGCCGCCACCCGGGAGTGGCGAAACCGCGTCCACGTCCACGGCGCGCTGCTGCTGATCTCCGGCCCGTTCACCAGCGTCTTCGATTTCCGGCCCGTCGCCGCGGCCGGCCGCCTTCTGCTCCTCACCACGCCGGTCCGGCCCGCGGCCGGCACCTGACCGTCTCGGTTCAGTCGGGTTCCTCTTCCGCGTCGCCGATCTCCGCCCGCAGGTCGTGGATGCTCCGCAGGATCTCGATGAGGGCCGCCTCCGTCCGGCCGAGACCCCGGCGGACCCCGTCCACGTCGCCGGCCTCGAAGTGGAGGTGGGCGCCGAGCGCGTCCACCGCGACGGCGATCGCCATCGCCGACGCCATCCGGCCCGGGGGCGTCTCGTCCTGGTCAAGGCCCATGAGCTGCACGCCAGTGCGCTGCAACCGGTTGATCAGCGCGTTGGTCGACACCGCAGAGCCGGGGCCGGCCTGGTCCATCCACCCGAGCAGCACCTCGGCCTGGTCCTGGTCGACCCCCAGCCTCGTCGCGGCGGTGACCTCCAGTTCGACCCTGGCCAGCAGTACGCCGAGCAGCCGCCGGCGGTTTCCCTCCTCCGGACCCTGCGGCCACAGTTCAGGATCGAGTACGGGCTGGTCCCCCAGCGCGACCAGGGCCGCATAGACCTGCTCGGCGCTCACCGGGAACTCGCTCTCGACGCTCACCCGGCCCAGCCTCCCCGGTCAGCAGCGCGAGCGCGCGGACCCACGCCCGAGACACCACCCGTTCGATTCCCGGCCCAGCCGAACGCTTCGCACACCCTCAGAAGCAGGTATTCAGCGAACTTCACACACATGAAGAACACGGAAGTGCTGGCTCAAGATAACGGCCGCAAGCGCCACCTGGTCGTGGACACCCACGGCCTGCCGCTGTTCGTCATGGTCACCCCGGCCGACATGACCGACCGCGACGCGGCGAAGGAAGTGCTGTTCCGGCTGCGGCTGATGCATCCGGAGATCACGATCGTCTGGGCCGACTCCGGCTACGCGGGCCCGAAGCTGGGCGGCTGGGCGAAGAAGTACCTGAACCTGACCCTCAAGACCGTCGGCCGGCCGAAGGGCGTGAAGGGCTTCGTCGTGATCAAGCGCCGTTGGGTGGTGGAGCGGTCGATCGCCTGGATCACGCACGCCCGCCGGCACGCCAGGGACTACGAACGGCTGATCCAGCACTCCGAGTCGTTGATCACTTGGGCCGCGATCACCCTCATGACCAGGCGCATCACGCAAAGACAGTCCCGCCGGGCCGGCCAGCCCAATCCCCGCGCCCCGATCGGGCACTGATCATTCTCAAGTTCCCCGTCGGGAACGCGGCCGGGAAGAACCCGAGTCACCGGCCGGCGCCTCACTCTCCCACGGCCCCGGGCGGCCTGTCAGAGGATTCGCCGCGCTGAAGCAAACACCCGGCGGGTGATGTGATTCGTCGCCTCACTTTCCTGATGGTCAAGGCCAGTTGATTTTTTGGGCTTAAGGAGTGAAATCATCGCAAAACGCGCAAAGAGGCGTCCGCGCTGAGCGATAGCAAGCGTATTCCCCGGGACTATGACACAAAGTCTCACACTGAGGAGAAATTGTGATCAAGAAAATGGCGGTCGTCGCGGCCGCTGTCACCGGTCTCGTGCTCACGAACGCGGGTTGGGCTGTCGCCAGCTCAGGCGGCGATCACGGGCACGGCGGAAACTCCGGAATCGCCTGCGTCGTCGGCGACGACGCAGGATTCTCCAACAACTGCGGCAACACGTACGTCTACGCCCCCAGCGTTCTGGGCAACCTGCTCAGCCTGCTCTCGCCTCCCCCCACTGGTGGTGGCGGTGGCAACAATGGCGGTGGCAACAATGGCGGTGGCAACAACGGCGGTGGCAACAACGGCGGTGGCAACAGCGGTGGCAACAGCTGACCCGGCCCCGCCCTGGCATGTTCTGCCTTGGCCTCCCCTGGACCGGTGAGCAATCGGGTTAGGGTGCTCAGGCCATCGGCCCCAGCGCCAGCCCTCCGTCGATGGGCCGCCGCTGGGGCCGGCTGCTGCCGACTTCGCGTCCTCGCCGAGCTTCGATGTCCAGGGCCCAGGGCCCAGGTCACACGATCACAGACTTCAACCAGTACCCGGACCGCCCCCCTGGCTGACCATCCGCCGGCCCGGTGGCCGCCTGACTTGGTTCGACGGCGATATCGCCACCACCCGCGAGTGGAGCCGTACGGTCCGCGCGCACCGCACTCTGCCGCTGATCACCGGCCCGTTCACCAGCGTCCTCGACTTCCAGTCCGCCACCACAGGCCGGTTGTTCCTCCTCCCCACCCCGCTCCGGGTCGCCGACGGCACCTGAGATCATCCCTGTTCGATTCCTGACCTGGGCAGATGCCGCCCGGATGAATGAAAACAGGCTCTCACGAAGGCGAACACCCGCACCTTGCTGAACTGTTCGCTCATCGCCCGCACCAGCAGCATGGTGAAGTCGGCGAATCCGGCCACCGAGCCGGAGACGTCGCACAGCAGCACGAGTTCCGGCCGGGCCGGGCGGCGCAGCCGGTAGGCAGGGCGCAGCGGCACCCCGCCGGTGGACAGCGAGCGACGCAGGGTGCGGCGCAGGTCGATCCGTCCGCGTGCGGCGCGGCGGCGCCGGGCGGCCAGCCGGGTGGCCAGCTTGCGGGCCAACGGGTGGACGGTGCGGCGCAGTTCGGCGAGCTGGTCCCGGCCGGCGGCGAGGAAGTCAATCCGGTCGGCGGTGGGTGCGACGGCGCGTTCGGCGATCCGCTCGGCGCCGCGCAGTTCGGCGACCCGGCGGCGGGCCTCGGTGGCGACCAGGGCGCGGAAGTCCTGGATGCGGCGGCGGATCTCGTCGGCGAGGACGCGGTCGGACAGGTCCGGGGCGGCGGCCCGCTCGCGCAGGGCGGCGAGGATCCGGGCGAGCAGGGTCTCGGGGGCGAGCCGGCCGAGCGCCTGGTGGGCCGACCAGCCGTCCGAGGCCGGCGTGGCACCGGCGCCGTACCGGCCGAAGGCCTCCACCACCTCGCCGGCCAGCCGGGCCTGGGCGGCCCGGTCGTCGGCGGCCAGGGCGGCGGCGAGGCGCTCGCGCAGGTCGTCGCGCAGCGGGTCGGGGCGGCCGGGGCGCGGTGGCCGGGGGTCGTCCGGGAGTGCGGGCGGGTCGGCGCGGACGGCCTCGGGGGTGCCGACGCCGAGCGGGAAGAACAGGTCGAACGTGGCGTCGAAGAGGGCCCGTTGGGTGTCCGAGCGCAGCAGCGCGGCGGCCAGGCCGGCCCGCATCTGCTCGCGGTCGGCGAATCCGAGGACGTCGAGGACGGCGGCCGCGTCGACCGTCTCGGCGGGGCCGATCCGCAGGCCGTGCCCGCGCAGCGCGCGGACCAGGCCGGTGAGCCGGGCGGCGGTGTCGGCCGGGGGCGGGGCGGTGGTCATGCGGGGGTGAGCTTCTGCGCGGCCTTCCGGATGTCGTCCTGGTGCTTGAGGATCACCCCGAGGGTGTCCTGGACGACCGCCTCGTCGAGGGTGTCCGCGCCGAGCGCCAGCAGGGTGCGGGCCCAGTCGATGGTCTCGGCGACGGACGGCGCCTTGCGCAGGTCCATCGCGCGCAGCGCGCCGACCACCCGGACCAGCGAGGCGGCCAGCGTGTCGTCCAGGCCGGGCACCTTGCGCCGGACGATCTGCCGCTCCAACTCGGCGTCCGGGTAGTCGAGGTGGAGGAAGAGACAGCGTCGACGCAGTGCCTCGGACAGTTCACGGGTGGCGTTGGAGGTGAGCAGCACGAAGGGGCGGCGGCTCGCGGCGATGGTGCCGAGTTCGGGCACGGTGACCTGGAAGTCGCTGAGCACCTCCAGCAGCAGCGCCTCCACCTCGACGTCGGCCTTGTCCATCTCGTCGATCAGCAGCACGGTGGGCTCGTCGCCGCGGATGGCGGTGAGCAGCGGGCGGGTGAGCAGGAACTCCTCGCCGAAGATGTCGGTGCGGGCCTGGTCCCAGCCCTCGTCGCGGCCGGCGGTGATCCGCAGCAGTTGCTTGGCGTGGTTCCACTCGTAGAGCGCGCGGGCCTCGTCGATGCCCTCGTAGCACTGGAGCCGGACCAGCCGGGCCCGGCCGATCGCGGCCACCGCCTTGGCGAGTTCGGTCTTGCCGACCCCGGCCGGGCCCTCGACCAGCAGCGGCTTGCCGAGCCGGTCGGCGAGGAAGACGGTGGTGGCCACGGCGGTGGAGGCCAGGTAGCCGGTGGCGGCCAGCTGGTCGGCGGTGTCCGCCACCGATGCGAAGAACCCCGTGCCGTCGCCGCTGCCGCTCATCTGCCCGTCCCGTTCCTGTCGGCCGTGTCCGTGCGGCAGCACCCTACCGGCCGGTCACTTCGCCGTCTCGGGGGATTCGGCGGGTGGCGAGGGCTGAGCCGGGCCGGCGGCGGGGCGTGCTTCTGGATCACCTGGCGGGCGTGCGGGCGCGCCGGAGCGGCGTACGGCGACCGCGGTCGCCGTACGCCGCTCGTCTGTTCCCGCCGGTCGGCCGTCAGTTGACGACGTCTGACCGGACGTCAGTCGACGAAGGCCCCTCGGGTCGTCAGTTGACGAAGATGAGCGGGCTGCCCGCCACCGAGGTGTCGGTGACCGGGCCGTAGGTGGCGCTGAAGTAGCCGGTCGAGAAGCACAGGCCCGAGCCGGAGACCAGGTTGAACGGCTGGGAGGTGAAGCCGATGGTGTTGCCGGTGTTCGAGGTGGTGCCGGAGATGCCGGTGGTGGTCTGGTAGACGCAGTTGACGCTGCCGAGGATGGTGCTGAGCACGACCGTGGTCTTCATCGCGCCGGCCGCGCCGGGGGTGAGGGCGACCGGGTTGCCGGGGCCGTCGCCGACGGTGTTGGTGAACGGCAGGTTGTTGACGGTGATGCTCTTGACGCCGGTGACGCCGAGGACGTTGGAGGAGCAGGAGCCGAAGGTCTGGGTGTTGAGCTGCTCGACCGCGCTGCCGGGGGCGGCCGGGTTGGCCGTCACGGTGGCGGAGAAGGCCGAGTTGGCACAGCTGATGCCGCTCGTTCCGCTGGCGCTGCTGTAGAAGGTGGCGGTGGTGCCCGAGACCAGACTGGCGGTGAGGACGTCGCCGACGGCGACGTCCGGGCCGCTGCTGCTGCCGGTGGTCAGCACCGCGGAGCCGTCGGCCTGGGCGGGTGCGACGGCGGCGCAGGTGAAGGCGAGGGCGGCGAGGGCCGCGGTACCGAGCGTGCGGCGAAAGCGCATGAGGGTGACCTCTCTCCGTGCGGAGACGGGTGGGGGTGGCCCGCGGTGCGGGTGTGGTGGCGTGCACGGCGGGGGAGGTGCGTGGGCATGGCGTGCCGGGGGCTTCGCGGGGCCGTGGTGCGGTGGGCCCGGCGCCACGGGCCCGCTCGTACGGCACAGCGGTGTGAAGGTGCGGACGTGCGCTGCGAGTGCAGGAGTGCACGTCGGCGGCTGCCACCGCCGCGGGCCTGCGTCCGCTCGTGGTCCCGTGGCCCGGGCTGCTCGCCCGGGGCCGCCGGAGCCCCTGGAGGTCGTCCGGTGGTGACAGGGTCGCCCACCGGTTGGAAACCTGTCAGTGTTGTAAACCCGATGTTGCGTCAATGTCAATACAGGTAACAGGAGTTGGTGATGGAACGGAAACACCTCCGAAGTGCCGACGTGATCCTGCTGCCGGGCGCGCGGGCCGGTCGTGACCCAGCCCGGTCCATCAAGCGCGGCCCGAGCCGGCTGCCTCCGGGCGTGGTGGCCGCGACCCAGCGCGAGCGACTGCTCGACGGGCTGGTCCAGACGGTGGCCGCGCGCGGCTACCAGCACGCCACGGTCAGCGACATCTGCCGCGCGGCCGGGGTGACCAGGCCGGTCTTCTACGAGCTGTTCAGCGGCAAGGAGGACGCCTTCCTGGCCGCGCACCGGCACGGCACCGGGGTGGTTCTCCGACGGATGGCGGCGGCCTTCGCGGCGGAGTCCGACTGGTGCGCCGGGATCCGGCAGGCGCTCGGCGCGATGCTCCATCTGTTGGCGGGGACACCGGCCTTCGCGACCATGGCGGTGATCGAGATCGAGGCGGTCGGACCGGCCGGCCGCCGCGAGCGGGACCAACTCCTCACCCGGTTCCGGGCGTTCTTCGCCGAGGTGCCCCAACCGCTGGGCGGTGTGCGGGTTGTGGAGCTGGTGGATGCCGTGGTGGGCGGGGTCTACAGCGCGCTCTACCGGCGGATCGACTCCGGTCGGACGGTTCAACTTCCGGAACTCCTGCCGGTGTTGAGCATGTTCTGTCTCGCGCCCTTCCTCGGCCCGGCGCAGGCGGCCGTCCGGCTCGGGTTGCCGATCGGTGAAGATCCTTCGTGCACCCGTATTGACCCGGCCACTACCGGGCAGTAGCTTCCCAGTTACTCAAAGCGCGGCCTGACCGTGCCCGCCCCGCTGCCGAGGGGCGGGCGGCCCGGTCGGGCCGTGGAACGCTGTCCGCGCCAGGGCACCGTGCCAGTGCCTGCACATCCCACCCACCCAACAGGGAGCACACATGGCCATGTCCGAGGACGCCGCCGCCGCGGCCGAGACCCCGGAGACGCCGACCGGCACCAGGAGAGGGCGGGTACGGCTCAAGCGCAGCGCCTGGATGGCCGTTCCGGCCGTCGCGGCGGGCGCCGTCCTGATGGCCCTCACCGCCCAGGGCGTACTCGCCGCCCAGTTCTCCATCAGCGGCATGCCGTTCACGATCACCGCGGACAAGCTCGACGGCAAGGGCTTCGCCCAGTTCGGCAGCCTGGACTCGATGATCCCCGACAGCCCCAACCAGGGCTCCACCGGCGGTCAGGTGCTGGTCGCGGTCTCGGCGATCAAGAAGGCCGAGATCACCAACCTGTGCCAGAGCGTGGACCTCGGTGGCGTCAACCTGGTGATCCACGCCGGCGACGCCGGCTCCCCCGTCTCCGCCACCGACCTCACCACCGACTCCGACATGCTGTCCGGTGACGCGGAGTTCACCAACATCGAGATCGGCGGCGACGCCAGCACCTACACCAAGGCCGGCAACGCGGGCAAGGGCAACCCGGGCGTCTTCGGGCAGCAGGCCGACACCGTCGTGCTGACGCACCTCAAGCAGCACAACTACGCGAGCACCGCCGTCGGGTTCAAACTGCCCAACCTGCGGCTGAGCTTCAGCTCCCAGGGCTGCTGACCATGACGGAGTCCGTACCGGAGCCGGCCGGTTCCGGCGAGGGCGTCGCGGAGGGGGCCGTGGGGACGGCTCCCGCCCCCGCTCCCGCCACCACCCGACCGGTCAAACGCGACTGGCGGGGCCAGCGGCCGTTCTGGGGCGGGCTGCTGGTGCTGTTCGGCGGCGCCGAGATCCTGTTCACCCTGCGTGCCCCGCTGCCCGTCGTCCTGCACATCGGGATGCAGGGGCTGGCGGGCTACCTGGTGCCGGCGGTGATGGTGCTGTGCGGCCTGCTGATCCTGTTCAACCCGGCCCAGCGGCTGTTCTACTCCGTCCTCGCCGTGCTCGCCGCGCTGGCGAGCTGGCTCACCTCCAACCTGGGCGGCTTCGTGATCGGGATGCTGCTCGGACTGGTGGGCGCCTGCCTCACCTTCGGCTGGCTGCCCGATCAGCCGCTGCGCCGGGGGCGGCAGCGGCGGGAGGACCGGCGCCAGGAACGCCGGTCGTCCCGAGCGGGCACGGCCGGGGCCGGGGCCGACCCGGCCGGGGTCTAGCCCGAGGCGCCCCGACGGCGCCCGCCCCCTGGTGATGGGAGAGCACCAGGGGGCGGGGCGTCGGGGCACGGGGGAGTGCGGGGTCGGGCCGTGACGGTCAGATCGTCGCGGCGTCGATCACGAAGCGGAACCGGACGTCGCCGGCCAGCACCCGCTGGTAGGCCTCGTTGACCTGCTCGGCGCGGATCAGCTCGATCTCCGCGGTGATGCCGTGCTCGCCGCAGAAGTCCAGCATCTCCTGGGTGGCCGGCAGCCCGCCGATCATCGAACCGGCCAGCGAACGGCGGCCGGAGAGCAGCGCGTGCGCGTTCACCGTGACCGGCTTCTCCGGCGCGCCGACCTGCACCATGGTGCCGTCGGTGCGCAGCAGGCCGAGGTAGGCGCTCAGGTCGAGGTCGGCGGAGACCGTGTTGACGATCAGGTCGAAGGTGCCCGCGAGCTCGGTGAAGGTGGCCGGGTCGGAGGTGGCCCGGTAGTGGTCGGCGCCGAGCTTCAGCCCGTCCTCGCGCTTGCGCAGCGACTGGCTGAGCACGGTGACCTCCGCGCCCATGGCGTGGGCGAGCTTCACGCCCATGTGGCCGAGCCCGCCGAGGCCCACGATCGCGACCTTCCTGCCCGGCCCGGCGCCCCAGTGCGCGAGCGGCGAGTACAGCGTGATGCCGGCGCACAGCAGCGGCGCGGCGGCGTCCAGCGGCAGGTTGTCGGGGATGCGCAGCGCGTACGCCTCGTCGACGACCAGCTTCGAGGAGTAGCCGCCGTAGGTCGGCAGGCCGTCGTGGCCGACGCTGTTGTAGGTGAAGACGGTGCCGCCCTGGCCGGTGCAGTACTGCTGGAGGCCGGCCCGGCAGTTGTCGCACTCCCGGCAGGAGTCGACGATGCAGCCGACTCCGACCCGGTCGCCGGCCTGCCAGCGGGTGACGCCCGGGCCGACCTCGGTGACCACGCCCGCGATCTCGTGGCCCGGGACCATCGGGAAGATGCCGGTGCCCCAGTCCTCGCCGACCTGGTGGATGTCGGAGTGGCAGATGCCGCAGAACTTGATGTCGATCACGATGTCGTGCTCGCCCACCGCCCTGCGGGTGACGGTGGTCTTCTCCAGCGGGGAGTCGGGCCGCGCCGCGGCGTAGGCGGCGACCGTGCGGGTGGTGCCCTCGGTGGTGCTCGTCGTCGTTGCGTTCGTCGAGTTCGTCATGCTTCCAGCCTGCGTCGGTGCGGCGCGACCAGCCAGACCAGAGCCTTTCGTACGTACGCCACGCCTAGGGACCCCGGACGTACGACCACGGAACGTACGCACGGCGGTATCACCCTTCCCCCCGCCCCCGCCGCCCGGATCCCCCGCATACTGCAGACATGGACCAGCGCACCGAACTCAGCGAGTTCCTCCGATCCCGCCGCGCCCGGCTGCGGCCCGAGGACGTGGGCCTGCCGGACAGCACCACCCGGCGGCGGGTGCCCGGCCTGCGCCGCGAGGAGCTGGCCCTGCTCGCCGGAGTCAGCACCGCCTACTACACCCGGCTCGAACAGGGCCACGGCGAGAGCGTCTCCGCCGCCGTCCTGGACGCCATCGCCCGCGTGCTGCGGCTCAGCCCAGCCGAGCGCGAGCACCTCGGCCGGCTCACCAGGCCCGCCCGCCGTCGCCCCGGCCGGGCCGCCGCCCGCCCGCAGCGGGTCCGGCCCGCGCTCCAGCAGCTCCTGGACGCGATGGACTGCGTGCCCGCGTACGTCCTCGGCAGGCGCCTGGACATCATCGGCTGGAACCGGCTCGGCACCGCCCTGCTCGGCGACTTCGCCGCGATGCCGCCCGAGCAGCGCAACATGGCCTGGCAGCTCTTCCTCGAACCGGCCTCCCACGAGCTCTACGAGGACTGGGACGGCAAGGCCACCGACGTCGTCGGCATGCTGCGGCTGGACGCCGGACGGGATCCGGACGACCCCAGGCTCGCCTCGCTGATCGGTGAACTCTCCCTCAAGAGCGCCGACTTCCGCCGCCTCTGGGCCACCCACAGCATCCAGGACAAGGGCCACGGCACCAAGCGGCTGCACCACCCGGTGGTCGGCCGGCTCAACCTCCAGTACGAGACGCTGCGCCCGGCCGGGGACGTCGACCAGGTGCTCGTCACCTACCACGCCGAGCCCGGCTCCAGCTCCGCCGAATCCCTGCGCCTGCTGGCCAGTTGGGCGGCCACCGAGTTCCACCCCGAGCCCGCCGAGGCGACCCCGGCCGATCCCGCCCGGTAGCGACGCGGGGCCTCCCTGCCCGGCCTCCCTGTCGGGCCCTTCCGCGAGGCCTCCCCGCCGGGCCCTCCCGCCGGGTCTTCCCGTCAAGGGGTCGATGGTCCCGGGTCCGATCGGGGCCATCGGCCCTTCTCGCCGGTAACCGGGCGGCGATTGACTGGACGGGTCATGGACACCACCACCAGCGGAAACACCACCAGCGGCACCACCGCCGAGTACGACCGGCTGATCGCCCGCCACCACGCGATGCGGCTCCGCCGCCAACTCCTCACCCCCGCCTCGCCGTTCGGTCCAGATCCGGCCGGCGTCGGCGTCGGCGCGTACGGCGGCGCCGCCGACCAACGGCTGATCCGGCGCGACCTCGGCCTGCTCGAACCGCTCTCCGAACTGATCGATCACCTCTACGCGGTGATGTTCCGCCGCCGCCCCTACCTGCGTCCGCTCTTCCCCGCCTCGATGGAGTTCCAGCAGGCCCACCTGGAGCGGATCCTCCGCCACCTGGTGGACCACCTCCACCACCCGGCCGAACTGGCCTCGACCCTGCGCCAACTCGGGCGCGACCACCGCAAACTGGGCGTCCGGCCGGTCCACTACGAGGCCTTCGAGGAGGCCCTGTGCGCGGCGATCCGGCACCGGGCGGCCGCCCGGTGGACCGAGGAGATGGAAGCGGCCTGGGTCCGGATGCTGCGCTTCGCCGTCGCGGCGATGACGGCCGGCGCCGACTCCGCGCTCACCGAACCCCCGTACTGGCACGCCGTGGTGACCGGCCACGAGCGCCGCCGCCCCGACCTCGCCGTCCTGCGCGTGCGCACCGGCGAGCCCTACCCGTACCGGGCCGGACAGTACGGCACGGTCGAGCACCCGACGCTCCCGCACACCTGGCGGCAGTACTCGATGGGCTGCGCGCCGCGCACCGACAACGAGTTGGAGTTCCACGTCCGGCGCACCGGGCCGGACGGGGTCAGCGCGGCCCTCGTCGAACGCACCGCCGTCGGCGACCGGCTGCGCCTCGGCCCGCCGCGCGGCGGGCTGCTGCCCGAGGACGACACCCGCGACCTGCTGCTGGTCGCCGGCGGCACCGGCCTGGCCCCGATGAAGGCCATCGTCGAGCAGCAGGCCGCCCGGCGCCCGCGCGGCCGCCGCGTCCACCTGTTCGTCGGTGCCCGGGACCGCGGCGACCTCTACGACTGGTCCGCGCTCTCCGAACTCGGCCTGCACAAGCCCTGGCTGGCGCTCACCCCGGTCACCGCAGGCCGGCTCGCCGACGCCGTCGCGGGCGCCGGGGACTGGCGCGAGCACCTCGCCTGCGTCAGCGGCCCGGCCGGCATGGTCGCCTCCGTCCGCTCCGAACTGCTCGCCGCCGGGCTGCCCCTGGCCCAGGTCCGCTACGACCAGGCGCTCGCCCGCTAGCCGTACGGCCTACCGGTAGTGGTACGTCCTACCGGTAGGCCGTACGGGCCGCTGGACGTCCTACCGGTAGCAGTAGGAGTCCGAGGAGGCGTCGCCGCCCGCGAGGTGGGTCTGGTGCACCCGTAGGCCCCGGAAGTCGGCGCCGTGCGGGAAGAAGCGCTCGTCGACGCTCAACCCGCCCGCCTCGGTGTCGGCGTTCAGCTTGACGATCCACGGCTCGATGCCGTCCGGGTAGAACTGGTCGTCCCAGGCGCCGTAGAGGGAGTTGGTGAGGTAGAGCCGGCGCCCGTCCCGGCTGATCTCGACCATCTGCGGGGCGCCGCTCAGTGGGCGTCCCGGCGCGGCCGGGTGCGGGGTGCGGGCGACGACCCCGCCCAGCCGCACCGAGTCGGCGAGTCTGGGGTGGAACGGATCCGACACGTCGTACTGGAACAGTTCGCCGGTGCCCCACGCGGACACGTACAGCCAGCGGTCGTCCACCGACAGGTTGATGTCCGTGATCAGTGGCGGCACCGCGCCGAACGGTTGCAGCGCGGGCGGCAGGTCCTCCGTCTTGGCGGGTTCGGCGGGGATCTCGATCACCTTGCGCGCGGTGAACGCCGGGCCCTCCCGGTACCAGAGCCAGACCGAGGCGGACAGGTCCTCGACGTTGGTCACCACCCCGGCGAAGCCCCACTCCGCCTGCGGATCGTGCGCCGGGCGCAGCTCCAGCACCATCTGGTACTGGTCGCCGAGGTCGACCCGTTGCAGGTGCCGCCCCGAGTCCAGCTCCCAGAAGTGCAGCGCGTGCCCGTACTTGCGGCCCAGCAGCAGCTCCGGGACGACCCCGCCCTCCACCATCCAGGGCGTGCCCCACTCGCTGGTCACCCCCACGTTCGTCCCCAGGTGCCACCAGACGTCGTACGCGAAGTGCTGCGGCCCGCGCTCCGTCTCCCAGGCGCGCAGCACCTCGAAGGTGGTGTGGTCCAGCAGCGCCACCCCGCCGGGCCCGTCGTTCCCGTCCCCGCTGCCCAGGCAGGACAGGAACACCCCGTCCGGCCCGCAGTGCAGGGTGTGCGGGCGCGAGTAGCCGGCCTTGGCGGCGAGTTCCGCCGCCTCGACGGTCTTGACGAGGCGCGGCCGGACGGGGTCGGGCCGGGTGTCCATCACGTGCAGCCGCGAGGAGCGCAGGCCCGGGAGGAGGAGGTAGCGCCGCTCGGGGTTCTCGTGGCAGGCGTGCGCCAGTGCGCTGGAGCAGGCGTTCCAGCCGAAGTGGTGCAACTCGTCGCCCAGCGTCGGCAGTTCGGCGAAGTTGAGGACCTTCCCGTAGCTCGCCGAGGCCGGATCGGTGTCCACGGTGAGCAGTGCGTCCGGCCGCTCCCCGGCCCGGTCGAACCCGGCGACGTACGCCAGCGTCTCCGGTGGCGCGGCGATCGCCTCGGCGGCCGAACGGTACAGCGACGGATCGGTGTGGCCGGCCTGCGGCATGTGTTCTCCTCAACTCGCCTGCGTGACAACCGGAGTTGGATCTGTCCGGGTAGCGTTCCACATGACCACCGGCGCACAGCAGGCGCACGGGGAGCGATCAGGAGGCGCGGACGGCCGGGTCACACCGGTGCCCCGCAGAGCGCCGCCCGACAGGCAGCCCCGGGCTACCGGCCGGTATTGTCGGGGTCCTGGATCAAGAGCACCTGCGACGGACGGCAGGTCGAGCATGAGGACGGGTGCGGCGCAGATGGAGTTTCGGGAAGACATCCTGGGTGCCCCCTACGAGACGGCCGAGCTGACGCTGCGGCCGGACGCCGAGGGGGAGGTCTGCGCGACGCTGGTGCGCCGTCTGGTGCCGGGGGCGGAGCGGGCCGTGCTGTACATCCACGGGTACAACGACTACTTCTTCCAGACCAACCTCGCCGACCACTTCGCCGCGCTCGGGTTCTCCTTCTACGCCCTGGACCTGCGCAAGTACGGCCGCTCCCTGCGCCCGCACCAGTCGCCGAACTTCGTGCGCGACCTCGCCGAGTACGACGAGGAGATCGACGAGGCGGTGCGGATCATCCGCGAGGTGGATGGGCACCGGAGGCTGCTGCTGAACGGGCACTCCACCGGCGGGCTGATCGGCGCGCTGTGGGCGGGGCGGCGCTCGGGGCGCGGCCTGGTGGAGGGGCTGTTCCTGAACAGCCCGTTCCTGTCGATGCCGGCCGCGCCCGCCGTGCGGACCGTCGGCGGCCCGGCCGTCACCGCGATCGGCCGACTGGCGCCCACCCGCGTGCTGCCGTCGACGCTCAACCCGCACTACACGCACAGCCTGCACAAGGACCACCGGGGTGAGTGGGACTTCGACCTCGCCCTCAAGCCCGCCGAGGGCTTCCCGCTGTACGCGGGCTGGCTGGCCGCCATCCACCAGGGCCACCGGCAGCTGCGGCACGGGCTCGGGATCGACGTGCCGGTGCTGCTGATGGCGTCGACCAAGTCGATCGCGACCACCAAGTGGCACAACGCCCTGCACCACGCGGACGCCGTGCTGCGCGCCGACGACATCGCCGGCCAGGGCCCGCGACTGGGCCGGCACGTCACCATCGTCCGGATCGAGGGCGGCATGCACGACCTGGTGCTCTCGGGCGAGGCCGCCCGCACCCAGGCCTTCGCCGAACTGGACCGCTGGCTCGCCGCCTACCTCGACGTCCGACTGGCGGACGTCCGGCCGGTGGACGCCCAGGCCGTGGGGGAGAGCGCGTGACGGACGAGCCGGTGACGGACGAGCCGGTGACAGACGAGCCGGTGCCGGTCGGGCGCCACACCGACCTCGGCTTCGCCAAGCTCATGCCGGACCTCGACCGGGACGGCGGCTGGCTGCTCACCCTGGACGGCACCCCGCAGTCCTACGTCGACCTCGCCGACCCGACCCACCTGGAGTTCGAGTACACCCGGCGGCTCGGCCACCTCGCCGACGCCCTCGCCCCCGCCGGGCAGCCGCTGGACGTGCTGCACCTCGGCGGCGGCGCGCTCACCCTGCCCCGCTACCTCGCCGCCACCCGCCCCGGCTCGCGCCAGCGGGTGGTCGAGGTGGACGGGCCGCTGCTCGACCTGGTCGCCGAGCACCTGCCCTGGCAGGGGCCCGGCGCGGACATCACCGCGACCGTCGGCGACGCCCGCGCCGCCCTCGCCGAGACCCCGCCCGGCAGCCGGGACCTGGTCATCGCGGACGTCTTCCACGGCTCGCGCACCCCCGCCCACCTCACCTCGGTGGAGTTCCTGCGGCTGGCCGCCGCCGCCCTGCGCCCCGGCGGCTGCTACGCCGCCAACCTGGCCGACGGCCCGCCGCTGGCCTTCGCCCGGGCCCAGGCCGCGACGGTCGGCGCGGTGTTCCCGTACACCTGCCTGGTCGCCGAGGCCCCGGTGCTGCGCGGCCGCCGGTACGGCAACATCCTGCTCGCCGGTTCGACGGCGCCGCTCCCGGCCGCCGAGCTCACCCGGCTGCTGGCCGGCGACATCTTCCCGGCCCGCCTCACCGACGGCGCCGACCTGGCCGCCCTGGTCGGCCGCACCGCCCCGGTCACGGACGCCGACGCCACCGACTCCCCGCCCCCGCCGGACGGCGCGTTCAGCATCGGCTGAGCGGCGCGGCGGCCCGAGCGTCCCCGCGTCCGGGGTGTCAGAATCGGCGGGTTCGGGCCGGAGCGTGGAGCACGTCGAGCGTGGAGCACGTCGAGCGTGGAGCACGCCGAGCGCGGAACACGTCCGGCGCGGAGCAGGTCCAGCGCGGAGCACATCCGAAGGAGTGAGCGATGAACGGCGGGGAGCGGCCGGAGTTGGCGGAGGTGCCGGAGACGGCGTTGTGGACGCTGTGGCACCGCGCGGTGGAGGCACGTCGGCCGGACACGGTGCTGGAGGACCCGAAGGCGGTCGAGCTGGTCGACCGGATCGACTTCCCGTTCGCGGAGCGCTTCGGGGAGGGCGCGCTGGTCAGCCAGTTGCAGGCGCTGCGGGCGGCCTGCTTCGACCGTGAGGTGGCGGACTTCCTGACCCGCTGCCCGCGCGGCACCGTGGTCGGCCTCGGGGACGGCCTGGAGACCCAGGCGTGGCGGGTCGACAACGGCCGGGCGGACTGGCTGTCGGTGGACCTGCCGGAGACGGCCGCGCTGCGGGAGCGGCTGCTGCCGCCGGACGAGCGGCGCCGGATCCTCGCCTGCCCGGTCACCGACCCGGGCTGGATGGACGAGGTGGATCCGGCCCACGGGGTGATGATCTGCGCCGAGGGCCTGCTGATGTACCTGCGGCCGGAGGAGGTGCGGGCACTGATCGCGGCCTGCGCCGAGCGGTTCCCCGGCGGGTCGATGGTGCTGGACGCGGTGCCGCGCTGGTTCAGCGCCCGGACCGTCCAGGGCAAGCTGCGGACCCGGCACTACCAGGCCCCGCCGATGCCGTTCGGCATGGACGCGGACGAGCGCGGCAAGCTGGCCACCGCGCACCCGGCGGTGACCGACGTGCGCGAGGCGTACCCGGAGGGCGGGCGGGGCCTGCTCCGCGCCCTGCTGCCGCTCGTGCGCCGGGTGAACGCGCGGCCGTCCGTGGTCGCACTTCGCTTTGCCGGATCTTGAAGAACGGCTGGTCACGCGGGAACCATGGGGCACCACCGCACGTCGTAACCACGGGTGATCGGCCGGGGGGACAGGCCGCCCGGCACGTTAGGCTGCCCTTATGGGGAAGCGGCCGCGTTGCCGCCATCGGACAACTGCCGGAACCGGCGTGCGGCACCGCTGAGGGCCGCGCCGGCTCCGACCTGCCACGGAGGTACTGGCCTTGCACATCGACGCCTGGATCGAGAGCGTCCCACCGACCGCGGTGTACGCCCTGGTCGGCCTGATCATCGGGCTGGAGTCGCTGGGCATCCCACTGCCCGGCGAGATCGCGCTGGTCACGGCCACCCTGATGGCGGTCAAGGGTGTGGTGAGCCCGGAGTGGATCGCGGTGGTCGCGATCCTCGGGGCGATCATCGGCGACTCGATCGGCTACTCGATCGGCCGCAAGGGCGGCAAGCCGCTGTTCGAGAAGCTCGGACGGAAGTTCCCCACGCACTTCGGGCCGTCCCACCTGGCGACCGCCGAGCGCTCCTTCCAGAAGTGGGGGATGTGGGCGGTCTTCTTCGGCCGCTTCATCGCCCTGCTGCGCATCTTCGCCGGGCCGCTCGCCGGCGCGCTGAAGATGCCGTACTGGAAGTTCCTGATCGCCAACGTGCTGGGCGGCATCGTCTGGGCCGGCGGCACGACACTGCTGGTCTACAAGGTCGGCAAGAGCATCGAGCCCTGGCTGTCCCGGTTCTCCTGGGCGGGCCTGGCCGCGGCGGTGCTGATCGGCGGCGCCTCGGCCTGGTTCATGAAGCGCCGGGCCGCCAAGACCCACGCCAAGATCGAGGCGGAGGAGGCGGCCGCCGCGGCGACCGCCGCCAAGGCGCCCGTCGCGGAGTGAGCGGAGTAAGCGGAGTGACGAGGCGTCTGCACTGAGCACGGCGGGGCTGTCGGGCCCCCGGAGTAGCATCGGCGGGTACCTGCCGATCATGCACAACTGGAGGGCCCGATGACCCAGTCGACGTGGGATGCCGTGGACGCGTACTTCTCCGAGCAGCTGGTGGGGCACGACCCGGCGCTGGACGCCGCGGCCGCCGCCGCCGACGCGGCCGGGCTGCCGAAGATCGCCGTCGCCCCCAACCAGGGCAAGCTGCTGCACCTGCTGGCGCTGACCCAGGGCGCGCGGCGGATCCTGGAGGTCGGCACGCTCGGCGGGTACAGCGCGATCTGGCTCGCCCGGGCGCTGCCCGCGGACGGCACCCTGATCACCCTGGAGATCGACCCGAAGCACGCCGAGGTCGCCCGGGGAAACATCGCGCGCGCAGGGCTGGAGAAGGTCGCCGAGGTGCGGCTCGGCCGGGCCGCCGACTCGCTGGCCGCGCTGGTGGAGCAGGGCGTGGAGCCCTTCGACCTGGTCTTCATCGACGCGGACAAGCCCAGCAACCCCGAGTACTTCCGGCGGGCGCTCCAGCTGACCAGGCCGGGCTCGCTGATCATCGTCGACAACGTGGTGCGCGGCGGCGCCGTCGCCGACGCGGACAGCACCGACCCGGCCGTGGTCGGCACCCGGGCCCTGCACGATCTGATCGCCGCCGAGCCGAGGGTCACCGCCACGTCGGTGCAGACGGTCGGCAGCAAGGGCTATGACGGCTTCACGCTGGCCCGCGTACAGGGCTGAACCTTTTCAAGTACCACGGAGGAACGGAGACATCGTGCGGATCGGACTGTTGGGCGCCGGCCCCTGGGCGGAGCGGGTGCACGCACCCGTCCTCGCCGAGCACCCCGGGCTGGAGTTCACCGGCGTCTGGGCCCGCCGGCCCGAGGCGGCCACGGCCCTCGGCGGGACGTACGGCGTCCCCGGCTACGCGGACCTCGACCAGTTGCTCGCCGAGGTGGACGCGGTCTCGATCGCGCTGCCGCCGACCGTGCAGGCGGGCCTCGCGGTTCGGGCCGCCGAGGCGGGCTGCCACCTGCTGCTGGACAAGCCGGTCGCGCTGACCGTGCCGGACGCGCAGGCCGTGGCCGAGGCCGTCCGGGCCCACGGGGTCGCCTCCGTGGTCTTCTTCACCGTCCGCTTCGGCGGGGAGCAGATCCCGTGGATCGAGCAGCAGGCGGCGCTGGGCGGCTGGTTCACCGGCCGCTCGGACTGGCTCGGTTCGGTGTTCGCCCCCGGCAGCACCAGCCCGTACGCGGCCTCGCCGTGGCGCGAGGAGAAGGGCGCGCTGTGGGACGTCGGCCCGCACGCGCTGTCGGTGCTGCTGCCGGTGCTCGGCGACGCGACGCAGGTCACGGCGGTGGCCGGCCCGTTGGACACCGTCCACCTGGTGCTGCGGCACGCCGACGGCGCCTCCAGCACCCTGGCGCTGAGCCTGACCGCGCCGGTCGGCGCCGGTGGCGCCGGCCTGGAACTGCGCGGCGAGCACGGCATCGCCCACCTGCCCGAGCGCGGCGAGGGCCCGGCCGCCGCCCTGCACCGCGCCCTGGACGCCCTCCAGGCCTCGGCCGCCACCGGCCAACCGCACCCCTGCGACGCGGAGTTCGGCCTGCGCGTGGTCGAAATCCTGGCCGGCGCCGACCACTCCCTGGCCACGGGCGCACCGGTCGCGGTCTGACGCCCGTCGACGGAGGTCAGACCGGCGGCAGGGTGGGGTTGGTCGGGCCCGGGCGGCGGTCGGTGGGGCGGGCCGGAGGGATGACGGGGGCGTGGAAGTCGCGCGGCCCGGTCCACAGGGCGGGGACGGCGTCGCCGCGGCGGGCGAGTTCGTAGGCCAGCGCCTCGTAGTTGACGCGCCAGCCGTGGAAGTGCTGCCAGGCCTCGTCGACCGGGCGCTCGCGGGGGAAACCGGCGGACGTGATCATGGCGACGGCGCCGATGTACTCGGTGTAGGTCAGGCGGATCGGGACGTCCGGGTCCGGGTCCGGGTCGAAGTCGATCCGCACGGAGCGGCCGATGTCGCGCAGCGCGGTGAAGCCCGCGCGCAGCACCAGGCGGGCCTCGGGCGGGGCCGAGCGCGGGCAGAGCGACAGGTGGAGGGCGGCCGCGTCCAGCACCGCGATCAGGCCGACCACCCAGCTGCGGTTCGGCTGCGGGGAGCGGAACGACAGCAGCACCGGGTAGTTGGAGTGGCTCTCGCCGATGTCGGCGGCCAGCCGCTCCCAGTCCCGGTAGAGCTGGGGGAGCGCGGTCTCGGTGTCGACGAGGGACTGCCGGGCCAGCAGCTCCGGGCCCCAGGCGGGCTCGCCGGCCCGGGACTGGAGCAGGGTCACCTCGGTCTCCCGCCGCTGGTAGGCGGCGTAGAGGGTGGGCAGGTAGGCGATCTGGAGGGCGATCACCAGCGGCCCGCTGGCGGCGGCCATGAAGTCGATCGCCGAGAGTTGCAGGCGCTCGCCGCTGGCGTAGCCGAGGGTGAAGAGGCTGGACCCGGCCTCCCGGATGGCCACCGACCAGCTGAGCTCGGACGTGCCGTGCAGCAGCAGGGTGTAGGCGAGCAGCATGCCGCTGAGCCACACCCCGAGCATGCCGAGCAGGATCAGCGGTGCCAGCCAGGTCAGGGCCCGGTCCTGCGCGTAGTAGCCGCGGAACGGAGTCGCGTAGAGCCGGAGCACGGTCCGCAGCACCCGCCAGAGGCGCTGCACCAGCGCCGAGTACAGCCCGCGCGGGACGACCAGCGTGCGCAGGATGCTGCCGACGATGAGCAGGAGCAGCAGGGCGCCGGCCAGGGAGTGGATCAACCTCATGGCGCCATTGTGGCGGTCGGGCGGAGCGGCTGCGGCGCGGGGCGCCGGGTTACGGGACGGCGGAGGCCAGGTGCCGCTGGAATGCCTCGGCGGCGATGGTGCAGAAGCGCCTGATCCGGTCCGAGGAGCCGGGCACGCGGATGTGTTCGTGGCGCTCGTGGTCCCAGAGGCCCCAGGGCGCTTTCCAGGGCTCGTGGCGTGCGGGGCGGCATTGACAGCGAGTGGCGTCCGGCTGAATGCTAAGCAAGCGCTTAGTCAATGACGCCCCGTCCCGAGGAGCCGCCCGATGCCCGAGACCCCCGCCGAGCCGCCCGGGCTGGACCTGGCCCGCCTCCGCGCCCACCTGGACCGCGAGCTGCCCGGGCTCGTCCAGGGCCCGCTGCGGGCCGACCTCATCGAGGGCGGCCGCTCCAACCTCACCTACGTCCTCACCGACGGCACCGGCCGCTGGGTGCTGCGCCGCCCGCCGCTCGGACACGTCCTGGCCACCGCGCACGACATGGGCCGCGAGTACCGCGTCATGACCGCCCTGCGCGACACCGACGTGCCCGTCCCGCGCACCCTGCTGCTCGATCCCGGCACGGAGGTGCTCGGCGCCCCCTGGTACCTGATGGAGTTCGTCCCCGGCCTCGCGCACCGGGCCCTCGCCCCGTTCGCCGCCCTCGGCGAGCAGCGGGTCCACGCCCTCGGCCGACGGCTGGTCGACACCCTCGCCGCCCTGCACCGGATCGACCCGGCCGACGTCGGCCTCGTGGACTTCGGCCGCCCCGACGGCTACCTGGAGCGCCAACTGAGGCGCTGGTCCACCCAGTTGGCGAACTCCCGCAGCCGCGAACTGCCCGACGTGGAGCGGTTGCACGCCCTGCTCGCCGAGCGGCGGCCGATCTCCCCGGCGCCCGCCCTGGTGCACGGCGACTACCGGCTGGACAACGTGCTGGTCGGCGACGGCGACGCGATCACCGCCGTGCTGGACTGGGAGATGTCCACCCTCGGCGACCCGCTCACCGATGTCGGCCTGCTGGTGATGTACACCGAGGTCGCCGGCGTCGGCGGCGGCATCATCCCCTCCGCCGCGACCGCCCCCGGCTTCCCGAAGCCGGACGAACTAGTCGCGTACTACGCAGAGTTGACCAGCCGCCAGGCCGCCGACCTGGACTGGTACGTCGCCTTCGCCTCCTTCAAGCTCGCCGTCGTCGCCGAGGGCATCCACTACCGCTACCAGCAGGGCCGCACCCTCGGCGCGGGCTTCGAGCGGGCCGGCGAGATGGCCCCGATCCTCGCCCGGTACGGCCTGAGCACCCTCAAGGAGCACTGACCGATGGACTTCGCCTACGACGCCCGCACCGACGAACTCCGCGAGCAACTGCTGGCCTTCATGGACCAGCACGTGCACCCGGCGGAGGCGGCCCTCGCGCAGCAGCTCGCCGACCCGGCCCGCGAGGCCTGGAGCATCCCGCCCGTCGTCGCCGAACTCCAGGCCGAGGCGCGCAAACAAGGCCTGTGGAACCTCTTCCTCCCCGGGGAGGGCGGCGCCGGCCTGACCAACCTCCAGTACGCGCCGCTCGCCGAAATCACCGGCCGCAGCCCGCACTTGGCTCCGCCCGCGCTCAACTGCGCGGCCCCCGACACCGGCAACATGGAACTGCTCGCCCAGTTCGGCACCGCCGAGCAGCGCGAGCGCTGGCTGCGCCCGCTGCTGGACGCCGAGATCCGCTCCGCCTTCGCGATGACCGAGCCCGAGGTCGCCTCCTCGGACGCCACCAACATCGCCACCCGGATCGAGCGCGACGGCGACGAGTACGTCGTCAACGGCCGCAAGTGGTACATCACCGGGGCGATGAACCCGCAGTGCCGGATCCTCATCGTGATGGGCAAGACCGACCCGGCCGCCGAACCGCACCGCCGGCAGAGCATGGTGCTCGTCCCGCGCGACACCCCCGGCGTCACCGTCAGGCGCGGCATGACGGTCTTCGGCTACGACGACGCGGACCACGGCGGCCACGCCGAGGTGTTGTTCGAGGACGTCCGCGTCCCGGTCGGGAACCTGATCGGGGAGGAGGGCGCGGGCTTCGCCATCGCCCAGGCCCGGCTCGGCCCCGGCCGGATCCACCACTGCATGCGCGCGATCGGCATCGCCGAGCGCGCCCTGGAGCTGATGTGCCGCCGGGTGAACGGGCGGGTCGCCTTCGGCCGGCCGCTCGCCGAGCAGGGCGTGGTGCAGGACTGGATCGCCGAATCCCGGGTCAGGATCGAGCAGTTGAGGTTGCTCGTACTCAAGACCGCCTGGCTGATGGACACCGTCGGCAACCGGGGCGCGCACACCGAGATCCAGGCGATCAAGATCGCCACCCCGCGCACCGTCGAGTGGATCCTCGACAAGGCCGTCCAGGCGCACGGCGCCGCGGGCGTCAGCCAGGACACCCCGCTCGCGCAGCTCTGGGCCGGCAACCGCACCCTGCGGCTGGCCGACGGCCCGGACGAGGTGCACAAGCGCTCGCTGGCCCGGCGGGAGCTGCGGCGGCACCCGTAGGGGTGTCATACCGGAGTACTCAGGGGCGGGTTGGCTCCTGGGTATGACGGCCGCGGCCCGCCCCCGCCCGTACTGTCCTGATCAGCAGGTCGGCAGATCAGAAGGCCGGCAGGTCGACGGGGACGAGGAGAGACATCATGGGCGGGCGGGGACGGGCCGCGGCGGCGGTACTGCTGGCGGCGACGGCGGTGCTCGGAGTGGTCGGCGCCCCCGGGGCGGTGGCGGCAGCACCGGCGCCCGGGGCGGACGGCGGCGGCGAGCGGCAGGCCCGGGCCTGGCTGCCGGAGCCCACCGGGCCGTACCCGATCGGCACCACCACGCTGCACCTGACCGACACCGGGCGGGAGGACCCCTGGAAGCCCGGGCAGCGCCGCGAGCTGATGATCAGCCTCTGGTACCCGACCGCCCGCCCGGCCACCGGCGCCGACCGCGCCCGGTACATGGCGCCCGCCGCCGGCGAACACTTCGGCACCGAGGGCAGCATCGGCCAGGCGAACTACGGCGCCACGCCCGGCCGCACCGACTGGGCGGGCATCCGCACCCACGCCCGGCCCGACGCCCCCGCCCTGCCCGGCGGCCCGCGCCCGGTGGTGCTGTACTCGGCCGGCCTCGGCGACCCGCGCACCTGGGGCACCGGGCTGGTCGAGGACCTGGCCTCGCGCGGCTACGTCGTGGTCACGCTGGACCACACCTACGAGGCCTCCGAAGTCGCCTTCCCCGACGGGGAGCTGGCCACCTCCGTGTTCCCCGCGCTGGTCGGACAGCCCGGCCTGGACATCGGCGCGGTGCTGCGCAAGTCGATGCGGACCAGGGTCGACGACACCCGCTTCGTACTGGACGAACTCGGCGGCCTGCGCCTGGACCCACGGCTGCCGGCCGGTCTCGCCGCCTCGCTGGACCTCGACCGGATCGGCATGGTCGGCCACTCGGCGGGCGGCTTCACCGCCCTCCAGACCATGCACGACGACCCGCGCATCGCGGCCGGCGTCAACCTGGACGGCCAACTGCACTTCCCCGGCCCCGACGGTCACACCGGGGTGTACCTGCCCAGCGTCGCCCAGGACGGCCTGGACCGCCCGTTCCTGCTGATGGGCACCCGCAACGAGGACTCCGGGGACCACCACCGGCAGCCCGGCTGGGACGCCCTCTGGCAGCACAGCACCGGCTGGCACGCCGACGTCACGCTGAACGGCTCCCGGCACGGCTCCTACACCGACGCGCAGTCCCTGCTGCCCCAGCTCGCCCGGCAGGGCGCGATCACCCCGGAGCGGCTGAGCGCCGACGTCGGCGACATCCGCCCCGACCGGGCGGTGCTCGCCACCCGCTCCTACGTCGCGTCCTTCCTCGACCGCTGGCTGCGCGGACACGACGACCACCTGCTGGACGGGCCCTCGGCGCGCTTCCCGGAGATGGAGTACGCGCGGTAGGGCAACATCCGCCGACCACCGCACCGCGCTCCCGTCGAGCCTGCCGTCAGTCCCCGAGGACGGCGATCCGGCCGGTGCTGCGCCCGTCGGCGACGAGCTGGACGGCGTCGGCGGCCCCGGTGAGCGGCACCCGGGCGCTCACCAGGGGGCGGACCACCCCTTGGGCGGCGAGCCGGGTCAGTTCGTCGTGGGCGGCGCGGACGGCCTGCGGGTCGTGGGTGTTGTAGAGGCCCCAGTGCAGGCCGAGGATGGCGTAGTTCTTCACCAGCGCGTGGTTGAGCGCCGGCGCCGGAATCCGGCCGGCGGCGAAGCCGACCACCACGATCCGGCCCTCGAAGGCGACGCACTTGGCGGAGCCGGTGTAGGCGTCCCCGCCGACCGGGTCGAAGACCACGTCCGCGCCGCGCCCGCCGGTGAACTCCTTGACGGCGGCGACGAAGTCCCCGGCCGTCCGGTCCACCACCAGGTCGGCGCCGAGCGCCCGGGCCGCCTGCGCCTTGGCGGGGCCGCCGACCACGGCGACCACCCGGGCCCCGGCGGCCCGGCCCAACTGGACCGCCGCGCTGCCCACGCCGCCCGCCGCCGCGTGCACCAGCAGCGTCTCGCCGGCCGCCAGCCGGGCCCGGCGGTGCAGGGCGAACCACGCGGTCTGGTAGCCGATGTGCAGCGCGGCCGCCTCGGCGTCGTCCAGTGCCCCGGGAGCGGGGAAGGCGGCGGCCGCGTCCAGCAGCGCGTACTCGGCGAAGGCGCCGTGCGGCAGCACCGGGTTGCCGATCAGCCGCTCGCCTCGCCGCGCGCCGTCCGCCACCTCGCCGCACAGCTCCACGCCGGGTGTGAACGGCAGCGGCGGGCGGACCTGGTACTGGCCGCGCACCATCAGTGCGTCCGGGAAGTTGACCGCCGCGGCCCGCACCCGGACCAGCAGCTGCCCCGGCCCGGCCACCGGCCGCGGCACCTCCTCGGCCAGCCGCATCACCTCGCCCGGCTCGCCGAGCCGCTCCACCTGCCAGGCCCTCACAGCGCCTCGCTCCTCTCCAGCCCCTGCTGGAGCCGGTTCATCCCGTTGATCCAGCGGTCCGGTTCGGTGGCCCGGACCCGGTAGTACTCGGCGACCTCGGGGTGCGGCAGGATCAGGAAGCGGCCCTCGCGCAGCCCGGCCAGCGCCGCCTCGGCGACGTCCTCCGGGTCCAGCGCGGTGGGCGCGAGCAGGGCCTCGCCGACCGCGCCGGTCGAGGCGAGCATGTCGGTGCGCACGCCCTGCGGGCAGAGCGCGTGCACCCGGACGCCGCGGTGGCGGTACGTCGCGGAGAGCCACTCGGCGAAGGCGAGCGCGCCGTGCTTCGTGACCGCGTACGGGGCCGATCCCAACATGGTGAGCAGCCCGGCGGCGGAGACCGTGGCGAGGAAGCGACCGCCGCCGCGCTCCAGCCAGCGGGGGAGCAGCAGGTCGGCGGCCCGGACGTGGGCGAGGACGTTGACCTCCCAGGCGCTCGCCCAGGCCGCGGCGGGCGCGTCGGCCCCGCCGACCGGGGCGACGCCCGCGTTGGCGCACCACACGTCGATCTCGCCGAGCGCGGCCCGGGCCTGCCCGACCAGGGCGGCCAGCCCCTCTGGGAAGGCGGCGTCCCCGGGGGCGGCGGTGCCGCCGCAGTCCCCGGCGACGGCGCGGGCGGCGCCGGCGTCCAGGTCGTTGACCACCACCCGGGCGCCGGCCGCGGCGAAGGCCCGGGCCAGGGCGGCGCCGATGCCGCGCCCGCCGCCGGTCACGACCACGCCCTGGCCGGCGAAGTCCGTCGCCGGAGCGTCCGTGTCCGCTGTGTCCGTTGCCGGGGCCTCCTGGCCCTCTGCCTCCGCGTCCGCCGCGCCGCTCACAGGCCGCCGCCGAGGGTGACGCCGCCGTCGACGACCAGGGTCTGGCCGGTGATCCAGGCGGCGTCCGCGGAGAGCAGGAAGGCGACCGCGCCCGCGACGTCCTCGGGCACGCCGAGCCGGCCGAGCGGGTAGGCGGCGGCGACCTGATCCTCCCGGCCCTCGTACAGGGCCTCGGCGAACCTGGTCTTGACCACGGCGGGGGCGACGGCGTTGACCCGGATGCCCTGGCCGCCCAGCTCGGCGGCGAGTTCGGTGGTGAGCCGGATCAGTGCGGCCTTGCTGACCCCGTACATGCCGATCCCGAGCGAGGAGCGGATGCCCGCGACGGAGGCCACGTTGACCACCGAGCCGCCGTGCTCGCCCATCCAGGCGGCGTGCGCGCGGCGGGTCCAGGCCAGCGGGGCCAGCACGTTGACGGCGAGGATCTTGGCGGCGGCGGCCTCGTCGGTGTCGAGGACCGGGCCGTAGAGAGGGTTGATGCCGGTGTTGTTGACCAGGTGGTCGAGCCGGCCGAAGGCCTCCAGGGTGCGGGCGACGGCCTCCTCCTGGTGGACCGGGTCGTCGGTCTTCCCGGCGACGGCGATGGCGTTCTCCGGCCCGCCCAGGTCGTGGACGGCCTCGGCGAGCGGCTCGGGGTTGCGGGCGGTCAGGCAGACCTTGGCGCCGCGGGCGACCAGCTCGCGTGCGATGCCGAGGCCGATGCCCCGGCTCGATCCGGTGACGACGGCCACCCGGCCCTTGAAGGAGTGCGCCACGGAGGGTCCTGCCTTTCGCACGGAACGTTCGACGGGGGTGCCGGGTGGACGGAGACGCCGGTTCGGCGGGGGTGCCTGGTCGGCGGGTGTGCCGGCCCATCGTCTGACTAAGCGCTTGCTCAGCATGGTGTCGGTGCGGGAGCCTGTCAACAGTCCGTCGACCGGGCGGCGGGAATGTGTGTACGAGTTCTCTGGGAGGATGGCGCCATGACCAGCACGCCCATCGCCGACCTCTGGCGCACCCTGCCCGGCGGCGCCGACTCCCGCCCCGAGGCGGCGTACCGGCTGCTCCAGGCGGCCGTCGAGTCCTTCGCGGAGCGCGGTTTCCACGCCACCACCACCCGGGACATCGCCACCGCCGCCGGGATGAGCCCGGCGGCGCTGTACATCCACTACCAGTCCAAGGCCGCGCTGCTGGCGGAGATCAGCCAGGCCGGGCACGCGGCCACGCTGGAGCTGGTCCGGGCGGCGGCGTCCGGCGAGGGCGGCCCGGTGGACCGGATGCGCCGGCTGGTCGAGGAGTTCACCGCCTGGCACGCCCGGGCCCGTACGGTCGGCCGGGTGGTCAACTACGAACTGCACGCGCTGCCCGAGGACGCCTACGCGGTGGTCGCGGCGCTGCGGCTGGACATCGAGCGCGAGGTCAGCGCGCTGATCGAGGCGGGCGTGAGGGCCGGTGTCTTCCAGGTGTCCGAGGTTCGGACGGCGGCCCGCGCGGTCACCTCGCTGGGCATCGACGTCTCCCGCTGGTTCACCGACCGCTCCACCGAGACGCCGGATGAACTCGGTGGTCGCTACGGCGAGTTGGTGCTGCGGATGCTCGGCGCCCGGATCTGATCCGCCGGGCCGACCGGCCAGTCCTCGACTTTCCGGACGTCCTCGGCCGGCGGCCGGTAGGATGACAACTCAGTTGCCATGTGCTCCGAGGAGGACCGATGACGCGTCAGACCGACGATGTTCCCGCCCTGCTGGCCGAGGCCTGGGCCTCCTGGGCGGAACGCGGCGCGGCCCTGGACGAGGCGTCGTGGGGGCTCGCCACCCGGTTGCCCGGCTGGACCGTCCGGGATCTGTACGCGCACGTGGCGCCGGTGCCGGAGATGTTCGCCGGGCTGCGCGGGGCCCTGGTGGACGGCCCAGCCGAGGTGACCACCGGGGTCGGCATCCTGCGGGCCTACAACCGGCCGGGCGGGATCGCGCACACCGCCGCCGAGCAGGTCGCCGAGGCGGCGAAGCAGACCGCCGCGGCGGCCGAACCGGCCGAGCTGGTCGCCCGGTTCGGGGCCGAGGGCCCGGCGGCCCTGGCCGGCATCGCCGACCTGTCGCCCACCGCCGCGGTGGCCCACCCGCTGCTCGGCTCGGTGACGGTCGGCGCGCTCGGCGAGGTGGCGCTGATGGAGGCGACCGTCCACCTGCTCGACCTGATCGCGGCGATCGGCGGCCCGCCACCGTCCGACGGCGCCCTGCACTTCACCCGCACCCTGCTCGCCGAGGTCGCCGACCCGGTGGCCTTCATCGAGGGGGCGGCCGGTCGCGGCACCACGGCGGTCCTGCCCGTCATCCGCTGACGCCGGGGCGCGGCGCGTAGGCCGCGACGGCGGAGCTGTGCCCGGGGTGGACGGCGGCCGGGCCCGCGCCCCGTCGGCCGGGCCTGTGGGGGCCGTCGCCGCAGGTCCCGGGTCTCGGGGCCGGTTCGCGGGCTGTGGCACGATGCCCGCAGGCCGGTCACCAGGGACGGCCCGCGCCACGCCGCAGGCACGAGCGGCGGGCGGTTCCACCGCACGCAGAATGAGGACCCGCCATGTCCGAGACCATCCCCAGCCACGCCCGGCCCACCGGGCAGCCCGCCTTCCGCCCCGCCACCCTCGCCGACGTACCGGCGCTGGTCGAGCTGGTCGAGTCCGCCTACCGCGGCGACGCCAGCCGGGCCGGCTGGACCACCGAGGCGGACCTGCTGGAGGGCCAGCGCACCGACGCCGAGGGCGTCGCCGAGGTCATCGGCCGCTCCGACGGGGTGCTGCTGGTCGCCGAGCGGGACGGCCAGTTGGTCGCCTGCTGCCAGCTGGAGCACCGCGGGGACCGTGCGTACTTCGGCATGTTCTCGGTGCGCCCCGGGCTCCAGGGCGGCGGCCTCGGCCGGGCCGTGCTCGCCGAGGCCGAGCGGCTGGCCGGCGAGGAGTGGGGCGTGGGCGAGCTGGAGATGACCGTGATCGAGCAGCGCGCCGACCTGATCGCGTGGTACGAGCGGCGCGGCTTCCGCCGGACCGGGGTCTTCACCCCGTTCCCGTACGGCGACGAGCGTTTCGGTGTCCCGCTGCGCCCTGATCTGCGGTTCGAGAAGCTGACGAAGGAGCTGACGAAGGCGCTGAACGGGTCGCTGGAGGAGGCCTGACCGACGGGGTGCGGGCCGGCGGTGCTCGGGGTCGAATCCATGATCGCTTGACGGTTCGTCGGTACGTGATGCCATGTCAAGTCACTGACCAGGGGCGATGCGGAGATGTCATACCTCGTTCATGATTGGTCTAGGCCAATGTGAGAGGCTGAGGGCGAACGGCCACGTTCCGTCCCATGCCCAGGGGGGCCACTTCCGCATGCCCGTACTCCATGGCACCGCCATGCCCGCGCCCGAGGCCGGCCCGCGCCGGATCCCCGCGGACCCCGACCTCCGCCTGCCCAGCCCGCCCGACGACGAGGAGCTCTACTGGTACTTCGGCCCGCAGCGCCGCTGGGTGCTGCTCTGCGCCACCCTCTCCTACGCGGGAGCCACCGCCACCCTCGGCCTGTTCGCCCTCAGCCGGCCGCTGCTCTGGCCCTTCCTGGTGCTCACCGTGCTCAACGCGGCCACCTGGCTGCTCTCGCTCACCGACGGCCAGCGCGCCCGCCGCTACACCCGCGACTCGCACGACCTGCTGATGCGCGCCTGGCAGCCCGCCCGCCACCCGAGCGTCGACCTGCTGCTGCCGACCGCCGGCGAGCCGCTGGCCGTCCTGGAGAACGCCTACCGCCACACCGCCGCCGTCCAGTGGGCCGGCGCGCTGACCGTCATCGTCCTCGACGACGCCGCCCGCCCCGAGGTGCGCGAACTCGCCGAGTCCTACGGCTTCCAGTACCGGGCCCGCCCCGACCGCGGCCGGTTCAAGAAGGCCGGCAACCTCAACCACGGCCTGGCCGAGGGCAACGGCGAGATCGTCGCCGTCCTGGACGCCGACTTCTGCCCCCGCCCCGACTTCCTGCACCACCTGGTGCCCTACCTCGACAACCCCGAGGTCGGCATCGTGCAGAGCCCGCAGTGCTTCGACACGGACGCCGACATGTCCTGGCTCGAACGCGCCGCGGGAGCCACCCAGGAGATCTTCTACCGCTGGATCCAGCCCTCCCGGGACGCGCAGGACGGCACCGTCTGCTGCGGCACCAACGCCCTCTACCGCCGCGCCGCACTCATGCGCGTCGGCGGCTTCGCCGAGATCGACCACAGCGAGGACCTCTACACCGGCCTCTCGCTCGCCCGCGCCGGGTGGACCACCCGGTACGTGCCCGCCCTGGTCGCCAAGGGCATGTCGCCCACCGGCCTCCCGGCCTTCATCAGCCAGCAGTACCGCTGGTGCCTCGGCTCCCTGGCGCTCGTCCGCGACCCGGACTTCCGCCGCGGACCGCTCCCTCGCTCCGCCCGGCTCTGCTTCTGGAACGGCATCCTCGGCTACGTCACCAGCGCGGTGAACGTCTTCGCCGTCCCGCTGCCGGCCCTGATCATGCTGTTCTTCGCCCCCGGTGAGATCCAGCCGTGGCAGGTGCTGCCGTTCCTGCCGCCGATCTGGGTCTCGCTCGTCCTGCTGCCCGCGATGTCCCGCACCCGCTGGCGCTTCGAGGTCACCCGGGTCCAACTCCTCGGCGGACTCTGCCACGTGGTCGCCATCGCGCACGCGCTGCGCCGCCGCAGTGCCGACTGGGTGCCCACCGGCGCCGTGTCGGGCGGCAGTTCACTGGCCAAGGCGGTCGCCCGGATCGGCGTCGGCTGGCTGGGGTTCGTCGTCCTCGCGGGCATCGCCGGACTCGTGCGCGCGGCCGTGCTGTACGGCTGGCAGCCCTACTGGGCGCTCACCGCGCTGCTCGCGCTCACCGCGTACACCATGATCCCGCTGATCCGGTCCCTGTGGCCGCTCCTGCGCGGTGGCAACGGGGCCGCCGTCGGAGAGGTCGCCCCGCCCGTGCGGCGCCGGTCCGACCTGGGATTCGGCCACGCGGAGGCCGTCGCCGTCACCGCCGTGCTGCTGCTCTGTGGGCTGCTGGCCTCCGGCTGGGCCGATCCGCTGATTTTCTGACGCTCCATCAACTCCGCTCGTTCGATTCCACTCCATCAACTCCTGACGTCAAAGTCGATGTCTGACGACCCATCAACTTCGTTCGGATCCACCGCGTTTCCCAGCGCGTCGCCCCACCGGCGCGGATGCGCCGCCCGGCCGCCCCATCGGCCCGGCGGTCCCGACCACCCGCTGCCTGCCCCTGCGAGGAGCACCGCCGTGTCAACGGCCGTACCACCACCGTCGTCGTCCCCTTCCTCCCCTGCCGCCACCGCCTCGGCCGAGCTGCTGCCCGGCGTCGTCCGAATGGACCGGCAGGCCGCGCCCGAGCGGCGCCCCTCCGCAGAAGCCGTCGCACCGCCGCAGGCCCAGCGGCGCACCGGCTTCCGCCCCGACATCGAGGGCCTGCGCGGCGTCGCCGTCCTCTCCGTCCTCGCCTACCACGCCGCCGTTCCCGGCTTCGCCGGCGGCTACGTCGGCGTCGACGTCTTCTTCGTCATCTCCGGCTTCCTCATCACCGGACTGCTGCTCGGCCGCCCGATCGGCCTGTGGGACTTCGCCGCCCGCCGCGCCCGCCGCATCCTGCCCGCCGCCGCCACCGTCCTGGTCGCCACCGCCGTCGCCGGTGGCGCGCTGCTCGACCCGCTGCGCGGCACCGACCTCGCCCGCGACCTGATGGCCTCCGCCGGACAGTTCGTCAACTGGCGCTTCGTCGGCCAGCAGACCGACTACCTGGCCGCCGAACACGCCCCGAGCCCGCTCCAGCACTTCTGGTCGCTCGGCGTGGAGAACCAGTTCTACCTGCTGTGGGGCGTTCTGCTGCTCGGCCTCGCCCGCTTCCTGCACGGCCGCCGCCGCACCGTCGCGATCACCCTGGCCACCACGGCCATCGGCGCGGTCTCGTTGCTGCTGTGCGTCCGGTGGACGGCGACCTCGGCGCCGCTCGCCTACTTCTCCACCGGCAGCCGGCTCTGGGAGTTCGCGGCCGGCGCGTGCGCGGCGCTGCTCGCCGGCGCGCTGGCCGGCCGCACGCAGCGGCGCGGGACGGCCTGGTCGCTGCGACTGCTCGGCTGGGCCGGCGCCGCCTCCGTCCTCGCGTCGATCCTGCTCTACGACCGGAACACCCCCTTCCCCGGCACCGCCGCGCTGGTGCCCGTCCTCGGCGCCGCCGCCGTCCTGCTCGCCGGCCCCGCCCACCGCGCGCTCGGCGCCACCGACGCCGGGCGCCTCCTCGACAGCCGCCCGCTGCGCGCCGCCGGACGCCTGTCGTACGCCTGGTACCTCTGGCACTGGCCGGTGCTGACCATCGCCCAGGCCCGCTACGGCGCCCTGCCCTGGACCACCCTGGCCGCCCTCGCCGCAGCCAGCGCGCTGCCCGCCTGGCTCACCATGCGGCTCGTCGAACAGCCGCTGCGCTACGGCAGCAGCCCGGCGCCGCGCCGGGGCCTCGCGGTCGGCGCAAGTGCCCTCGTCATCCCGCTGATCGCCGCCCTCACCCTGGGTGGCGGCACGGTCCGCGCCCTCGGTGGCACCGCCGACACCCCCTCCGCCGCCCCGGCCGGGGCCCCGACCGGCCCCACCCTGCTCGCCCCCGGCGCGCGGGTGCTCGGCCTGACCCCCTCGCTGGCCCGCGCCCGGGAGGACTTCCCGCCCGGCAAGGGCTGCGAGATCCCGCTGAACGCCGACAGCAGCCCGCGCTGCCTGTTCGGCGCCGAGGACAGCCCCGACCGGATCGTGCTGCTCGGCGACTCGCACGCCGGCCAGTGGATATCCTCCGCACTCGCGATGGCCGAGCAGCGACACTGGGCCCTGGAGGTCCTGGTCAAGCCCGGCTGCCCGCTCGCCACCCTCACCGTGCGCAACAACGTCCTCGGCCGCACCTTCGAGGAGTGCGACCGCTGGCGCGAGAACACCCTCACCCGGCTCACCTCCGGGCCCAGGCCGCGCCTCGTCCTGATGGCCGGCCTCAACCGCTACGGCAGCCAGGAGGAACGCACCCAGGGCTGGACCCGCACCCTGGACCGCCTCGCCGCCGTCGGCGCCCCGCTCGCCTACCTCGGCGACACCCCGATGCCCGGCAAGGACATCCCGACCTGCCTCGCCGCATCCGACGGCCGCTCGGACGCCTGCTTCTTCCCGCGCGACACCGCCTTCGAGCCGGACCCGATGCTCGACGGCGGCCTCGCCGCCCGCTACGGCGTCCGCACCCTGGACCTGGGCCCGCTGCTGTGCCCCGGCAGCGGACCGGACTGCCCGGCGGTGCTGGAAGGCGTGGTGCTGTACCGCGACACCGGCCACATCACCGACACCCTGGCCCGCGTCCTGGCGCCGCGCCTGGACAAGGGAATCCTGGAGGCGGCCGGGTAGCGCGGCTCCACCGCCTGGGGCGCCCCGCCGGATCGGTCCGGCGGGGCGCCCTCGTCGTGCGGGTGCGGGTGCGGCCGCCGCAGGCGTTTTTTCAGCCGTAGATGCTGTGGCAGAGGCGGGCCTGCTCCGAGCCCGCGGGCCAGCGGCCGACGCGTTCGGCCTGGTCGCAGATGCCGCCCGCGCCGAGGGTGGGCAGCGCCGTGCCGGGGGCCGGAGCCGCCGGGGTGGCGCCGGCGGGGGCGGTGCCGTGGGCCGACGGCGAGGGGTGCGCGGTGCGGCCGGGCTTCGGGTGCGCGGTCGCCGCGTGCTGCGCGTCGGCCGGCTCGTCCTCGTTCGGCGCGGCCGCCGCGGTGGCCGTGGCCAGGGCCGGTCCGGCGCCCTGTGGCGTGGGCGGCGGCAGCGGGGACGGCGCGGGCGTGGTGGGGAGCGGGGAGAACGCGGGCGGGTCCGGAGCCGCCGGGTCGGACGCGGAGGGGGAGGCGTGCGGCAGGGCCACCACGTCCAGCTCGTCTCCCGACCCCGGCCCGCACATCGCCAGGACGGCGGCGAGGACGGCGACGGTCCCGACGGTCGCGGCGGCCCACACCTTCCGCGACCGCCGCGACGCCGGTGCGGGCGCCGGAACGGGGGCCGGCGCGAACCCGGTGGGTACCGGGGGTGGCTGCCACGCGTCCTGCGGCCACTGCCACTGTCCTCCGGTGGGCTGCCCAGTCATCTTGTCGTCCTTCCAGCGCCGAACCCCCCACCGAATCCCCCGTCATGCCTTCCCCGTGCTCAACGAGCGCGCCGACGCCGGGACATGACCCGGAAGAGGGGTCTGGAGGGGCGCCGATTGCCGCCGCGCCACATGCTGGGGGGCATGGAGACCAACAGCACGTCCAAGCACCTGGTCGAGGTGGCCGACTTCCGGACCGACAGCCGCTACCGCCTGGTCCACTTCGAGGGCCACGGCTGGGAGCCGCTCGCCCCCGAGGAGTTCGAGCCCCGGATCCGCCAGCTCTTCCCGGACCTCGACCCGCGAGATCCGGTCCGCGTCCACTGGGCGGATCGCCCCTGGGAGTGGCCCCTCTGGCACCCCGGCGAGGCGTGAGCCGCGCTTTCGTTACGCTGTCCGGGTGAGCGTGGATCATTTCTGGCGCCGCCTGCCCGGCCAGGAGGTCGACACCTGCTCGCCGGCGGAACTCGGCGAGCTCGTCCCCGACCGGCAGGACGTCCGCTACGACCAGCTGGCCTCCGCCGGGCTCCTCCTGGGCGTGCGGAGCACCGCCCGGCTGATGGAACTGGCCCTCACCGAGAACGGCCTGCACCCCGACCCGGCCGCCCGCCTGCCCGTGTACGGCGGCGAGCGCCGTGAACCCGACGCCGCGCAGACCGATCCGCTGGTGCTGAGCCCCGCGCAGGTCGCGGCCGCCTTCACCTTCCTGCGCGACTCGGCGCTCGGCGAACTCGTGCGCCAGCAGGACACCGTGCTGGCCCGGACGGTCGCGCGCCTCGGGTACCCGACGCCGTGGTCCGAGACCTGGGCGTCCCGGGTGGTCGCCGACCTGCGGGAGCTGCGGGACTTCTTCGCCCACGCGGCGGCGGCCGGTGACGCGGTGGTCGTCCGGGACCGGAAGGCATGATCGGGGTGGACGAGTTGGGCGGGGTGGACGGGGTGGACGAGTTGGGCGGGGTGGAGGACGTGAAAGGGTTGGACGGGGTGGAGGACGTGAAAGGGTTGGACGGGGTGGAGGACGTGAAAGGGATGGACGGGCTTTCGAGCACCGCCGGTTACGCCGAGGCGGCGGAGGAACTCGCCGTCCAGTACGAGAGCGTGACCTTCGCCGAGGTCCACGCGGACCTGCTGCACAGCTACCCGCCCCCGCCCGCCGCCGTCCTCGACGTGGGCGCCGGCACCGGGCGGGACGCGGCCGCCCTCGCCGCCCTCGGCCATCCGGTGGTGGCCGTCGAGCCGACCGCCGAACTCCGTTCCGTCGCCGAGCGGTTGCACGCGGGCTCCGGCGTGCGCTGGGTCGCCGACGCGCTGCCCGAGCTGCCGCGGCTGAGCGCCGGCGCCGAACGCTTCGACCTGGTCCTGCTGACCGCCGTCTGGATGCATCTCGCCCCCGCCGAGCGGCCGTTGGCGATGGCCGCCCTCGGTCGGCTGCTGGCCCCGGGCGGGCGCCTCGCCCTGACCCTGCGCCACGGCCCCGTCCCGCCGGGCCGCCGGATGTTCGACGTCCCGCCCGAGGAGACCGTCGCGCTCGCCGCCGCCCGGGGCCTGCGACTGCTCCGCCGCGCCGAACGCGGCGACCTGCACGGCCGGTCCGGCGTCCGCTGGACGAGCCTGGTCTTCGGGTAGGCCGCTCTCCTGCCGTCCGGGCCGCGCCTGCGCGGTACGGGGGTCAGTTCACGTCGACGTTGTCGAAGAGTTCGAGCATCTGCGTGAGGACGTGCACGCAGGCGGTCAGGTCGGCGTCGGTCAGCTCGCCGCCGACCTGGCGGAGCAGGGCGTGCTCGCGGGCGCTCGCGGCGGAGACAGCGGCCCTGCCGTGGTCGGTCAGCCGGATCAGCGAGGACCGCTGGTGGGCGGGGTTCGGGGTGATCTCGACCAGGTCCAGGGCTACCGCGTCGTTGACCATGCGCTGCACGAACTGCCTGCTCAGCGCTTGTGCGCGGCCCATCTGAGGGACGGTCATGGGCCCGTGCTCCGCGAGCAGGAGCAGCACGGCGCGCACGCCGACGGACAGCCCCTCGATGGGAGCCGCGAGTTCCACCTTGCGGAGCACCCGCCGGTACAGCGGGCCGACCAGGTCGAACACGTCCATGAGCCGGTGGGCGAGGACGTCGGGCGGGAGCGGGGCATCGGTATCGGTCACCCCACCATCATGACACCTGGGTTGCCAATCCTCGCGATGGATGACAACTTGGTTGTCATGACTGACGCATCTGACGTGTTCTCGTTCGACGACGGCCGCAGCCACCTCGCCTACCGTGACACCGGGTCCGGCCGACCCCTGGTGCTGGTGCACGGCGGCCTGCTCGACCACCGCATGTGGAGCGACCAGATCGCCGCCTTCGCGGCCGACTACCGGGTGATCGCGCCGGACGCCCGCGGCCACGGCGAATCCTCCAACGCGACCGGCCCGTTCCGGCACACCGACGACCTCGCGGCCCTGCTGCGCCACCTCGGCACCGGCCCCGCGATCCTCGTCGGGCTGTCGATGGGCGGCGCCATCGCCGTCGACACCGCGCTCGAACACCCGGACGTGGTCGAGGCGTTGGTCGTCAGCGGCGTCGGCACCAGCGAACCCGAGTTCGAGGACCCGTGGCTCGGCGAGATCGAGGCCGAGGAGGCCCGCGCCATGGCCGCGGGCGACCTCGAAGGCTGGATCACGGCGTTCACCCGGCTCGCGGCCGGCCCGCACCGCACCCTCGACGACGTCGACCCGGACATCGTGCGCACGTTGAAGGACATGACCCGGCGAACCCTCGCCAAGCACGCCCCCACCGAACCCGACCACCAGGTGCCCGTCACCGACACTTGGGCGCGGGCGGCGAAGATCGGCGTCCCGGTGCTGGCCATCAACGGCGGCATCGACTCCGACGACCACCTCGGCATGGCCGAACGCCTCGTCCGCAGCGTCGCCGACGGCCGTACGACGACGGTCGACGGCACCGGCCACTACCCCAACATGGAACGCCCGGACGCCTTCAACGAGCTCCTCGACGACTTCCTCCGGACCCTGCCGGTGCACGGGGGCTGACGGTGGATCCTGTTCACGGGCGCCTTCCGGATGGAGTCTCACCCCAAGGCTGACAGCGGCAGTTCGCCACCAGCCAGCCAGCCGGCCAGCCGGGCCGCTCCGCGCTCGTCATGGACCCGCACGGCGCGCCGTGGTTCACCGGGGCGGGGTGCCGAAGTCCTCGGCGACCAGCCGGTCGGCCCAGCGCCGGAGGGCCGGGGCGAGGGGCGGGTGGACGAGGCCGGCGGCGGTGGCGAGGCGGTCGGCGGAGGTGGTGTCGTAGCGGTCCTCGGAGAGGAAGCCGAGGGTCTCCGGGTCGGCGCCGGTGAGGGCGCGGGGGAGGCGGCGGACGATGGCGACGGGGACCAGGCCGCGGGGCGGGCGGACGCCGAGGTGGGCGGCGATGAGCGCGATCAGGTCCGGGAGCACGGGGGTGGCGGGGTCGAGGACGGTGTGGGCCATCAGGGCGGAGCCGTCGGGTGCGGGGGTGGTGGCGCTGTCGTGCGCGGGGACGGCGGCGAGGAAGCGGGCCAGGTGGTCGACGGTGACCACGGGCAGGAAGGTGCGGCGGGTGCCGGGCAGCAGCGGCAGGCGGCCGCGGTGCAACTGGCGGACGAGCTGGGCCAGGCCGAGGTACTGGCCGGCCTCGCCGGTCCGCGAGTGGCCGATGACGCTGCTGGGGTTGACGGTGGTCAGCGGGACGCCGAGTCGGGGTGCGGTGACCCGGACGGCGGCGTCGCCGAGCAGCTTGGAGGCCTCGTACGCGCCGAGGCACGCGTAGGCGGCGGTGGTGGCGCGGGGACTGGGCGGGTACAGCGGCTGCGGGTCGCGGCCGACGCGGTAGCCGGAGAGGTGGACCAGGCGGCGCAGCCGGGGCCGGGTGGCGGACCAGTGGAGGGCGTGCAGGGCGCCGTGGACGTTGGCGGGTTCGGCCTGGGCGCGGGTGAGGCCGAACTGGTAGCGGGCGGCGAGGTTGTGGACGTCGCGGACCTCGGTGAGCCGGGCGTCGTCCTCGGGGGAGAGGCCGAGGCCGGGGCGGGTGAGGTCGGCGGCGACGGTGGTCAGCGCGGTGTCGTCGGCGCCGTGGGTGCGCAGCCAGCGGCGTAGTTCGGTGTCGCGGCCGACGCCGCGCACGGCGGCGGCCACGGGCTCGCCGCGGGTGAGGAGTTCGAGGACGAGCCAGCGGCCGAGGAAGCCGGTGGCGCCGAGGACGAGGGTGCGGGGCGATGGCGGGAGGGGCGGCATGGGGCAACTCCTGGAGCTGGAATCTGTAGACCGGTCTGCATATTTTTTGGGCGCGAGGAGACTTCGGGCACGGGAGATTCGGGCACAAGGGATCGGGAGGGTCGGAAGGGCGGAGCCGCGCACCGGTCGGCGGCGGCTCCGCCCCGCGACGCCCTACGCGGTGCGGGCGGCCGGCTTGGCGCCGAGCAGGTGGCGGACGGCGTGCAGCGCGTGGTCCAGCGGCTCGCGGCTGCGCCGGACCGACGCGAGCAGGACCGCGCCCTCCATCAGCGCCAGTGCCTGCCCGGCCGCCGTCGCGGCCTCGGCCGGCTGGAAGCCCTCGGCCTCCAGCCGGCCGGCCAGCACGCGCTGCCAGCTCTCGTACACCTCCGCGCAGACGGCGCGCAGCGGCTCGTTGGTGCCGGCGACCTCCAGGGCGACGGTCGCGATCGGGCAGCCCTTGGTGTAGTCGGAGCCCGCCAGTCGCTCGGCGAAGACCTCGGTGAGCCGCTCGGTGAGCGCTCCGCTGTCGGCGCCCTCGGCGGCCAGCGCGGCGAGCAGGTCCTCGACCTCCTGTCCGGCCTGGACGAGGGAGGCGGCGACCAGTTGGTCCTTGCCCTCGGGGAAGTGGAAGTAGAGCGAGCCGCGCGGTGCGCCCGTCGCGGCCACGATCTGGTTGAGGCCGGTCCCGAAGTAGCCCTGTGCCTCGATCAGCGTCCGGGTGCCGGCGATCAGCCGGGCCCGGGTTTCCTCACCCTTGACTCCCATGCGGAAAACAATAGACCGGTCTGCATATTCCTGTCGACGGGCCTCAGCACCAGGCCTCAGTACCGCGTCTCAAAGCCGGGCCTCAGCACCGGGCCTCGGACGGGAAGCCGGTCCAGCACAGCTCGTCGGGCAGGTGGCGCATGTCGTTGTGGAGCAGCACGTAGGAGGGGCGGCCGGGTGTGTAGCGGATGACGGTCAGCGCCGCGTTGCAGGAGTTGAGGCCGAGCCAGCGCCAGGCAGGGGCGCTGAGGGCGTGCCGGACCAGCCAGCCGATCAGGAACGCGTGGGTGACGACCAGTTCGTGCCGGTCCTCGCCGCCCGCCACCGGACCGGTGAACCGCTGGACGGCCCGGCGCGCCAGCTCCGGGCCGCGGGCGCGCTCCTCCGCCGTGGACTGCGCGAGGAAGTCCAGCAGGTAGTCGGCGCTGTCGGCGGGCAGTTCGTGCCGCTCCGGGACGTACGGCACGTAGTCGCCGGCCTCCGCGCAGACCGTCGGGACCGCGCCGGCCTGCCAGCCGCCGCCCAACGGCTCGTTGCCCGGCCGCCCGCCGCCCAACTGCTCGGCGATCAGCCGGGCGCTCTGCGCGGCCCGGGGCAGCGGTCCGTGGTGCACGGCTGCGATGGGGCGGTCCGCCAGCCGCCGTCCGAGCAGGACGGCCTGTCGGCGTCCGTCGGCCGTGAGCCCGCTGCCGTCGGGCGCGGCCTCGCCGTGGCGGGTCAGGTAGAGGTAGCGGGTGGCGGACTCGGCCATGCTCCGGGACTCCTTCGTTCGTGTCGGCGTGCGTGCTCTCGTGCTCGCCGGTGATCCTGGGCTCGTCCCGGATCGACGCCGTCGCGGCCCTGCCCGGTTCCGGATCAGCCCGTGTGCGCCTCCTGGAGCAGTGCCAACTCCTCCGGGGAGAGGCGCAGCGCCCCGGCGGCGATGTTGTCCTCCAGGTGCGCCAGGTCGCCGGTGCCGGGGATGGCCAGGACGTGCGGGCCCTGGTGGAGCGTCCAGGCGAGGCGGACCTGGGCCGGGCCGACCCCGCGCGCCTGCGCCACCGCCCGGACCTGGGCGGGTTCGGCTCCGCCCGTGCCGGACTCCCGCCCGGTTCCGGCGATCGCGTAGAACGGGACGAAGGCGATGCCCTGCTCGCCGCAGAGCCGCAGCACGGCGTCCTGTTCGGGCGAGGCGCCGATGCCGTACGGGTTCTGCACGCACACGACGGGCGCCACGGCCTGTGCCTCGGCGAGCTGGTGCGGGTGGATGTTGGAGAGGCCGAGGTGGCGGATCAGCCCGGCCTGCCGCAACTCGGCGAGGGCGCCGAAGCGTTCGGCGATCGAGTCGGTGCCGACGATCCGCAGGTTCACCAGGTCGAGGTGGTCGCGGCCGAGTTGGCGCAGGTTCTCCTCGACCTGGCCGCGCAGCCGCTCCGGGGTGCGGGCGTGCTCCACCCACTCGCCGTCGAGCCCGCGGCCCGGGCCGACCTTGGTGGCGATCACCAGGTCGTCGGCGTACGGCGCGAGCGCCCGGTTGATCAGCTCGTTGGCGGAGCGCAGTGGGGAGAAGTAGAAGGCGGCGGTGTCGAGGTGGTTGACGCCCAGTTCGACGGCGCGCCGCAGCACCCGGACGGCCTGCTCGCGGTCGCGCGGTACGGCGTCGGGGACGAGCGCCCGGCCGGTCTGCGGCAGGCGCATCGTGCCGAGGCCGATCCGGTGGACGGTGCGGTCGCCGAGCGTCCAACTGCCGGAGGCGGCAGCGGTGACGGCGGCAGCGGTGACGGCGGCGGGGGTGGTGTCGGAGGTCATGCCGTCATGATCGCCACTGCACTGCCCCGACCGCCAGCGATTCGGGAATGTGTGAATCCCCGGGGAATCCACGGGGGCGGAGATGACGGCGGACCTGGCGGGACTGTGACAACCGTCATGCCGAGTCCATGATCACCCTCCCTGGTCCGGGGCCCCGCCCGACCGGGATGATGGGGCGCGTCGACGGGGCGGGAGCGCCCAGGGTCGGGTGAACGGGGGTCGGCGATGTCGCCGCACGAGATCGGGTTGTACGCGAGCGCCGCCGTGGTGGTCAGCGTGGGACTTCAGGCGCTGGTACTGGCCGGCTCCAACGTCGGTCAGGGAGTCGGCTCCGCAGCCGGCCCGGGAGCAGGAGCCCCGGCGGGCGCCGGGCCGGGCGAGGTGCTCGCCGTGGTCCGGGGCGCCCTGGCGCGCCGGCCCCGGGCCACCCTCACACTGTTCGCGGTGATGGCGGTGATGGCCGTGCTCCAGTACGCGGTGCCCGCCCTGGTCGAGGATCTGATGCGGCAGCCGGGAGCGCTGTCCGACGGGCAGTGGTGGCGGGCCGGGACGGCCCTGCTGGTGCAGTCCTCCGGGATCACGCAGATCGCGATGAACCTGCCGGCCCTGCTCGTGGTCGGCGCCGTCGCCGAGTCGGTCCTCGGGTGGTGGCGGACCCTGGCCGTCTTCCTCGTCAGCGGCGTCCTCGCCCACGTGGTGAGCCTGGCCGGCTGGTCGCCGCGCGGCGGCGGCGACTCCGTGGCCGTCTGCGGCCTGCTCGGCGCCCTGGCCGTCACCTGCCTGCTGCGCGGGAACACCCTGGGCCTCACCTTCAAGGGCACCTGGTACCTGCTGCTCATCCCCGCGGCCGGTCTGTTCCTGTGCGCGCTGCGGAACAACCACGGCGCCGGTCTGGTGGCGGGCTGCCTGCTCGGCCTGGCGCTCGCCACCGGGACGAGGGCCAGGCCGACCGGGCAGCCCGCCGTGGCGTGACGGGGCTTGGCCATCGCGCGCCTCCCCGTGCTCCGGTGCCGGTGGTCCACCCCCGGGGCCAAGCTCGCAGACCCGCGGCTCGGACCGGGCCTGGCACGCCGGGCGCCGGTCAGCGTCTGGGAGAGTGCGGGCATGACACTTCGGACCCTTCGCTGCGCCGTCCTCGACGACTTCCAGGGCGTCGCCACCAGCATCGTCGACTGGTCGCCGGTCTCCGAGCGGGTGGCGGTGACCGCCTTCTCCGAGCACTTCGGGTCGGAGGACGAACTCGCCGCGGCGCTGGCCGACTTCGACTTCGTCGTGACCCTGCGCGAGCGGGTGCCGTTCCCGGCCTCGCTGTTCGCCCGGCTGCCGAGGCTCAGGCTGCTGGTCGCCTCGGGCATGCGGAACTCGGTGATCGACTACGCGGCCGCCGAGGCGCACGGCGTGACGGTCTGCGGGACGGCCAGCTCCTCCACCCCGCCGGTCGAGCTGACCTGGGCGCTGCTGCTCGGCCTGGCCCGCGGCATCGTGCCGGAGAGCACGGCGCTGCGCGAGGGCGGTCCCTGGCAGAGCACCGTCGGCGCCGACCTGCACGGGCGGGTGCTCGGGCTGCTGGGCCTGGGGAGGATCGGCGGCCTGGTCGCCCGGGTCGGACTGGCCTTCGGCATGGACGTGCTGGCCTGGAGCCAGAACCTCACGGACGAGCGGGCCGCCGAGGTCGGCGTGCGCCGGGCCGCCGGCAAGGAGGAGCTGTTGAGCGGCGCCGACTTCGTCTCGATCCACCTCGCCCTGGGCGAGCGCACCCGGGGGCTGCTCGGCGAGGCCGAACTCGCGCTGATGAAGCCCGAGGCGTACCTGGTGAACACCTCCCGGGCGGCGATCGTCGACCAGGACGCGCTGCTGGCCGCGCTCACCGGGGGCCGGATCGCGGGCGCCGCCGTGGACGTCTTCGACGTCGAGCCGCTGCCCGCCGAGCACCCGCTGCGCACCGCGCCCCGGCTGCTGGCCACCCCGCACCTGGGGTACGTGTCGCGCGACAACTACCGCCGCTACTACGGCGAGGCGGTCGAGGACATCGCGGCCTACCTGGCCGGCGAGCCGATCCGCCGCCTGGGCTGACCCCTGGCTGGGCTGACCCCTGGCCTGGGCTGACCCCTGGCCTGGGCCGATCCGCCGAGCCGGGCCACCGCGCCGACCGGCCCGGTCGGCGCGGCGGCGACTCGTTCACGGCACCATCCAGCCGAGGACCGGGGTGGACTGGAGCCAGGCGAGGAGGCAGAGGACGGCCAGGACGGCCAGGCTCCAGCCGATGATCTTGCGGAGGACCTCCCCCTCCCGCCCGTACGTCCCGACCGCGCTGGCGGCGATGACCAGGTTCTGCATCGCGACGGCCTTGCCCTGGACGCCGCCGGTGCTGGTGGTCGCGGCGGCCAGGAGGGGGGACAGTCCGATGTGCTGGGCGGCGGAGACCTGCATCGCACCGAAGAGCGCGTTGGAGGAGGTGTCGGATCCGGTGAGGGCCACGCCGAACCAGCCGGTGAAGCCGGAGAACAGGGCGAAGGCACCGCCGAGGCCCGCCAGCCAGGTGCCGATGGAGACGGCCATCCCGGAGAGGTTCATCAGGTAGGAGAGGGCGAGGACGCAGGCGATGGTCAGGGCCGCCCAGCGGATCTGGTGCAGCGCGTCCAGGTAACAGCGCAGTGCCCGCCGTACCGGCACCCGCAGGATGAGCGCGGTCAGGACGCCGGTGGCGAGGAGCAGGGTCCCGGCCGCGCCGAGCCAGCCGAAGTCGAAGGTGGTGACCGCCACGGGTCGGCCGCTCGGGCTGGTCACGTGGAGCCCGGGCCAGGGGAAGGAGACGTCCTGGTCCTTCACGAAGCCGGCGACGGGCCCGCCGTAGGACACCAGGGCGAACAGCGCGGTGATGATCGCGTACGGGAGGAAGGCCAGCAGGGTGTCCCGGCGGGGGGCGCGCTCCACGCGGGGCCGCGTTTCGGCGGCGGGGCCGTTCCGTCGCGCCCGGATCCTGAGCAGCACGATGACCGAGGCGAGCGAGGTGAGCGAGGCCACCAGGTCGGTGAGTTGGTAGGTGAGGTAGTTCGAGCAGAGGAACTGGCCGACGGCGAAGCCGGTTCCGGCGGCCAGGGCCACCGGCCACACCTCCCGGAGCCCCCGGCGCCCGTCGAGGAGGAGCAGCAGGACGAACGGCACCAGGGCCGCGATGACGGCGGACTGGCGGCCGACCATGGCGCCGAGGTCGGCCCCGGGGAGGGAGGTGACCTTGGCCAGGGTCTGGATCGGGTTGCCCACCGAACCGAAGGCCGCCGGCGCCGTGTTGGCGAAGGCCGCGACGGCGGCGGCCTTCAGGGGGTCCAGTCCCAGGCCGAGCAGGATGAGCGAGGTGACCGCGATGGGGGTGCCGAATCCCGAGAGGGACTCGATCATCGCCCCGAAGCAGAAGGCGATCAGCACGGCCTGGATCCGGATGTCGCCGGAGAGGGACGAGAAGGTCCTTCCGATGACGTCGAAGTGTCCGGAGGCGCGTTGGAGGCGGTTGATCCACACCGCGCCGAGGATGATCCACACGATCGGGAACAGTCCGAAGGCGGCTCCCTCCAGTGCGCCGTCGGCGGCCTGGCCGAGCGGCATGCCGTAGCCGGCGGTGGCGATCAGGAAGGCGGTGGCGAGCCCGGCGAGGGCGGCCCAGTGCGACTTCAGTCGCACCAGGCCGAGCAGGACCAGGAGGACGAGGAGGGGGGTCGCCGCGAGCAGGGCGGCGAGAGCGGGGTGTCCGAGCGGGTCTGGGACTTGGCGATACACGGGTGGGTCTCGCTTTCTCCAGTCGGCGATGACCGCGACGGCGAGAACGCTCGATCCACCCGGGTACGGACGATCGGCGCACGCACGTTTTCGCATCATGGAACCCGAGTTCCATCAGGCGCCAAGCATGGGATGCGCCGATACCGCCGTCAAGGGGGCGGGGTGCGGGCTCAGGATCGGGAGTGCCGGTTCTGACGTATCGTCAGGAAGGCGTGGGGGAAGCCGAGTTCGCCGTCACCCGCGCGCTCCGAGCACGACGCCGAGCCGCTTCGCCGCCGCGTTGACCAGGGTTCCGTGCTCCGCCCGCGACTCGTCGGTGGCCCGGCTGGCGGGGACGTTGACGCTGATGCTCGCTACCGGCAGCCCGAGGCCCCCGATGACCGCCGCGGCGACCGCCGAGACGTCGGAGCGCCACTCGCCGCTGTTGGTCGCGTAGCCCCGGCGCCGGACCTCCGCCAACTCGTCCAGCAGCCGCCGTGGTTCGACGATCGTCGTGTCGGTGTACCGGGCCAGCCCCTCGGCGAGATAGCTCTCCAGCGCCTCGGCGGGGCTCGCGGCGAGCACCGCCTTGCCGTTGGCGGAGGCGTGGGCGGGCAGGTCCTGCCCGAGCGGAAGGACGATCCGCACCGGCTGGCTGGTCTCCAGCCGCTCCACCAGGATCACCCGGCCGCCCTCCGGCACGGCCAGGTGGACCGTTTCGCCGGTCTGCCGGCGCAGTTCCTCCATCACCGGCACGGCGGCGTCGCGCAGGCCCAGTTCACCGGTGGCCTGCCGACCGACCTGTAGTGCCTTGGCGGTGACCAGCCACCGGGTGGGTGCCCCGCCGGCCTGGCGCAGCCACCCCGCCGTGTGCAGGGTGAGCAGCGCCCGCTGCACGGAGCTCTTCGGTAGGTCCATGGCCCGCGCCAGCTCCGCGACGCCGATCGGCTGGCGCGCGGCGACCTCCTCCAGTACCCGCAGCGCGTTGAGCACGTTCTGCATCCTTGACCCCCTTCGAAGGTGGCGCCTACGCTCCACTATGCCGCTCCACGATACGACGTGCCGTCAGACGGCACAACCCTTAAGGGGGTTCGACGCGTATGTCCTTCCGTACCGGCCGCCACTTCCTCCAGATCCCGGGCCCCACCAACGTCCCCGACCCCGTGCTGCGGGCGATCGCGGCGCCCACGACCGACCACCGGGGGCCCGAGTTCGCGGCACTGACGCTGCGTCTGCTCAAGTCGATCGGGCCGGTGTTCGGCACCTCGGGCCCGGTCGTGATCTACCCCGCCTCGGGGACCGGCGCCTGGGAGGCCGCCCTGGTCAACACCCTCAGCCCCGGCGACCGGGTGCTCTGCTTCGAGACCGGACAGTTCGCCGCGCTCTGGCGGGAGATGGCCCAGGACCTCGGCCTCCAGGTGGATCTGGTCCCCGGGGACTGGCGCCACGGTGCCGATCCCGAGGTGCTCGCGCAGCGACTCGCCGAGGACGCCGACCGGACGATCAAGGCGGTGTGCGTCGTCCACAACGAGACCTCCACCGGCGTGACCAGCCGGATCGCGGAACTGCGCCGGGCCCTGGACGAGGCGGGCCACCCGGCGCTGCTGCTGGTCGACGCGGTGTCCTCGCTCGGCTGCCTCGACTACCGCCACGACGAGTGGGGCGTCGACGTCACGGTGTCCGGCTCGCAGAAGGGCCTGATGCTGCCGCCCGGGCTGGGGTTCAACGCGGTCAGCCGCAAGGCGCTGGTCGCTTCGCGCACCGCCGGGCTGCCCAAGTCGTTCTGGAGCTGGGCGCCGGTCATCGAGGCGAACCGGAACGGTGCCTTCCCCTACACCCCCGCCATCAACCTGCTCTACGGCCTGGACGAGGCCCTGCGGATCCTCGACGCCGAGGGCCACGACAACGTCCACGCCCGGCACGCCCGGCACGCCGCCGCCACCCGGGCCGCCGTCCACGGCTGGGGCCTGGAGGTCCTGTGCGCGGACGAACGCGAGTACTCCGGCTCGCTCACTGCGGTCCTGCTGCCGGAGGGCCACGACGCCGACCGGTTCCGCGAACTCGTCCTGGAGCGCTTCGACATGTCGCTCGGCGCCGGTCTGGGCAGGCTCGCCGGCCGGGTCTTCCGGATCGGCCACCTCGGCCACCTCAACGACCTGACCCTCATCGGCACCCTCGCCGGGGTGCAGCTGGGCCTGGAACTCGCCGGGGTGCCGATCGACCCGGCCGGCCTCGGTGCGGCGCTCGACGTGCTCCGCCGCCCGTGAACGCCCCGGCACCCCCAGACACAGGAGTCAACCGGACATGACAGCGAGCAGTTCCGACGCCTCGACGGCCGGCCGCGGCCCCGAGCGCGCCGCCCGACCCGAGAGCGGCACCCGCCACGGCGACACCCGCGCGCTGGAGCACCGGCTCCGCCGCGACCTCGACGGCGAGGTCCGCTTCGACGACTACACCCGGCACCTGTACTCCCGGGACGCGAGCATGTACGCGATCACCCCGGTCGGCGTGGTCCTGCCCCGGCACGCCGACGACGTCCAGGCCGCGGTCGCCGCGGCGGCCGAACACGGCGTACCGCTGGTGCCGCGCGGCGCGGGCACCAGCCTGGCGGGGCAGACTGTGGGGCCCGGGCTGGTCCTGGACCTGTCCCGCCACCTGAACCGCATCGTGGAACTGGACCCCGAGGCCCGCACCGCCCTGGTGGAACCCGGCGTCGTCCAGGCCCAACTGAACCGTGCGGCGGCGCCGTCGGGCCTGGTGTTCGGCCCCGACACCTCCACCGCCAACCGGGCCACCATCGGTGGCATGATCGGCAACAACTCGGGCGGCAGCGGGTCGCTGCGCCACGGGATGACCATCGACCACGTCCGGGAGCTCGACGTCGTGCTCTCCGACGCCAGTCGGGCCCACCTCGCCCCGGTCGACGCGGCGGAGCACCGCCGCCGGGCCGCCCTGCCGACCCTCGAAGGTGCCGTCTACCGCGAACTCCCGCGGATCGTCCGGGCCAACGCCCGGGCCATCGCCGAGGGAACACCGGAGTTCTGGCGCCGCTCCGGCGGGTACCGCCTGGAACGGCTCGTCCGCGAGGGCGCCGAGGGCGCGGAGGGCGCGGTGGACGCCCCCTTCGACCTCGCGAAGTTCGTCGTCGGCTCGGAGGGCACCCTCGTCATCGCCACCAGGGCCCTGGTCGACCTGGTGCCCAGGCCCGCGCACACGGTCATCGCCGTCGGCCACTTCACCTCCGTCGCCGGGGCCGTCGACGCGACCGCGGACGCCCTCGCCTGCGAACCCGCCGCGGTGGAGCTGATGGACCGGACGATCCTCGAACTCTCCCGGCGGAAGATCGAGTACGCCCCGCTCGGCGGCATCCTGGCCGGCGATCCCGGGGCGCTGCTGTTCGTCAGCTTCAGCGGGGACGACGAGGGCGAACTGCGCGGCCGGCTCCAGCGGCTCACCGCCCGGTGGGCCCGGCACGGCCACGGCTACCACACCCTGCACGCGGTGACCGCGAAGCAGCAGGAGGCCCTGCTCAAGGTCCGCTCGGCCGGCCTGGGCCTGCTGATGGCCGCCGGCGAGGGCACCCGCCGTCCGCTCGCCTTCGTCGAGGACACCGCCGTCGACCCGGTCCACCTCGTCGACTACACCCGCCGCTTCCAGGAGGTGCTGGACCGGCACGGCCTGTCGGCCGGCTTCTACGGGCACTGCTCGGTCGGCTGCCTGCACATCCGCCCCTTCGTGGACCTGACCGACCCCGCCCAGGTGACGACCATGCGGGCGGTCGCGGAGGAGATCCGGGACCTGGTCACCGAGTACGGCGGTGTCAACTCCAGCGAGCACGGCGACGGCCTGGCCCGCAGCGAGTTCAATCCGCTGCTCTTCGGGCGGGACCTCTACGAGGCGATGCGCGGTACGAAGCGGCTCTTCGACCCCCGGAACCTCTTCAATCCCGGCAAGATCGTCGACGCCCCCGCGATGACGGACCACCTGCGGGACCGGGCCCTGCCGCCCGCGCCCGAACTGCGCACCCGGCTCGCCTTCGAGGTCCTCGGCGGCATGCGCGGGGCGGCCGACCGGTGCATGAACATCGGGCTGTGCCGCAAGAGCGCCACCGGCACGATGTGCCCCTCCTACATGGCCACCCGGGAGGAGGAGCACTCCACCCGCGGCCGCGCCAACGCCCTGGTGAAGGCGCTCTCCGAGCCGGACCCCCGGCAGGCGCTGGGAGACGAGCGCCTGCACGGGATCCTCGACCTCTGCCTGATGTGCAAGGCGTGCAAGAGCGAGTGCCCGCTCGGCGTCGACATGGCCACGCTCAAGGCCGAGACCCTCTCCCACCACCACGACCTGCACGGGGTGCCGCGCAGATCCCGGGTGTTCGGCGCCATCCGCCTGCTCAACCGGCTCGGCTCGGCCACCGCGCCGCTCTCCAACCTCCCGGGGCGCAGCCGGCTCGTCCGCCGACTGCTGGAACGGAGGCTCGGTATCACCGCTGCCAGGCCGCTGCCGGCCTTCGCGCGGGACAACCTGCTGCGGTGGTTCCGGCAGCACGAGGGCGCGGCCCCGTCGGCCCCCCTCGGTGAGGTGACCTTCCTGGCCGACTCCTTCACCACCTTCACCGAGCCGGCCATCGGCCGCGCCGCCGTCGAACTGCTGGAACTGGCCGGCTGGCGGGTCCGGCTGGCGGCGCAGGGCTGCTGCGGTCGCGCGAGCCTGTCCAAGGGACTGCTGGACGACGCCAAGCGGCAGTCGGCCGACTTCGCCCGGGCCATCGCCGCGACGGCGGCCCCGGACTCACCGGTCACCGGCTGCGAGCCGTCCTGCCTGATGACGCTGCGGGACGAGCACCTGGCCCTGCACCCGGACGACCCGGTGGTCAAGGATCTCGCGGGCCGGGTCCGGCAGGTGGAGGAACTGCTCACCGAGGCGATCGACGCCGGACGCCTCCGCCTGAGCCCCGAGGCCTGGCCGGCCGGTCGCCGACTGCTCTACCACGGCCACTGCCACCAGAAGGCCGAGGTCGGTACGGCCGCCACCATCGCCCTGCTGAACCGGATCCCCGGCGTCGAGGTGGTCGAACTGGACGCCGGCTGCTGCGGGATGGCGGGCTCCTTCGGTTTCGAGAGCGAGCACTACGAGGTGTCCATGACGGTGGGGAACGACCGGCTCTTCCCCGCCGTCAACGCCGAACCCGAGGACACCGTGATCGTCGCCACCGGCGCGTCCTGCCGCCAGCAGATCTTCCACGGGACGGAGCGCCACGCCTGGCACCCCGTCCAACTCGTCCGCGAGGCCCTGCTGACCGGCACCGCCCCCGCCCCGTCCGGCTGAGCGGGGTCCGGGGGCGCGAGGTCCGGGGGCGGGGGGGGGGGGGGGGGGGGGGGGGGGGGGGGGGGGGGGGGGGGGGGGGGGGGGGGGGGGGGGGGGGGGGGGGGGAGGGGGGGGGGGGG